>CAZJSF010000087.1:0-11809 GCA_964548515.1 uncultured Thermodesulfobacteriota bacterium
ATCTTGCCGCGGTCGGACAGGAACTGGTTGAGCACCATCGGCTGCTTGTAGGTCAGGGCCATGTCCTTGTTCTTGCAAAAGCGGCAGACCTTGCGGCGCCGCTGCCTGCGTACGGGTCTAGCCATGTCTGCAACTCCTCGATCGTGGAAGGGACCGGGTCACCCGGACGCCACGGGGCGCCCTCAGCCCTCGTCCTCGTTCGTGTCTTCGTCCTGGTCTTCGCCCTCGTCCGTGTCCTCGTCCGACTCCTCGTCCGCCGCGCCCTTCGCCTCGTCCGCTCCGGCGGCCGCCTCCTGGGCCGGCTTGGCAGCCGTTTCGGCGTGGATCTCCACGGGCTCCGGGAGGGACTCGGGGTCCACCGCCTCTTCGAGCTTCACGGTCTGGAACTTCACCACGGTGTCGAGGAGGTTGAGCCTCCGGTCGAGCTCCGTGGCCACCCGCGGCACGCCCGCGTACTCGAGCAGCAGGTAGAACCCCTTCCGCCGCCCCTTGAGCTCGTAGGCGAGATCGCGCACGCCCCAGCGCTCCGTCTTCAACACCCGGCCCGTCGCCTGGGAGACGTACTCCCGGGCCTTCTGGACCAGATCCTCCGTGCCTTCGGGCCCCAGGCCGGGGTCGAAGATCATCAACGTTTCGTACCGCCTCCACTTTTCCGCCATCGAACTCTCCTCTCGGGTCGGGAGCCCCCGGTGCAGCCCGGGAGCAAGGAGAAGGCGGTCCGACCCTGGGCCGTGACCGCCTGGGTGAACCGCGCCTTATACCTGAACGGGGAGCGGCATTCAAGAAGCAGGCGGATGGAGGGAGGCGGTGCCGGCTCCGAGGGAAACGGGGGGCCCGGAAGCGAACTCCGCCGTCAGAGCTCGTCCATCACGGAGAGGACCCGAGCCTTGGCGCGCATGTAGGCGTGAAGGGCGGTCGCGTAGTCCGTCTGCGCCACGGTGAGGGAGAGCTGCGCGTCGGTGACGTCGAGAAAGGTCGCCACACCGTAGCGGTAGGAGGTCTCCGCCAGTTCCAGGGCCTTCTCGGCCTGGGTGATGTTCAGCCGCGTGGCCGGGATCACCTGCTCCGAGTCGGTGAGCTCGTCCAGCGAGACCTTGGCCTCGAGGGAGATGGACTCGCGGAGCTGCTCGATCGCGATTCGGCTGTCCCGCAGCTGGCTCGACGCCTGGGCGATCTGCCCCCGGGTCCGCCACCCGTCGAAGAGGGGCACCCGGACGAACACCCCGGCCGCCCAGACCTCCCGGTTGGCGTTGAGGTTCTCGAAGTCCTCGGAGGCATACCCGTAGTCGGCCTGGAGGGTCACCTCGGGCTTGTCGCCGGCGCGGGCGATCTCCAGGTCCTTCTCCGCGATCTGCTGGTTGACGCGCAGCGCGGCGAGTTCGGGGCGCCGCTCGATGGCCCTGGCCGTGACCTCTTCCAGGGTCAGGGTCTCGAGGGGAACGTACTCCAGCCGGCCTTCGGGGTCGATCGGGGCGCTCTGGTCCCTGGCGAGCAGGTTGTTGAGGCGCGCCTGGGCCTGGCGAACCGCGTTCTGGGTCTGGACGACCCGGGGCTGGGCGTTGGCCACGTCGACCCGGGCCCGGATCACCTCGAACTCGTTCACCACCCCGGCCTCGAACCTCTTCTGAGCCACGTCGAGCTGTCGTTCGCGTTGGGCCAGGGTCTCGGAGGCGACCTCCACCAGGCGGTTGGCGAGGAGGAGGGAGTAGAACGCCTCGTGGACGCGAAGCTTCACCTCCCGCTCGGTGGAGGCGACCTCGCGGTCGCCCCGGGACAGGCTCGCCACGGCGATGTCGATCGAGTTGGCGACCCGCCACCAGCTGAAGAGCAGCTGGTCGAGGCTCGCGCGGATGCTGTAGTCGTTGGTGGGGTCCGGCGAGATGAAGCCGTCGAGCCGGTCCAGGACGGTTTCGTCGTAACGCCGCAGGTAGCTCGACTGGAGTTCCACCTGGGGGAACCGCTGGCTGCGCACCTCGGTCACCTGGCCCCGGAGCCGGGACAACTGCTCGCGGGAGCGCAGGACCTGGTAGTTCTTCTCCAGCGCCTCCGTGACGGCCTCGCCGACCGTGATCCGCTCCACGGGTTGGGCGCCGGCGGGGACCGTCGCGAGGAGGGGGAGGGCGGCGAGGATCGCGTGCAGGGGTTTCATCGTCGTTCGCTCCGGAATGGGCCGAAGATGCCGGTCTGTGGAAGGCCGGGTCGTGTCAGAGGATGCTCCGCAGGCGTTCCAGCACGTAGTCGATGTCCTCCTCGGTCGTGGAGCGGCCGAGGCTCCAACGGATCGCGCCCGCCGACCGCTCGGGGGAAAGGCCCATGGCGGTGTGCACCGGCGACGGCTTCGCGTCGGCCGCGTGGCAGGCCGACCCGGTGGACGCCGCGACTTCCGGGAGCCTCCGGAGGAGGTCCGCGCCCCGGACTCCCGCGAAGGAGACGTTCAAGGTGTTGGGGAGAGTCTCGGTGGGGTGCCCGTTGCGCACCACGCGCTCGCCGAGCCATTCCTGCAGCGTTTCCCAGAACCGGTCCCGCAGGGCCCGCACCCGTTCTCCGTCGGGGCGCGAGGCGGCCAGGGCGCAGGCGGCGCCGAGCCCGATGGCCAGGAGCGGGCTCTCCGTGCCCGCGCGCCTCCCGCCCTCGTGGGGGGCGCCGTGCAGCAGGGGAGCGAGGGGGGTTCCCGGGCGCACGTAGAGTGCGCCCACCCCCTTGGGCGCGCAGAACTTGTGACCCGCCACCGTGAGCAGATCGACCCCGAGATCCGCCACCCCCACGGGGATCTTCCCGACCGACTGGGCGGCGTCGCAGTGCAGGAGCGCTCCCTCGGCGCGGCACACCCGGGCGATCTCGGGGATGGGCTGCACGGTGCCCACCTCGTTCTGGGCGTGCATCACCGTGACGAGGAGCGTGGCGGGCGTGACGACCCGGGCTACGTCGTGGGGGTCCACCCGCCCGGTGGAGTCCACCGGCACCCTGGTGACCCGCGCCCCCTGGGATTCCAGCCAGCGGCAAGGTTCCACCACCGCCGGGTGCTCGACGGCCGACGTCACGACGTGGTCGCGGCCGCCCTCGCGGGCGAACCACACCCCCTTGATCGCCGCGTTGTTGGCCTCGCTCCCGCCGCTGGTGTAGACGATCTCGGCGGGCTCGCACCCGAGCAGCCCGGCCACGTGGCGGCGGGACGCCTCCACGGCGACGCGCGCGGGCCGGCCGGCCCAGTGGTCGCTCGAGGGGTTGCCGAAGGCCTCCCGCAGGAACGGGCGCATCGCCTCCGCCACCTCCGGAGCCAGGGGCGTGGAGGCGTTGTGGTCGAGATAGACTCTCTTGGGCTCCAAGGTCGTCCTCCTCGCCGCCGAAGGTCAGGTGCCCTCGGGCGGCGGCTCCGGCCCCAGTCGCTCGATGTTCACCCCGGAGAGGGCCCGCGTGGGGCAAGCCGTCTCGCACTGGCCGCAGGCCGCACAACGTTCGGCGGAGAAGGCGACCTCCATGGTCTCCCGCTCGACGGCCAGGGCGCCGGTCCGGCACACGGCCGTGCAGGCGCCGCAGTGGACGCAGCGTTCCTCGTCGCGGCTGATGTTCTCGGCGATGGGCGTCACCTCGACCCCGGCCGCTTCCAGGTACCCGATCCCCCGCGCCACCTGCTCGGGATCCCCGCGGAGCTCGAGGATCAGCCGGCCCTCCAGGCGGGGGAGGATCTTGGCCTCCAGGATGTTGAACACCAGGTCGAACTCCCTGGCCAACCGGTAGATCACCGGCTGGTACATCACCTCGGGCCGGAAGACGAGCAGCACGTTCTTCGACGTTTCCATCCCCATCCTCGACTCCTTCCAGGTCCTTGGCCTTCGCTCCGGTTCCCGCCGTCAAGAGCCGAGGGGAACGAGTTCCACGGCGCCCATCGCGGCGAGCCGGTCCCCGAGAATGGCGACGGCGCCGAGCACCCCAGGAACCGCCACGGCCCAGGAGACGGCGGGCTCCAGGTCCGCGGCACTCCGGATCCGGTTGCCCAGGGCCGTGGCGACCGCGTCCGCGAGGGCGGGGTCCCGAGCCACCACGGTGGCGGCGTCGGCCAGCCCGAAGCTCAGGCTCGGCCCCACGGTTCCCGATGACGTGCAGATGCCGACGGGCGTGTCCTCCGGCGCGAACCGGAGCCCGACCCTCCCGCTCAACGGCGAAGGGCCGGCGAACAACCCGATCACCGACTCCTCCGCCACGTCCGCGTAGATGTCCCCCCCGTTCTCCACGAGGACCTCCCGGGTCCAGCGCCGCAGGGCCCGGCCCACCTCGCCGGCCACCGCCCCGGCGACCGCCGCCAGCGGACCGACGCCGGCCCGCCGGCCCGCCGCGTACATCGCCTCCACCACCGCGGGGACGCCGGCCGGAGCCTCGAGCGGTTCCAGGGCGGTCGCGAAGGCGGGGCGCTGGGCGACGTGGCCCTCGATGTGGCCGCGCACGGTGCGGAGCGCGGTCAGGGCCTCCCGGGACAGATCGCGATCGGCCCGGATGTACAGATCGCTCGTGCCGATCCGCGCCTCGAAGGCCACCCGCCCCCGCGGCGCCTCCCCGAAGGTCCGGTAGGCCCGTTCGTGGTAGGCGGGGCCGGTCAAACTCAAACGACCGTCTCCGGGACCGATCCCGTCCACGGCACGGTGGGCATCGGCACCTGGGGTTCCCCGAGGAGGAACCGCCCGGCCGCGATCCATTCCCGCAGGGTCGTCGCGATCTCCCGGGCGCGGGACACGCTGGAAAGGGGAGACGCGGGGATCTCCCGGCCGCGCACCTCGACCCTGCCGGATTGGAGTTCCTCGTAGGTGACCTCTCCCAGCGGTTGGCCCTCTCCCTGCGGGTAGTCCCGGCCGTAGTCCACGACGGGGCATGTGATCTCGGCGTTGGAGACCCCCGTGAACCACGCCAGTTCCTCGTTGAGCACGGGGATGGGGACGCCGATGCCAACCATCAGGCTCGTCCCGTACCCGACCAGGCTCGCGCCCCGCAGGAAGCGCGGCCCCATCTCCTTGAGGTTGCCAACGACCATGAGGGTGCCGGCCCCGCTCCGGGGCACGCCCCGGGCGTTCCGGGGCGCGGTCGGGGCGTGCTGGGTGCCCGCCCACGCGACCGCTCCCACGGCCCCGCCCAGGAAGATCCGGGTCCCGGTGCCCAGGGTCCAGTAGTAGGGATCGTTGAGCAGGGGGCTCAGTTCCCCCGCCGAGGAGAACGTGGCGTTGGCCATGCGAGGCCGGAGCACACCCATGTAGGTGTAGATGGTCCGGTCCGAGAGGTTCACCGCGCAGTTGTAGTTCTGGTAGGCGTTGCGCGGGTTGAGAAGGGTCGCGTCCCGGAAGTCCTGGAGCCTCACCTCGGCGCGGTGCTCGCGAAGCGGATAGCAGTCCGTCCCGTAGGAGACGGCCCGGAGGGCCACCTTGTGTCCAGCGACCAGTTCCTCGATCACGTGGCCGCCACCGTACTCGAAGCGGCCGGGGTGGACGCGGTTGAGGGGGTCGTCCTCCCGCACCTGGGTCGCACCCACGTAGCAGTCCACCGCGGCCACGCCCGCGTAGGCCTCCACCTCGTTGAGCCAGACCCGCGAAGCCTTCATCTTGGGTTTGGTGTGCCCGAAGTTCAGGAAGGCCCCGGACGAGCACATGGTGCCGAAGGTCCCGGTGGTGACGACGTCGACCCTCCGCGCCGCCGCCTTGGGCCCCTCGGCGCGCACGACCTCCACCATCTCCTCGGCCGTGACGACCACCGCCTTGCCGGAGCGGATCTTGGCGTTGATCTCCTGGATCGACTTGGTCGGGGCCGGCATGTCGGCCATGGGTTCCTCCGTGGGGTGCGGGAGTCGTGGACGAGCGGCGGACGGGCGAAAGTTTCTCGCAGCGAGGCGCGCAGGTCTAGTGGTTCGTCGGGTTTCGGGGGTCGGCTCGGAGGCCAGCGAGCCGCACAGAGGAAAGAACGATGTTTTGAGAAGACAATCACAATAACGGATCGCGAAGCCAATTGCCCTCAAGAAAAGCGAAAAAATAGCGTCATTGTTCACAAACATTGTTTTGCCAATTGCGTTGACTGGAGTCGGGCGGCCTGCTATTACCCTCTTCGGACACGGCTCGATTGCGCGCGGTGTCGCGCGGGAGGTGACCGCCATGCCCAAGGCGTTTCTCACGGACACGACGCTCTGCATCGGCTGCCGCGGGTGCCAGGTGGCCTGCAAGGAGTGGAACGGCTTGCCGGCCGAACCCAACGCCTTCTGGGGGTCCTACGAGAACCCCCGGGAACTCACGGCCCGGACCTGGAGGAAGGTCAAGTTCGCGGAACCCGAGGACGGGCCCCTGCGCTGGAGCTTCCTCAGCGACACCTGCAAGCACTGCACCGAGGCGAGTTGTCTCACCGTGTGCCCCACCGGCGCCATCTACCGCACGGAGTGGGGAGCGGTGGTGGTGGACGACGACCGGTGCAACGGTTGCCGGTACTGCGTATCCGCTTGCCCCTTCAAGGTGGTGGACTTCGACGCCGAGCGGGGGCGCGTGGCGAAGTGCACCTTCTGCCGGGACCGGGTGGAGCAGGGGCTGAGTCCGGCCTGCGCCGCTGTGTGCCCCACCGGGTCCATCGCCTTCGGCGAGAGGGGAGAGATGCTGGCCCGGGCGCGCACCCGCCTCGGCGAACTCTGGGACCAGGGCACGACCCGGGCGCGGCTCTACGGGGAGAAGGAACTGGCGGGCCTCCAGAACCTGTACGTCCTCACCGAACCCCCGGAGACCTACGGCCTGCCCCGGCAGCCCCGTCACTGCGTGGCCACCGTCTTTCCGGGTTCGGTGTGGAGCATCGGAGCGGCGGCCGCCGTGGGCCTGGCAGCCCTCGTCGCCTTCCGCGAACGCGGTCCGAAGGAGGAGTGACCATGGGACACATTCCGCAGTGGGGGATGCACATCGTATGGTACTTCTTCCTCGGCGGCATCGCCGCGGGCGCCTATTTCGTGGCGGCCCTGGCCGACGTCTTCGGGGACGACGGGGACAAGCCGGTGGTGCGGACCGGCTACCTCGTCGCCCTGCCGCTGGCAGTCATCCTGCCCGTGTTCCTGACCCTCGACCTGGGTACGCCCGGCCGGGCCTTCAACATGTTCCTCGCCTTCAAGCTCCAGTCCCCCATGTCCGTGGGCTCCTGGGCGCTGCTCGGGTTCGGGCTCTTCGCGGCCGCCTCGGCCGCCCTGGTCGTGTTGGAGGACCGGGTGCCGTGGGCCTCCGGGGTGCGCAGGCAGGTCGGCGTGGCGGGTGCCCTGTTCGGGTTCTTCATCGCCAGCTACACCGGCGTGCTCCTGGGCACCACCAACCGCCCCTTCTGGGGCGGGAGCAACCTGCTCGGCGCGCTCTTCCTGGCCTCGGCCGCCTCCACCGGGGTGGCCGCCATCGTGCTGCTGCTCCAGGCCCGGGGTTCCCTGGGTTCCCGCCTCTGGGAAAGGCTCCGGACCCTGGACGAGGTGGTGCTCGTGCTGGAGGTCGTCATCCTGGCCGGCTTCCTGGGGCTGCTGGGGGACGCCTCGGCCCCGGTGATCTCGGGCCGCTTCGCCCCGATCTTCTGGGGCTTCCTGGTCCTCGGTCTGGGGGTGCCCTTCGCCCTGCAGTTCGGGATGACCTTCTTCCGCGGAAAGGTCCCGGTGACCCGCGGCACCGTCACCCTGTCGGCAGCGCTGCTCCTCGCCGGGGGCTTCGCGCTGCGCTACCTCGTCGTGGTCGCCGGGCAGGCCTGAGGCCGCGGCGGGCGTGGCTTCCGTGCCGAGAGGAGGTTGTCATCCATGAGCGTGACGAGAAGGGACTTCCTGCGGATCACCGGTGGGGGGCTGGTCGGGTCGGGCCTCGGGAGCGGCCTGGCGGCGAGCGACGCCCGGGCGGCGTCCTTCAAGCTCGAGACCGCGACCAAGACGGCGACCATCTGCCCGTACTGCTCGGTGGGGTGCGGGATCTCCGTCTACTCCGAAGGCGGTGAGGTCGTCCACATCGAGGGCGACCCCGAGCATCCGATCAATCGGGGAACGCTGTGCCCCAAGGGTGCGAGCATCCACCAGCTCCGGAACAACCCGAAGAGGATCACCAAGCCCCTGTACCGTCCCGCGGGTGCCTCGGAGTGGAAGGAGGTCTCCTGGGAGTGGGCCGTCGGCGAGATCGCCCAACGGGTCAAGAAGGCCCGGGACGAGTCGTTCGAGACCGTGAACGACAAGGGCCAGACCGTGAACCGGACCCGCGCGATAGCGAGCGTGGGTAGCGCCGCCCTCGACAACGAGGAGGCCTACCTCCTGCAGAAGTTCATGCGGGGCCTGGGGCTCGTCTACATCGAGCACCAGGCGCGTCTCTGACACAGCTCCACCGTCGCCAGTTTGGCGGAAACGTTCGGTCGGGGCGCGATGACGAACCACTGGATCGACATCCGAAACGCGGATGTGGTCCTGGTGATGGGGGCCAACCCCGCGGAGAACCACCCGGTGAGCTTCCAGTGGGTGATGGAGGCCCGGGAGCGCGGCGCCAAGCTCATCGTGGTGGACCCGCGCTTCACCCGGACCGCGGCGGTGGCGGATCTCTACGCCGGGCTCCGGTCGGGGACGGACATCGCCTTCCTCGGGGGGATGATCAAGTACATCCTGGACAACGGCCTGGAGCACCGGGACTACGTGGTGAACTACACCAACGCGTCGTTCCTCGTGCACCCGGACTTCCAGATGCCCGGCGACCTGGACGGGGTCTTCTCCGGCTACGACGCGGAGAAACGCTCCTACGACAAGGCCACCTGGGCGTTCCAGCGCGATGCGGCCGGGAACCCCCGGAGGGACCCGACCCTGCAGGATCCCCGGTGCGTGTTCCAGCTCCTCAAGAAGCACTACGGCCGCTACGACGTGGCCACCGTCAGCTCCATCACCGGCACCCCGGCACACAAGCTCGAGGAGGTGTACGAGATCTACGCGTCCACCGGGCGGGCCGACCGGGTGGGGACCGAGATGTACGCGATGGGGTGGACCCAGCACACCGTGGGCACCCAGAACATCCGGACGATGGCGATGATCCAGCTCCTCCTGGGCAACGTGGGGCGGGCCGGCGGGGGTGTGAACGCGCTTCGCGGCGAGTCCAACGTGCAGGGAGCCACGGACCACGCCATTCTCTTCCACATCCTGCCCGGCTACCTGCCCACGCCGCCGGCGGATCTGGCCACCCTGGCCGAGTACACCGAGAAGTTCACCCCGAAGACCAACGACTCGAAGAGCGCCAACTGGTGGGGCAACCGGGGCAAGTACATCGCGAGTTACCTCAAGGCGATCTACGGGGAGCACGCCACCGCCGAGAACGACCTGGCCTACCCCTGGCACCCGAAGCTCGACCCCGGGGTGAACTACTCCTGGCTCTTCCTCATGGACAAGATGTTCGAGGGCCAGTTCAAGGGTTTCTTCGCCTGGGGGCAGAACCCGGCCTCGTGCACCTCCAACGCGGGCAAGGTCCGCAAGGCGATGGCCACCCTGGACTGGATGGTGGCCGTGAACCTCTTCGACAACGAGACGTCGAGCTTCTGGAGGGGACCGGGGGTGAACCCGGCGGACGTGAAGACCGAGGTGTTCCTCCTCCCGGCCGCGGTCTCCTACGAGAAGGAGGGCTCGATCACGAACTCCGGCCGGTGGGCCCAGTGGCGGTACAAGGCGGTGGAGCCGGCCGGTGAGAGCAGGGCCGACGCCGAGATCCTCAACGAGCTCTATTTCTCCCTGGTCGACCTCTACCGCAAGGAGGGGGGGGCGCTTCCCGAACAGCTGGTCAACCTCACGTGGGACTACGGCCCGAGGGATGCCGGCGGCAAGGTGGAGCGGGTGGACACCGCGCTGATCGCCCAGGAGATCAACGGGTACTACTGGACCGAACCGAAGGTCCGGGCCGGACTCACCGAGAACTTCACCAAGCTGCAGGCCGACGGGTCGACCTCCAGCGGCAACTGGCTCTACTCCGGCAGCTTCACCGCGGCCGGCAACATGATGGCCCGCCGCGGCACGGAGGACCCCACGGGCCTCGGGATGTACCACAACTGGTCGTGGTGCTGGCCCGTCAACCGCCGGATCCTCTACAACCGGGCCTCGGTGGACGCCGAAGGCCGCCCCTACGACCCGCGGCGGGCCGTGATCGCGTGGAACGGCGAGAAGTGGGTCGGCGACGTCCCCGACGGGGGGTGGCCGCCGATGGCGACGGAGAAGGGCAAGCTCGCCTTCATCATGAAGCCCGACGGGGTGGCGAGCCTGTTCGGGCCCGGGTTGCGGGACGGGCCCTTCCCCGAGCACTACGAGGCCCTGGAGTGCCCGGTGCCCGGCAACCTGATGAGCGGCCAGCGGATCAACCCCACCGTCAAGTTGTGGCACGGCCCGGGGGGCGGGAAGGAGGAGGACGTCTTCGCGAGCTGCGACGCCCGCTTCCCGCTCGTGGCCACCACCTACCGGGTCACCGAGCACTGGCAGACCGGGGTGATGAGCCGCAACACCCCCTGGCTCCTCGAGCTCCAGCCCCACCTCTTCGTGGAGATCTCCGAACAGCTCGCCAAGGAGCGGGGCATCCGAAGCGGCGAGGCCGTCCAGGTGGTCTCGGCCCGGGGAAGCGTGGAGGCCCTGGCCATCGTCACCCGTCGCTTCCAGCCCTACCGAGTCCAGGACACCACGGTCCACCAGGTGGGTCTCCCCTGGTGCTTCGGCTGGACGACGCCCGGCGCGGGGGACAGCGCGAACCTGCTGACCCCCACCGTGGGAGACCCCAACACGCTCATCCCGGAGACCAAGGCCTTCATGGTCGACGTGCGGAAGAAGGCGTAGCGGGGCGTGCGGGAGAGTCGGAGCACGGCCCGTAGGATCTGGAGGAGGGCGGCCGTCCGGGCGGTCGCCCTCGTCGTGCTGGCCGCCGGGGCCGCGTGGGCCGGGGAGCGGCTCCTCATCGAGGCCGGGGACTCGCCGATTCTGGGGGCCGCCGACGCCCCGGTCACGGTGGTGGAGTTCGTAGACTACCAGTGACCCCACTGCGCCGCGGCCGGTCCGGTCGTGAAGCAGTTGCTCGACGAGTACGAGGGGAGGGTCCGCGTGGTGGTGAAGCACGCGCCGTACCCCTACCGCGACTACGCCAAGGTCGCCGCCCGGGCCAGCCTGGCCGCTCGCGAGCAGGGGCGCTTCGGCGAGATGCACGAGCTCCTCCTCCGGAACTACCGGATCCTCAACGCGAAGACGATCCTGGAGATCGCGGACTCCATCGGGCTCGACCGCGAGCGCTTCCAGAAGGACCTGGACGCGGAGCGCCTGGCCGAGAGGGTGGAGGAGGACGCGGCCCTCACCCGGAGCCTGCAGATCTACCAGACCCCCACCTTCGTCATCGGCCCCTCCGGCAGGCCCGGCCGGGTGCTCGTGGGCGAGCGCCCCATCGAGCATCTGCGGAAGGCGGTCGACGAGGAGCTCGCCGCCGCAGGGGTCCGGCCGTGAGGGGTCGCGCGGTCGCGTTCCTCCTCGTCCTTCTCTTCCTCCCCGCCGTCGGCATGGGCCGGGCGGACCTGAGGGACTACGTCCTCCCGCGCGTGCAGGCCGAGCCAAACGGCGACCTGGTGGAGTTGGGTCGCCTGCTCTACTTCGACCGCCGCCTCTCCGGCGACGGCACCATGAACTGCGCCACCTGCCACCTTCCCGAGGAGGGGTTCTCCGACGGGCGGGACGTGTCGGCTGCCTACCCGACCAACGCCCACTTCCGCAACACCCCGACCGTGGTCAACGCCGCGCTCCGGCCGCGGCTCACGTGGGCCGGGCGCGTCAGCACCGTGGCGGAGCAGGCCCTCG
>CAZJSF010000088.1:0-11520 GCA_964548515.1 uncultured Thermodesulfobacteriota bacterium
CGCGGTGACCTGGGGCACCCCCGCGCCTGCAACGACGCGGGTCGTGCAGATGGAGCCGGGCCCGACGCCCACCTTCACCGCGTCCGCCCCGGCGGCGACCAGGGCCTCGGTGGCCTCCCCGGTGGCCACGTTGCCGGCGATCACCTGGGCCTCGGGCCACTGGGCCTTGATCGCGCGCACGGCCTCGACCACCATCGTCGAGTGCCCGTGGGCCGTGTCCACCGCGAGCACGTCCACCCCGTGCCGGAGCAGGGCCTCCACCCTCGCGTCCCGGTCGGCCCCCACCCCGACCGCCGCACCCACCCGCAGCCGCCCCATCGGGTCCTTGCAGGAGTGGGGGTAGCGCCGGGCCTTTTCGATGTCCTTGATGGTGATCAGACCCCGGAGGACGAAGTGTTCGTCCACCACCGGGAGCTTCTCGATGCGGTGCTCGTGGAGGATCTCCTTGGCCTGCTCCAGTGTGGTCCCCGGCGGAACGGTCACCAGGTTGCGGCGGGTCATCACCTCGCTCACCGGCCGGTCCAGGTTCTTCTCGAACCGAAGGTCCCGATTGGTGAGGATGCCCAGCAGGTGGCCCGCCTCGTCGGTGATGGGAACCCCGCTGATCCGGTAGCGGGCCATGAGTTCGACCGCGTCGGCCACCTTTCGGTCCGGGCCCACCGTGATCGGGTCGACGATCATCCCCGCCTCGGACTTCTTGACCTTCTCCACCTCGGCCACCTGCTCCTCGACGGTGAGGTTCCGGTGGATGATGCCGATGCCCCCCTCCTGGGCCATGGCGATGGCGGTGCGGGCCTCGGTCACCGTGTCCATCGCCGCGCTGAGCAGGGGAATGTTGAGGCGGATCTTGGGCGTCAGCCAGGTACTCACGTCCACTTGGTCGGGCAGGATGTCCGAGGCGGCGGGCACCAGGAGAACGTCGTCGAAGGTCAGGCCGAAGGGGATCTTTTCATCCAGCATGGTCCCTCCGAACGTCCAGGCGGAAGAGAAACGCTGAAGCTATCGGAAAGGCCGCCGGGGTGTCAAGCCGGCAGGCCGCCTTGCCCGGGCCGGCCGAACGGGCCCGCTCCGTGCCGGGCTCAACGCCCCGCGCACGGTCGGACGAGGTCGTTCCCGCGCGCCCCCCCGATCCGGAAAGCGCTGTGCCCGCAAGGGGTTGACAGCGGACCGGCGGAATCTCTAGCCTCCTTTTCAAGGGGGGGGCGGGCAGTGTCCGGCCCCCCTTTCCGCACGATGGATCGGGAGACCGTTGAGCCCGACCTCCGGGGATCCTCGGCCGTCCCGGTCCATGCGCTTCAACGGGCGAAGAGCCCGGCAACGCAAGAGGAGGCAAGGGCATGGCGAAAGGCACGGTGAAGTGGTTCAACGACCAGAAGGGATACGGCTTCGTGTCCCAGGAGAGCGGCCCGGACGTCTTCGTCCACTTCTCCGCCATCCAGATGGAGGGGTTCAAGACACTGGCGGAGGGGCAGGAGGTGGAGTTCGACGTCGTGGACGGCCCGAAGGGACCCCAGGCCGCCAATGTTCGCGCGGCCTGATCGCGAGCGGATTCCGTGACGCAGAGAGGGCTCCCCCAGCGGAGCCCTCTCTCCTTTCCTGCCCTCGGCCTCTAGCCGCCCGCGAAGCCTACCCGCCCGCCGGACGGATCCTCTCGTAGGCCTCCTGCACCTCCAGGAACTTGCGATGGGCGAGTTGCTTGAATTCGTCGCCCAGATGGGCCACCCGGTCGGGATGGTACTTCTTCACCAACTCGCGGTACGCCCTTCGGATCTCCTCGGCGTCGGCGTCAGGGGAGACCCCCAGGGTCTCGAAGTCGCGGTGCGGGCGGGTCCGGGCCAGGAGCCCCCGCACGTCCGCGGCCGAGATCCCCAGGAGGCCCACCGCACGGTCGAACACCGCCTGCTCCGTGGGGTCCATCCGGCCGTCCGCCATCCCGATGTCGAGCATGCACTCCACGAGCAGCAGCCTCGTCGGGTAGTCCGCACGGGCGCTGACGTCGCGGCACAGCGCTTCCATGTCCACGCCGTTGCGCAGGAACTGCTTGATGAGGTCCCGCAGGATGTCCAGCGACTCGCCGCGGTAGCCCAGGCGCTCCGAGAAGAACGTCCGGATGGCCCGGACCTCCTCCGGTCGAACCTCCCCGTCCGCCTTCATCATCGCCGTGAGAATTCCGACCAGGCTCGCGACGAAGTACAGCTCCTGCTGCTGCTGCCGGACGCGGGGGTCCGCGCCCCCCGTCCCCTCCCCCAGGGGGGAATCCTTGACGTAGTGACCGATCACGCCCCCGATCACCGCCCCCAACGGCCCCCCGAGAAAGAACCCGAGCCCCGCGCCGATCAGTTTTCCGCTGAGTCCCATCCCTCACCTCAGCCAGTGGAGCACGCCGCGGTTCGACAGGAAGAGCACCTGTCCCCCCGACGCGGTCGGCTGCCCCCGCAGTCCCGAGCCGGGCCAGTAGCGGCCTCGGATCTCTCCGGTCGTCGCGTCCAGCACCAGCAGGCTCCCTTCCGAGGCGCCCGCCACCACGAAGCCCCCCGCCAGCACCGGCGCCGTCGCGGCCCCCCCGTCGAGAGCCGTCTCCCACAGTTGCCTCCCGTCGGCCCGGGAGAGCGCCGACACCCCTCCGGAGACCGTCGCCACGTAGAGAACCTCGTCTCCGACGGCGAAACCGGCGGCGGCCTCCACGTTCGCCCGCCACACCTCCTCGCCCGTTGCCGCATCCAGGCAGACCACGGGACCCCGGGACACCCCGGCGTACACCCGCCCGTCCCGGTAGGACGGCCCGGCCGCCACGTCCCCGAAGAGTTCCGCGGCGCCGATGTCCGCCCGCCAGAGAACGCGGCCGAGCTCGGCGTCCAGGGCCACCACCGCTCCGTCGGAGAACCCGGCGTAGACCCGGCCCTCCCCGAAGCTAAGGCCCAGGGATCTCCACAGGACGTTGCGCCGCGGGAAGCGGCGGCCGTACTGCCAGAGGGGGCGGCCCGTCGCCGCCTCGAGGCCGAACACGTTCTGGTCCGAGACGGCCACGAACACCTTCCCGTCGGCGGACAGCGGACTCGAAACCACCGGATAGGAGACCGGGAACCGCCACCGGACGTCGCCGGTGAGATCCACGGCCTGGACGATCCCCTCGTCGTCACCGAACACGAGCAACCCGTCCACGAGGGCGGCTGTCGTGTACACCCTGCCCTTGGTCGCCACGCTCCAAAGCCGCGACCCGTCGCTCAGGATCGCCTCGAAACGCCTCCCCGTGTGCCCGACGTACGCCGCACCCTCGATCAACAGCGGACTGGCGCTCTCCAGGGGCGAGTACCGGTCCTTCTCCACCAGGTCGATCATCCGCTCGACCTGCCAGCGCTCCGGAACCACCGGGGCGCCCCGCGACGTGCGCCCGGGATCGCCGCCCTCCATCGTCCAGGGCGGGACCGGGGCCGATTGCGGCGCGGGCTGCCGCGGAGCCGGGCCCGCGCAACCCACGGCGAGCACCGCGGCGAACAGCAACGCTGGAGACCTCTTCAAGCCGCCTCCTCCACCCCGGCCAGGCGGGCCATGTTCCTGCGGAGAGCCGCGTACTCCGCCTCCGTCAACCCGGCCCCGAGTGCCACCACCCTGGCGAAGGACTCCGAGATCAGGTCCCCCGGCGCGTGGGCGTCGGTATTGAGCACCAGCGGCGCGCCGGTCCGCCGGGCCATGGCGGCCACGTGCCCGTTGGTGAGGCTGTGCCCCTTGCGCGCCGTGATCTCCAGGTGCACCCCCTTCTCGGAGGCGAGGCGGGCGTCCTCCTCGGAGATCAGGCCCGGGTGGCTCACGATGTCGGCGCCGGCTTCGATCGCCGCCCGATTGGTGCCCGGGTCCACGGGTTCCACCGGGCTCTCCCCGTGGACGATCACCAACTGCGCGCCCAGGCTCCGGGCCTCGGCCACGTAGCGCGCCACGAGGGAGGGCGGCACGTGCGTCAACTCGATGCCCGGCACGCAGCGGAACCCTCGGGCCTGCTCGTTCTCCGCGCACGCCCGGAGGATCCGCGGCAGGATCCACTCGAAGGTGGCCATGTCGGCGTGATCGGTGATCCCGAGCGCGCGCAGCCCGACCGACTGAGCCCGCCGGATGAGCTCCGACGGCGTCAGCTCGCCGTCGGAGAACAGGGTGTGTGTGTGCAGGTCGATCATCGTCTCCTCGAACGGCTTGAGGGCGCCCAGGGCGCCCTCAAGAGCCGGTTCACGCCGCGCCGTATCGGTCCCAGTGGACGAAATCCCCCCGTCCCTTCCGCGGCGGCACCTTGGTCTCGCCGGCCGGGTAGCCCAGCGGGGTGAGCGCCACCACGTCCACCTCGGCGGGCACGCCCAGGGCCTCCGCCGCTGCCGCCGCGTCGAACAGCCCCACGCACACGGTACCCAGGCCTTCGGCCTCGGCAGCCAGCATGAGGTTCTCCATGGCCAGCGCCACGTCGAAGAGCAGCCAGTCCCCCCGGGGAGTACCCGGCTCCCCCTTCTTGAACCCCGCCCGGCCCTTGCGGCCGCAGAAGGCGAGGACCACCGGGGCATCCACCATCGCCCGAAACGCTGGATTGGTCTCGGGAAGCGTCCCCTGCAAGGCCTCCCTCACGGCCGGCGAGGTGGCAACGACGACCTCGCAGCACTGGGTGTGTGCCCAACTGGGAGCCCACTGGGCCGCCTCCAGCAGCCGGTCGAGCACCTCCGGGGGGACCGGGTCGGGTCGATACTTCCGAACGGACCGCCTCGCGCGGATCGCTTGGTACAAATCCATGGGATCGCCTTTCCGGTGGAGACCAGGGACTGCGGGAGGAAACGAGGAAACTATCTATCACGGCGCCGGAAACCCCGTCAACGACGGGCCGCCGACGGTGTAGGCCGTGGACGGCGGCGACGTCCTTCCCGTATCCTCGAGCCCCGCACGCAGCCCTCCCCGGAACCCCGGCGATCCCAGGAGCGACAGAGCGATGGCCTCGCCCTTCACGCCCCCCCAGACCACCCGGCCCCAGGCCCTCCGGTTCCCCGCGACAGCGGCCGCCCTGGCCCTCGCCGCCGCGGCCGTCACCCTCTTCCAGGCCGGCCACGTAGCGGTCACCGGCGAGGAACTGTGCGTCGGTGGAGGCTGTGCCGTGGTTGCCCGGCTCACCCGGATCAGCCCGGCCGCGTTCAACCTGGTGGGGACGGCCGTGTTCGCCTTCCTCGGCTTCGCGGCGCTCGCCGCCCGCAGCGGGCGCCGACCCTGGGCGGCGGCCGCCCTGCAGGTCGTCGCGGCAGCCGCGCTGGGCGCCGAGGGCGTCCTGCTCGCCTACCAGTGGCACGTGGCGGACGCCTGGTGCATCTACTGCCTGGCCATCCTCGGAACCGTGGCCGCGGTCAACCTCGCCTCCGGCCTTCCGGGATCGCTGTTCGGCTTCTCGGCCTTCGGAGCCACCCTGACCATCTTCTCCCTGCTCTCCTTCGTCCCGGCCAACCCGCGGCTCGACACAGGCACGGCGGCCGTGGAGCGGCCGGGCCAGAGCCCGGCGCTGGTTCTCATCTACTCCGAGAATTGCCCGCACTGCCGCAACGTGCTCGAGACCTCGAGGAACCTGGATCGCTGCGAGGTCCGCTACAACCCCATCTCCGCCTCTGCCGCACTCCCGGAGGGGATCGAGGCGTCCGGAGCCCACGACCCGCGGGTGAACCTGGCGACGGCGAACCTCCTGGGGCTCGACACCATCCCCATCCTCGTCGCCCGGGAGCCGGACGGACTGCGGATCCTGACGGGGGAAGGCGCCATCGCCTCCTATCTGGACCGACACTGCCGGGCTCGACAGGTCCCCCCAGACCCGCTCCTCGACCCCTTGGGAAGCGGCGGGATCCTGGGTCCGCCCCGCGACGACGGCTGCGGCCTCGCCCCCGACTGCGAGTAGCAGTGCGTGAGACGAGAAAGAGCCGGCTTCACCGAACAGGAACGGCGTCGCCGGCTCTCCCGGAGGAAGCACCCCGGAGGGGTCTGCAGGGTCAGGTCTTGATCTTTACCGTTCTCCTCAGCTGACGTCTCAGGCGATGGAGTTCCTCCCGGGTCGCCTTCATCTTCTCCTTGTCCCGCGCCTCCACGGCCGCCTTCCGGAAGACCTTGAGCTTGCGGATCTCGGCTTTCAACTCGGCCTTGCCGGCCCCCACCGCCACCTTGCGGGGCCCGGCGATGCCCCACTTCTCCGCGAGCAGGTTCACGAGCTCCTCCTTCCGGAGCCCGGCGACCCCCTTCACGTCCGGGAGCTGCTCCTTCACCATCTCGCGCAGCTTGCTCACCGTGTTCTTCGCGAGTTCCTGGTAGTCCATCGTGCGCCTCCTCGACCTCAACGGTTCGGCCGCGGCCCGAGTCCGCGGCGCGCGAAACGTTTTCCCTTGTAACACGCGGTTCTCCGGGCGATCAAGGCGCGCCCCGCCGCCGGGGTTGTCCGTTGACACGCCGTCTGCCTTCCTGCTATTCCATGCCTCCCGCGCCCGCCCCGCGATCGCCCGCCGCACCGGGGCATACAATCCCGACGCAACAGGGTGGGCGCGGTGACGATGAAGGGCCGCGGGACCCCCCCCGCGGCCCGTTTCGTTCGGGCGACCGATCCACAGCGAGGAGACCATGAAGCGCGTACTTTCCGGCATTCAGCCGTCCGGAGCACTCCACCTCGGCAACTACTTCGGCATGATGCAGAAGATGATCGCCTACCAGGAGGAATCCGACCTGTTCTGCTTCATCGCCAACTACCACGCCATGACGTCGCTTTCCGACGGAGACTCCCTGGCCCGGGGCACCATCGAGGCGGCCACCTCCTTCCTGGCCCTGGGGCTGGATCCCTCCCGGTGCACGTTCTGGGTGCAGTCCGACGTGGTGGAGGTCCAGGAACTGACGTGGGTCCTCTCCAGCATCGCTCCCATGGGCCTGCTCGAGCGCTGCCACTCGTACAAGGACAAGATCGCCAAGGGGATCGCCCCGAACCACGGTCTGTTCGCGTACCCGGTGCTCATGGCGGCGGACATCCTGCTCTACCAGTCCAACGCGGTCCCGGTGGGGCGCGACCAGAAGCAGCACTTGGAGGTGACCCGGGACCTGGCCCAGAAGTTCAACGCCGCCTTCGGCGACACCTTCGTGGTGCCCGACGCCGAGATCGACGACGACGTCGCCCTGGTCCCCGGCACGGACGGCCAGAAGATGTCCAAGTCCTACGGCAACACCATCGACATCTTCACGGACCGCGCCACGCTGAAGCGCACGGTCATGTCCGTCGTGACCGACGCAACGCCGGTCGAGGCACCCAAGGATCCGGACCGCTGCAATCTCTTCGCTCTCTACCGGCTGTTCCTGACGCCTCAGGAGGTCGGGGCCCTCCGGGAGCGCTACCTCGCCGGAGGGCTCAAGTACTCGGACGTCAAGAAGGAACTCATCGGGGCCATCTGGGACCACTTCGAGCCCCACCGGCAGCGTCGGGAGGAACTGCTGCGCAGGCCGGACGACGTGGTGGACATCCTGCGGTCCGGCGCGGAGAAAGCTCGGGCCGCAGCGGCCCCGACCCTGGCGGACGTGAGGAGGAAGGTGGGCCTCGCGTACGCGTGAGGTTCTGACGCGGGCAGGCGCCTGAGGAAGGCTCGGCGAGGCGCCGCTCGAGACGCCCCTGGCCCGCCGCCCGGCTCCCGCGCCGCAGGGACGAGGAGGGCACGTGAAGAGGACCCGCTTCGTCGTCGTAGGTCTGGGAAACGTGGGCATGGAACTGCTCCGGCGCCTGTCGAGGGAGTTCGACGTCACCTGCGTCGACATCCACCCCGACCGGGTCCAGGCCGCCGTGGAGGCGCGGGGCGAACCGATCCCCGTGATCGTCGGAGACGCCACCAGTCGGCTCGTCCTGGAGGAGGCCGACGTGGACGGCGCCGATGCGGTCCTGATCACCACGACCACGGAGAGGATCAACGCCGAGGTCTCCCGGGTCCTGCGCGACCACTTCCATCCCCGCCGCGTCGTCTCCCTGGGCATCACGCCCCGGGGCATCGAGCAGATGCGCGGCCTCGACGTCGAGGTGGAGGACATCTTCCATCTCAGCGCCACGGCGCTGCGCAACCGGATCGAAAAGCGCTCCAAGGCGGCCCACGGCATCGGCCTCGAGAAGGACGAGATCCTCGAGGTGGAGGTCCACCCCCACTCGCGGCTGGCCGGCAAGCCCCTCCGGACGCTCTCCCCCCAGCGCTGGAACATCGGCGTGGTGTACCGGGACGGGAAGATCCTCGTCCCCCACGGCGACACCGTCCTGAGGGGCGGCGACCGGGCCATACTGCTCGGCGACCCCCACGTGGTGAAGACCGTGGCCGAGATCCTGACCTTCAACTTCAAGCGGTTTCCGCTGGAGTACGGAGCCAGCCTCACGGCCTTGCTGCTGGGGACGGAGGACCTCCGGTTCTTCGAGGAGCTCGCGTACCTGCGTTCCGTGCTCCCCCTGGAGCGGACCCTGCTCCTGGTCACCCGGGGGGCGGCCCCGCGCAGGGAACGTCTCGAAGCCCTCGCCTCCGACGCGAAGCTCGGGCCGTGGGACGTGAAGGAACTCGGTGCCGAGGCATTCTCCGACCTCCGCCGCCTCTTCGCTCGCGAAGAGGAGTCGCGAGGGCTGGTGGCGGTGTCCCGACCCGCGGTTTCCCGCACCTCCGTGCCCCTCTCCACCGACTCGCGCCGGCAGCGATTCCTCCAGGCGCTGGCCGCGTCGTCCGGGAGCCCGGTCCTCCTGGCCGGGGGAACCTTCCCCTACGGCAGGCTGGCCGTGCCGTGCGTCGAGGGCGTCGACGTGGAGCACGTGCTGGAGACCGTCTTCGAGGCTGCCGAGGCATTCTCCGCGGAGCCCGCGGCCCTCCTCGCGGAACCCTCGCCCCACCTCTCCTCGGACGAGGACGACGAACGGTTCGCCCTCGCGAAGCGGACGGTGTCCGACATGGGGATCGTGTACAAGACCAGCATCGCCACGGAGCCGCTCAAGGGGAACCCCGTCCTGTCCGTCGGACGAGCCCTGGAATCCTTCCAGCTCCTCGTCCTGGACACCGGGGCCTGGCGCCGGGCGGGGTGGCTCTCCCGCCTGCTCGACCCCGACGTGGCCTGGCAGATCACGCGCCGAGCCGCGGTCTCGACCCTGCTCGTCCCTCCGGTCGAGGAGTCCCTGTAGTGTCGCGTTCCCGAAGCAAGGTCGTATTCGAACGTCCCGGCATCCCGGCCCGCTGCGTTGCTCGTCGGTCGAATACGGCCCGGTATTCTCGCTCGTCGCGCCTTGCGGGACCGGGCGCCGGAGCGCTCTCGGTACGTTACCCTGCTTCGAGAACGCGACACTAGGCGACCGCCGGCTCCGCCGAGCCACGCGACGGAGAACCTCCATGCCCCATGAGCACCTGGTGTTGTTCCTGGTGGTGGGGGGAGCGGCGGTCGTGCCGTTCCTCTCCCGCCGCCTGCGATTCCCGGCCGCCGCGCTCGAGATCCTGTACGGGGTCGCCCTGTTCCACACCGTGCTCCACGAGAAGCCGGAGTGGTTTCTCCTCCTCAAGGAAATCGGCTTCATCTACCTCATGTTCATCGCGGGCATGGAGCTCGACCTCAAGGCCCTCGCGCGCACGCGCCGGGTGTTCTGGTACGTCGCGGTGCCCCTCCTCTCGTTCCTGGTCACGCCCCTCGTCTTCGGGGCGTTCGGGCTCCCCGCCTACGAGGGGGTGGCGGTTGCGATGACGTCCGCGGGCATCGTGATCCCGGTGCTCAAGGAGTCGGGACTCATCCGCACCCCCCTCGGCCGCGACATCGTGGGCACGGCACTGGCCGGCGAACTCCTCTCCATCCTGTTCCTCACGGTGGTGGCCGCCTACCACGCCCACGGCTTCTCCCTCCAGGGCGCCCTGGCCCTCGGGAAGCTCGCCGCCCTGCTCGGACTGGCCGTGCTCGTTCTGAAGATCGTCTACGTGGCGGCCTGGTGGCAGATGGACCGGGTGGAGAAGGTGATGACAAGCGAGGACCCGGTGGAGGAGGGGATCCGCGCGGTCATCGTCATCGCGTTCGCCGGCGCCATCCTGGCCGGCTACGCGGGGGTGGAGCCCATCCTCGGGTCGTTCCTCGCCGGGGTCATCACGACCTACGTGTTCCGCAACAAGGGCCGGTTCGAGGAGAAGATCAACGCCGTCGGCTTCGGCTTCTTCACTCCCTTCTTCTTCATCGGGGTGGGTGCCGACCTCGACGTCGGCCTGTTCCGCTCCCCGGACCTGGTCGGCTTCTCCCTCGTGCTCACCGGGGCCGTGTTCCTGAGCAAGGCGTTCCCGCTATTCCTCGCACGGCCGCTCGGGCTGGCCCGCCTCGAGGCCCTCGGCATGAGCCTTCTGCTCGCCGCGCCGCTCTCGATGATGGTGGTCGCCGGTGCCCTCGGGGAGCGCATGGGCCTGATCGACGCCGAGGCGAACGGAGCCCTGGTCGTCGCAGCCATGGCCGCCAGCCTCCTCTACCCCTACCTGTTCCGCCCCCTGGCCGCCAGGCTCGTCCGCCGGGAAGAGGATTCTCCCCCGGACCGCCACCGACCGGTCGAGCCCGCTTGACGCGGGCCCGCGGACGCGTACTCTGCGAGGCTCCTCCTCCCCCCTTCCACGGAGAACCGCCCATGCGAAGACCGTTTCCGACCCTCTGGCGCGCGGCGATGGCTGCCGCAGCCCTCGCCTGCACGATCGGCACCGCCGCAACGGCCCAAGACCCGACGGCCGCGGACCTCGTGGGCCGCACCGTCACGGACTTCGCGCTGCCGTCGACGGGCGACCGTCTGGCCCGGTACGAAGGGGACTACTACGGAAAGCACAACCTGATCCTCACCTTCTTCCCGGCGGCGTTCACCCCGGTCTGAACGGGGGAGATGGAGGGCCATCAGAGGAATCTTGACCTCTATGCGCGCTTCAACGCCCGCGTCGCGGGCGTCAGTCGGGACGACGTCACCACGCTGCGCTACTGGGCCGAGGATCTCGGCATCACGTTCCCGCTCCTCTCCAACGTCACGGGATACCTGGGCGCGGACCTGGGCGTGCAACCGCCCGGCAGCGCGGTCTTCGAGCGGCGCACCGTGATCGTGGACCGGGCCGGCGTGATCCGCTACGCCCGGGACGGCTCCCCGGACTACCGCGACCTGCTGCTGGCTCTCAAGCGAATCCACGAGGAGGATCGGCCATGAAGCGCCATCGGCTCGTGGTCCTGGCCGCCCTCCTGGGCTGCGCCGCCGCACCGCCCCCCCGCCCGGCGGAGGAACCCCTCCCCTACCGGTTCACGCCCGAGGGCCGCGTGGTCTGGCAGGAGGATTTCGAGTTCGAGGCCCCGCCCGGCGAGTGGCGGCTCATGCAGGTGGAGGAGGGGGACGAGTTTTCCTTCGCCTTCCTGCGGGTGGGAGACTGCCCCTCGCCGTGCCAGTCCACCTTCGCCTACGACGAGGAGCCCTTCGGCTACTCGAAGGACCTGCCGAAGCGCATGGAGGAGTTCTACCGGCGCTTCCTCTGGGGCAGC
>CAZJSF010000089.1:0-11450 GCA_964548515.1 uncultured Thermodesulfobacteriota bacterium
GGCCTTCGTCCACCGCACCAATCATCCCCGCTGGACCCGGGAGGAACTGCCCGAGGAGGGCCAGGGGCTTGCCCTGTTCCGAAACGGGGTCGATTTCATCCGCAGGAACATCCTGTGACAACCGGGCGCCGCGGGGCCCCCTGCTCGAAAGAGGCCGATCCCTTCCGGGAGGCCGAGAAGGTGCGTATGTTCGACAGGTGGCACGACGAGTGCGGGGTCTTCGGGATCTACAACAATCCCGAAGCCTCGAACCTAACGTACCTCGGGCTGCACTCCCTGCAGCACCGGGGGCAGGAGAGCGCGGGCATCGTCACGTCGGACGAGACGTCCCTGCGTGTTCACCTCGGCATGGGGCTGGTGCAGGAGATCTTCGGGGAGGAGGTCCTCGCCCGTCTCCCGGGGGTCCACGCCATCGGGCACGTGCGCTACTCCACGACGGGCTCCAGCGTGCTGAAGAACGCCCAGCCGTTCTACGCGGACACGGTCCACGGTGCGATCGCCATCGCCCACAACGGCAACCTGGTGAACGCCGCGGGGCTTCGAAGGGACCTGGAGTCCCGGGGCAGCATCTTCCAGACCACGAACGACACCGAGGTCATTGCCCACCTGTACGCCCGCAGCCGCAAGGAGAAGCTGCTCGATCGCCTCGTGGACGCCCTCAAACAGGTGCAGGGCGCGTACAGCCTCGTCCTGCTGGTGGAGAAACGCCTCATCGCGATCCGAGATCCCCACGGGTTCCGGCCCCTCGTGCTCGGCAAGGTGAAGGACTCCTACGTGGTGGCGTCCGAGACCTGCGCCCTGGACCTCATCGAGGGGGAGTACATCCGCGAGGTGGAACCGGGCGAGGTCATCATGATCAGCAGCAAGGGGCTCGAGTCGTTCCGTCCCTTCCCCGCGGTGTCCCCCAAGCAGTGCATCTTCGAGCACATCTACTTCGCGCGCCCCGACTCCGTGGTCTTCGGTCGCCAGGTGTACCACGTGCGCGAGGCGTTCGGGCGCGAGTTGGCCCGCGAGCACCCGGTGGAAGCGGACGTCGTCGTGCCCGTTCCCGACTCGGGGATGGTGGCCGCCCTGGGCTACTCGGAGGAGTCCGGAATCCCGCTGGCCATGGGGTTGATCCGGAATCACTACGTCGGGCGTACGTTCATCGAGCCGGAGCAGTCGATTCGCCACTTCGGCGTGAAGCTGAAACTGAACGCCGTCCGGGGGGTGCTCCAGGGCAAGCGGGCGGTGGTGGTCGACGATTCCATCGTGCGGGGAACCACCAGCCGGAAACTGGTCAAGATGGTGCGGGAGGCTGGCGCGCGGGAGGTGCACATGCGCATCTCCTCGCCGCCCACGTGCCACCCCTGCTATTTCGGCATCGACACCCCGACCCGCAAGGAACTGATCGCGTCCAGCCACACCGTTGGGGAGATCGCACGGTTCCTCACGGCGGACAGCCTGGGGTACCTGGGTCGCGAGGGGCTGAAGAAGGCCACCGACTACGGGCCCTACGTGTATTGCGACGCGTGTTTCACCGGGAACTATCCGATGCCGGTCGATCGGCCCGAGGGCGCGCAGTTGGGGCTGTTCTGAGCCACGGAGGAGGTCACCGGTGGGAGGCGAGCTCGAGACGATGCGTGAGGAACTGCTGCGGTTGCTTCGAGAGAAGTCCTACGAGGAGAGGCCGGTGACCCTCGCTTCGGGGCGGAAGAGCAACTTCTACGTGGACGGGAAGCAGACCGCCCTCCACCCGCGGGGTGCGTACCTGATCGGCCGACTGTTCCTGGAAAGGCTCGGCGTGTTCGGGGACGTGGAGGCCGTCGGAGGCCCGACCCTGGGAGCCGACCCCCTGGCGACCGCGACCAGCCTGGTCTCCGGGCTGGAGGGGGCGCCGCTGCCGGCGTTCATCGTCCGGAAGGAACCCAAGGGGCATGGCACCCAGAGCTGGATCGAGGGCAAGAAGAACTTGAGGCCGGGTGCCCGGGTGGTATTGCTGGAGGACGTGGTGACCACGGGCGGGTCGAGCCTGACCGCCGTGTCGCGGGTCGAGCAGGAGGGCTTCCAGGTGCTGGGGGTCCTGGCTCTGCTGGACCGGCAGGAAGGCGGGCGAGAGACCCTCGAGGCCCGGGGGTACCGTTTCGAGGCGCTCTTCACCAAGGAGGACGTGAGGGGATGATGAGGGCGCGGACCCGCTGGAGCGGTGCGCTGCTGGTGGCAGGGGGCCTGTACCTTGGGACCGCGGGCTGCGCGGCCCCCGGGAGCGACGTGCGGGTCACCGCAGGGTTCGCGTCGTCGGGCACCCCCTACGGCGCTCTCCTCCCGCGCTACACCCGCTCCGCGGAACTGTACGAGGGCTTCGACACCGTGGCCAAGGGGTGGGCGACGTGGAGGGCTCCGGAGCTGCGGTCGGCCCTCGCGGAGACCGCCATCGCGTCGTACGGGCTGGTCGGAGAGCCCGCCGAACGCATGCGGCGGGATGAGGAGCGGGCGGCCCGGAGGGTGCGGGAGTTCCACCTGGCGCTCTATACGGGAAAGTCGGGCTGGAGCGACCTCGAGTCTCCGGACAGCCTCTGGAGGGCGTCCCTGGAACTGCCCTCCGGCGAGAAGCTCGTGCCGATCCAGATCGTGCGGCTGGCCAAGACGGACCGCAGCGCGGTCGAATACCCGTACGTGACGCGGTGGACACGCGAATACTCGATCTTCTTCCCGACGGTTCCGGAGTCCCGGGAGGAGCCGGGGGTCACGTTGACCCTGAGCGGGCCGCTGGGGACGATGACGTTTCCCTTCTGAAGATTCGTTCTTCCCGAGTTCCCGCGTGCCATCGGCTGACCGAGCTCCCTCGGAGGCGTTGACACGCGGGAGGCCTCGAAACCATAATCACCGGTCCGACTCGGGCCCATAGCTCAGCTGGTGAGAGCTGCCGGCTCATAACCGGTCGGTCCCTGGTTCGAATCCAGGTGGGCCCACCATCCCGCCGTCCCGTCTGCCCGGGGCGGCTTACCCGGAGGAGGGGGAGACCCTCGGAATGCGGGTGGTCCTCTCGGATGTGATCGAGGACTTGGAAACGTTCGCCCCCCTGGAACTGGCCGACTCCTGGGACCGGCCGGGCCTCCAGGTGGGGGATCCCCGCTCGCCGGTGCGGAGGATCCTGGTGGCCCTCGACCCCTCTCCCCCTGCGGTAGCAGAGGCCGTTCGCCGGCAAGCTCAACTCCTGGTCACCCACCACCCGCTCCTCCTGGACCCGCTCCACCGGATCGACCTTTCCCGGTCTCCCGGCTGCGTGCTGGCGGACGCGATCCGGTCCGGCCTCTCCATCTACTCGGCCCACACGAACCTCGATCGCGCCCAGGGAGGGGTCAACGACCGCCTGGCCGAGGTGCTGGGAGTCGAGCAGGTGGAACCCCTCGTTCCCGGGGGAGGGCTGTGCAAGGTCGCGGTGACCGTCCCCCTGGGGTACGAGGAACGCGTCCTGGGGGCGCTCGTGTCGGCTGGAGCCGGGCGGGTGGGGGGGTACGAGAGCTGCAGTTTCGCGTGCCGGGGGGAGGGGACCTTCGTGGCTCCGGAGGGCGCATCCCCCTTCCTGGGACGAGCCGGCACCCAGAGCCGTGTCGACGAGACCCGGCTGGAAACGACGGTGCCGCGCATCGCGCTGAGGCGGCTGCGGCAGGCCCTGCGCGATGCCCACCCCTACGAAGAACCCGCGGTGGACATCTACCCCTTGGAGGGGGAGACGCCGACCGGTGGCCTCGGGCGCGTCGGGGTCCTCGCCCGGCCGCTTCCGCTGGAGCAGTGGTGCGGGGAGGCGTGCAGGCGGCTCGGCGCGCGGGGCGCCCGTTTCGTGGGAGACCCGGAGCGGCTCGTGGAGCGCGTGGCGCTCTGCGGGGGGAGCGGGGCTTCCCTGTGGCCGGAGGCGCTCGCGAAGAGAGCCGACGTGCTGGTCACGGGGGACGTCCGGTACCACGCGGCGCTCGAAGCCCGCAACGCGGGCCTCGCCCTCGTGGATCTCGGCCACGGGCCGACGGAGCAGGCGGCCGTCGACGTGATGGAGCGCCGGCTGCGGGACTGGTCCGGCCGCGTGGGCGCCGGCCTGGAGATCCTCGCCTATCGAGAGACCGATCCGTTCTCCTGGATTTCCGCGTGAAGACGCGCGGAACCCCGGGATGCCGGGTCCACTCAGCACACTAGCCTGGCCCGGGGTGGCCGAGGAGGAGGGCTTTGGAGACCGACGTCTTGGAGAGGCTGGAGAAACTGCAGGAACTCGCCGACGAGATCGACCGGATCGAGGCGAGGCGGCGGGGTGCCGCGCAGGAAAAGGAGAGGGTGGAGGAGTCCCTCGGAAAGGCGGAACGGGCGCTGGCCGAGAAGGAGGAACGTGCCCGCGCGGTGGACATGGAGCGGCGCAAGAGGGAGCTGTTCCTCAAGGGCGAAAGGGAGCGCATGGCCCGCGTGAAGGGGCGTCTCGGCGACGTCAAGACGAGCCGGGAGTACCAGGCCGTCCTCGCCGAGATCGCCGCCGCGAAGCAGAACATCACGGATCAGGAGAGCGCGCAACTCGGCGACATGCAGGAACTGGAGACGGTGGGCGCGGAGATCGAGAGCCTCCAGGGCTCCATCGGCGAGATCCGCAGCCAGTTGGAGAAGGCGGACGGAGACCTGCAGCAGATCGTTTCGGAGACGGACGAGAAGATGGTGCAGCATCGGCAGGAGGAGGCGACGCTGCTGAAGACGCTGCCGAGTGCGGTGGTGGACCGCTATCGCCTCATCCGCTCGAGGCGCGGCGGGCTGGCCGTGGTGCCGGCACGCGACGAGGCGTGCACGGCGTGCTTCATGCGCATCCCGCCGCAACTCTACATCGAGGTGATCCGGCGGTCGCGGGTGGTGCAGTGCCCGAATTGCCACCGCATCCTGGTGCCGCCGAAGCCCGAGGCGGAGGCGGCGCAGTAACCGGCTTCGGGAGCTCTCGGTAATGGTGGGCGAACTGGTGTCGGGTGGTCGAGGCAGGGGGCGGTGGGCAGTCGCCCCGCAATGCGGGGAGGAAAGTCCGGGCTCCACAGGGCAGGGTGCTGGATAACGTCCAGTCGGGGTGACCCGAAGGAAAGTGCAACAGAGAGCAGACCGCCGTCGTGCCCTCGGGGACGACGGTAAGGGTGAAACGGTGAGGTAAGAGCTCACCAGCGGCTCGGGTGACCGGGCCGGCTCGGCAAACCCCACCCGGAGCAAGACCGAATAGGGGAGCGCGAAGAGGGCGGCCCGCCCCAAGCTCCCGGGTAGGTCGCACGAGGCCCGGAGCGATCCGGGTCCCAGAGGAATGACTGCCACCCCTCGGGGAACAGAACCCGGCTTACAGCCGTCCCCTGCCCGTCCCACCCACTCCCGACGAGGCGGCCCCAGCGATTGACACCGGGCCGACGCGAAACCTACAATTCGTAGGAATTTTCACGATTGTCCTTCATGTGGGGAGATTAGCCATGGACTACTCCGTCCTCCGGGTTGGTGTCATCGCGGTGCTGCTGGCGTTCTCCAGTGGATCGGCCGTCCTCGCCAGCGAGGAGGAAGAAGAGTGGGTGGGGAAGCCGGCGCCGGAGTTCGCCTTGACCGACCTGGGGGGCGCGTCCCTCGAACTCTCGCAACTCGTGGGGAAGAAGGTGGTGTGGCTCAACTTCTGGGGGCTCCGTTGCGGGCCGTGCGTCCGGGAACTCCCGGCGCTGCAGAAGCTCTACACGCAGTACCAGGAGCGCGGTCTCCTGATCGTCGGCGTGAACGCCGACGGCGTGGATGCCGCGTTCATCCAGAAGCAGCTTGCCGATCGGGCCGACCTGAAGGCCGCCGGGGTCACCTTTCCCCTCGCACCGGACGCCGACTTCTCCGTCATCGACCAGTACGGCCTCATGGGAGCGCCGCTCAACGTGATCATCGACAAGAAGGGCGTCGTGCGCTTCCGGCACGAGGGGTACGAGGACGGGGACGAAGCGCACTACGCCGAGGTGGTGGAGCAGCTTCTTGCCGAGTAGAAGAGAGCGGTTCCGCGCGGGGGGATTCGCGGCGGTCCTGCTGGCCTGTCTGCTGTCGGGGTCGTGCGCCGCGCCCCGCGGGGAGGCGCCTGCGGTTCCGGTCGAGGGCGCCCCGCGTCAACGCGACGGGAAGGTCGCGGTGGGGCAGCGGTTCTTCGACTTCGTGTCGGTGGACCTCGACGGGCGGAGCGTGCGGCTCTCCGAGGTCGTGGGAGAGAAGGCGGTCCTGCTGCAGTTCTGGGGGATCCGGTGCGCTCCCTGCCTCGCGGAGATGGAGTTCCTTTCCGGCCTCCAGGAGAGGCACGGTCCCCGGGGGCTCCAGGTGCTCGGGGTCAACACCGATCCCGTCGACGGCGCGCAGTTGCGCGGGGCCCTGGAGGCGCGCGGGTTGAAGCCCACCTATCCCAACGTGTTGGATCCCGACTACGGCATCTCGACGCGCTACACCCAGTGGCTGATTCCGGTGTCGGTCCTGATCGGACGGGACGGCATCGTCAAGGCCGTCCACACCGGCTACAAGCCCGAGATGGACGGTGCCATCGAGGCCGAGGTGGAGGCGCTCCTTGCGGACTGAGGCGTGTAGGGCCGCCCTGGTGTTCGCAGCCATCTTGGGCTGGGGAACGGTGTCCGTTTCGCCAGGAGCCGATTCGGCGGGGTTCGACCCCTGGGGCTACGCGGGCAGCGATCGGTGCGGGGAGTGCCACCGGGAGAAGTACGACGGCTGGAAGCAGACCTTTCACGCCACGGTGGTGAAGGACGCGAAGAAGAACCCCGAGGCGGTGCTGGGCGACTTCTCCGTGCCGGGCCTGGGATTCACCCTGGAGGATGTCGAGTACACCATCGGGGGCCACTGGGACCAGCGCTACATGAAGAAGATCGGCGACGACTACTACGTCCTGCCGAAGCTGTGGAGCGTGTCGTCGCAAACGTGGCGTCCGTACAACGTGTGGGCGTGGCGGAAGATGCCCTACGGCAAGTACTGCAAGGGGTGCCACGTCACCAACTACGACCCGACGGGCAACGTTCCGGTGTCGGAGCACCGCATCGGGTGCGAGGCGTGCCACGGTCCGGGGTGGAATCACGCTTCCACCGAGGGGACGAAGCCGATCGTCAATCCGCGGAAACTTCCGCCCGATCGGGCGAACATGATCTGCGCCGCGTGCCACGTGCGGGGCAAGGACCGGAGCGGGGAGTACCACTTCCCGGTCGGATACCTGCCCGGGGAAGATCTCGGAACCTACTACGTGCCGGAGAAGAAGACGCCCGAGGAGAGCAACACGCAGTCGATCGCCCGCCTGTGGGGTGAATGGGAGGAGAAGCGCGCCTCCAACGCCGGGCGCCAGTGCGACGTGTGCGGGATCAACGGCGCGTCCCCGGACAAGAAGAAATCGGCCGGGGCGATGGACTTCTGCAAGAGCTGCCACGACTTCGCAGATGACAAGTACGCGCAGCACACGCATCACCCTGCGACCGTCGAGATCGTCTGCTCGGACTGTCACTTGCAGCGGCAGAAAGATATCATGAACCCCCAGACGTTCGACGTGCACACGCCGGAGTACTTCCTCCTGCACGTGGAGAACTGCTACGACCGACGGTTCGAGAACGCTTGCGTGGTCTGCCATGAGAGCAAGGGAAGGGAGTGGGCGAGGGGGATCGTGGAGCGGTGGCTGCGGCCGGTGGAACTCGACCACTGACGGTCTCGACGGCCACGGGCGAGTCGAAGAGAATCGGGGGGCAACGGAGGATTCGGAAATGATCGCGAGCCGGACGTTGCGACAACTCGGAGCGAATCTCGTCATGGGTGCGGCGGCGGCAATTGCCTGGGTTGGGAGTGCTCCCGGCCAGGAGACCGCCATGCGCCTGGCGATCGAGGATCCTGCTCCCGACTTCACGCTGGAGGAGTTCACGTCGGGCGAGTCGGTGTCTCTCTCGGACTACCTTGGCAAGAAGGTGGTGATGCTGGAGTTCTGGGCCACGTGGTGCGACATCTGCAAGACGGAGATGCCCCGTCTCGTGAAGGAGTACAACGAGTACAAGGACAAGGGCTACGAGCTCCTGGCGATCACCCTCAGCCGCGGCGACCCGAAGGATCGGGAGAAGATCCAGGCTCTCAAGGACAAGAACAAGATTCCCTACCCCCTCCTGCTCGACAAGGAGTTCGAGGTGGCGACGAAGATCTACGGCCTCTCGGGCCCGATCCCGCTCAAGGTGATCATCGACTGCAGCGGGAAGATCCGCTACGCCCACGTAGGCGATTTCGCCGACGGGGTCAGCGAGGTGCCCTTCGTCTTGGACGAACTTCTCGCAGATCCGGCGTGCAAACACTGAGGGGGCGTCCGCGGTGATGCGTGCGCGCAGCAGCGCCTTCAGGCTCGCCGGGTGGTCCCTGGCGAGCCTGTTCGCACTCGGGGCTCTGGAAGCCGGGCACGGGGCGGTGCGCACGGTACCCCAGAGGTCAGTCGGAGGGGCGACCACGGTGGAGGCCGCCCTGCGGGCGCCTACGCCGGAAGGGCAGGTGGAGGCTCTCATCGGCGTCCTGACGGGGGAGGACCTGCCGGCGGCGCTGGAAGCCATGGAGGTGCTGGCCTCGCTGGGTCCCGTCGTGGTGCCGCGCCTCGTCTCCGAGATGAGCCGCGCCCGGAACAACTGGCTGATCGGCGGCACCCTGGTCCGGATGGGCTCCCCGGCCATCGAGCCCATGCTGGAACTGCTGGAGGATGCCGACGAGGCCACTACGGTGGACTGCGTCTACCTCCTGGGGGAGATCCAGGACCGACGGGCCATGCCGGCGCTGATCCGGCTGCTCGAGGACCCTCGCGACAAGGTCCGGATGTACGCGGTGACCGCGCTGCTCCAGATCGGAGGTCCGCGGGCCGTGGAGGCCGTTCTCGGAAGGCTCACCCGGGAAGGCAAGGGCCTCCAGGGCTTCATCGTGGAGTGCCTCCTGCGTTACGGGCGCGACGCCTGGGAGCCGGTCGCCCAGAGCCTCCGGAGTCCCGACTGGCGCGTGCGGCGGGAGGCGGCCTACCTGCTCGGAGGTCTGGGCGATCCCCGGTCCGTGGAGCTCCTCGTCGAGGCCCTCGGTGACCGGGAAGAGGCCGTTCGCCGCAACGCTGCCTACTCGCTGGGGGTGCTGGCTTCGGAGTGTTCGGATGTTCCCCCGGTGATCGCCGCGCTCGTCGCACGGCTCTCCGACCCCTCGGAGGCCGTGGTCGAGGCCGCCCGGGGTGCCCTGGTCCGTTTCGGCCCGGAAGCAGTGGAAGTTCTTACCGAGGTCGCCCTGTCGGGCAGTGCGGAGCGGGCGGTGGCGAGTCTCAACGCCCTGCGGGAGATCGGGAGTCCTCGAGCCGAGGAGGCGATGATTCGCCTGCTGCGCCACCCGAACCGACAGGTGCGCGTCGCGGCGGTGGCGGGCCTCATCACCGCCGGCACCTCCGACTCGGTCGAGCCGCTGCTGGACGCGCTGCGCGACGAAGACCTCCGTTGGTTCGCCTCGCTGGCGCTGGAACGGGTCGGCTCCTCGAACCCGGGCCTGTTCCTCATGGCGCGGCCGAACGACCCCACGATGAGCCTCCGCACCCAGATCCTCATCCGGCTGGGTCCGCCGGTGGTTCCGATGCTGACCGAGGCCCTTGCTTCCGGTTCCGTGGGGCGCCGAGCGGCGGCACTCTGGATGCTCGGCGAGATCGGGGAGCCCTCGTCGGCGCGGGACGTCGCCGGTCAACTGGGGGACCCGGTCTTGGGCTGGCTGGCCGGCCGTGCGCTCCGGAGGATCGGGGAGCCGGGCCTGGACGAGTTGCTCCGGGTCGCCAGCGCCGGGGGGAGCGAGGCCGAGGTGACGCAGGCGGTGGAGGCCCTGGCGCTGTTCCACGACGAAAGGGCCTGGAACGCGCTCGAAGGCATCGTATGCGGGTGCGGGCCGAGGCCGGCGCGGGTGCGGTCCGCCGTACTCATCGCGTTGAGCGACGACGGGGCGCGGGTTGACCGTGTCAGGTCCTACCTGGAAGCGGAGGACGAGGATCTCTGGGTCGACGTGGAGAGCGCGCTCGCCGGGTTGGCCGACCTCCGCTGAAGGGTCCTCGCCGCACCCGACGAGAGATCACGGTCCTCGGTCGTCACCCCCCGAGCCCTCCGGCAGGGGGCGCCTTTCCGGCGGTCTGCCCCCGGGGGTTGCCCCGCTCAGTAGTGGCAGCGGCTGCAGAACTCCCGCTGAACCGCCTCGTTCCTCAGAATGTCGGCTTTCGAGATGTCCCGGACCGAGTGGGGGCCGTGGCAACTCATGCAGTCCATCTGCCTTCCGGGTTTCGAGGGGTCGGCGTCCGCCTCCACGGGGTGGCCGGCGATGGGGTGGCCCTGCTCGGATTCGGCGATGTTGCGGTGGCAGCCGGCACAGAAGACCGGCCCTTCCGCGTCGCTGAACAGCCGTGTCTGGCCCCCGTGGGGGTTGTGGCACCGCGTGCACTCCACCTTCGCGTGCAGTTGTCGGGCCGTCGGGACGGGCAGCGTCTCGGCGTGGCACGCGAGGCAGAGTTCGGTCGGATCTTCCCGCACGAGGGCCTTGTTCCGGCCGCCGTGGGGATCGTGGCACACGGTGCACCCGCCGGCCGCCACCGGTCCGTGTACGAACTTGCGCCCCCCGAGGATCTTGGCGAGGAAACTCTCGTGGCAGTTGCTGCACAAGCCGCCCTGGGAACTCCGCTGCTGGAACCGGGACGGAGCGTAGTCCTCGGCGTGGCACATGAAGCAGGCGTTGACGGCGACCGGCCCGTGGAGGAAGGGGGCAGACTCCACCCGCGCGTGGCAGGCGGAGCAAACCTTGCCGGCCGGCGCCAGGGGCTGGTCGCGCACGGTTTCGAATGTTTCCGGCAGAGCGTGGCAGGCCGAACACCCCGCTTCGCCTTCCCGGGAGTGGAAGGCGTACGGCCTCGCTCCCGATCCTCCGGGCGTCCGGAGGCTCTGGGGTGGAAGATAGGTGACGGAAAACGAGAGGAGTTCGGCCTCCGTAGCTGCGTCCACGATCTGCACCGGATGCCCTCCCTCCCCGAGGGGGACGCGCAGGTGGTGGAGGTCGTAGTGGTCGCCGGGGACCCGCGCGTCGCTCAGATCCACGAGTTCCCCGTCCAGGCGGACGCGGACCGTCGTGTTCGGCGCCGTGGTGAACACGGCGAGGACATCAGGCCCGTGAACCACTGCTCGATCGATCGGCGTCAGCAGACGCGGGGCAGCGACGGGGGCCGCGGAGGCGATTCCCGCCGCGATCAGGGTGAGGAGCAGGGCGGTCGCGATCTCCCGTGGGGCCATAGGCGCTCCCGTGTCCGGCGGCATCCGTGGTCGCGAAGGGTCGGTCCTCGTTCCCAGCCGGTGGGCTGGAAGGTACCATTTCGGGCGACGCGGTGCCAGGGAGGGACGCGGGGTCGGCGGTGTCGTCTCGGGAGCCCTTGCACCGAAGGCGCG
>CAZJSF010000090.1:0-11446 GCA_964548515.1 uncultured Thermodesulfobacteriota bacterium
AGTTCCAGTAGAGGAGGTCGAAGGGCCGGGGATCGCGGCCGAGCAGGTAGTTGTTCACGACGAAGGACCAGATGAGGTCGTTGGCCCGGAGCAGGTTGAACACCGTGGACATGTGCCGGCCGTCCAGGTAGCCGCGCTTCGCCATCTGCTCGTCGAGCAGGTGGAGCTGTTCGTCGTCGATGAACACCGACAGCTCCCCGATCTCCGAGAAGTCCACCATGGTGGTGAAGAAGGTCGCGCTGCGGATGCGGTCGTCGCCCCGGGCGGACAGGTAGGCGAGGGTGCAGGCGAGGAGGGTCCCGCCGATGCAGTACCCGATGGCGTTCGCCTCCCGCTCGCCGGTGACCTGCTCGATGACGTCGAGGGCGGCCAGGGGCCCTTCCGCCAGGTAGTCCTCGAACCTCTTGTGGGACAGGCGCTCGTCCGGGTTCACCCACGAGATCACGAACACCGTGTGGCCCCGTTCCACGGCCCAGCGGATGAACGAGTTCTTCGGCTGCAGGTCGAGGATGTAGAACTTGTTGATCCAGGGAGGGACGACGAGCAGGGGGCGGCGGTACACCCGGTCGGTGGTGGGGGCGTACTGGATGAGCTGCATGAGGTCGTTCTGGTAGACCACCTTGCCCGGGGTGGTGGCCAGGTTCCGGCCCACCTCGAAGGCGTCCATGTCGGTCATGGAGACCGCGAGCCGGCCCTTGCCGCGCTCCAGGTCGCGGAACAGGTTCTCCATGCCGTGGAGCAGGTGCCTGCCCCCCGTCTCCTTCAGGTCCTGCCACACCTTGGGATTGGTGGCGGCGAAGTTGCTCGGGGCCATCGCGTCCACGTACTGACGGGTGTAGAAGTCCACCTTTTCGGCGGTCTTGGGGTCGAGCCCCTCGACCTTGCGGACGGCCTCCTGCAGCCGGCGCGCGGTGAGCAGGTAGGCCTGCTTGACGAAGTCGAAGACGCCATCCTCCCACGCCTGGTCCTTGAACCGGCGGTCATCGGCGGCGTCCGCGGTGGGCGCTTCGGCGGCTTCGGGTCCCCGGGCGCGCCGGAGCGCGCCCTGCCAGAGGGATGCATAGTCCTGCCAGAGCTGGAACTGGGCCTCGAGGACCGGGCGGGGGTCGGCCTGGACGTGGGCGGCCAGGTCCAGGAAGGCGCCGGCCACGACCCGCGGGTCGGGGACCTGGAGGCCCCCGTCGCGGGCCTGCTGCGCCAGGTTCTCGGCCAGGAGCTTCTGCCCCCGCTCGGCGAACTCCACGAAGGCGCGGGCCCAGTCCTGGGGTGAGAGGGGGGCCTTGTCCGGGGCGGATCGGTCGGTCATGGTAGCTCTTTCCCGGGGCCGACGGGGATCGGCGTCCCGCTGGGGTGGACGAGTGGGCGCCGCCCGCACGAACTGCGGCCCGGCGATGGCTTCGGAGCCGGCGACGGCGGACGAGGCATCCGGCGTCCCGCACGGGTAGAATAGCGCAGACCGATCGAGGAGTCTCTCTCCCCCCCTCGCTTTGGAGATTGCCGTGGCCGACGACGTGGACCCCAGGTACCTCGCGCCCACCGCCATCCTGGACTTCGGGCACCCCGCCGTCGCCGCGTACGCCGCGGAGAAGACCGCCGGGGCCGCCACCGCGGTGGAGCGGGCGGTGCGGCTCTACTACGCGGTGCGCGACGGCATCTGGTACGACCCGTACTCGCCCTTCTACAAGCCGGAGCACTACCGGGCGAGCCGGGTGCTGGCCGCGGGCCGGGGGTACTGCGTCCAGAAGGCCTCGCTCCTGGGGGCCCTGGCCCGGGGCATGGGGATCCCCTCCCGGTTCACCTTCGCCACGGTGCGCAACCACCTGGCTACCCGCCAGCTCCTCGACTTCCTCGGCAGCGACCTCTTCGTGTACCACGGGGTGGTGGAGCTCTACCTCGAGGGGCGCTGGGTCAAGGCCACGCCCGCCTTCAACGTGGAGTTGTGCGAGCGCCACCACGTGGCGCCCCTGGAGTTCGACGGCCGCACCGACTCCATCTTCCAGCCCTACAACCTGGAGCACCGGAAGTTCATGGAGTACGTGGCCTTCCACGGCACCCACGACGACGTGCCGGTGGCCGAGCTGGTGGCGGCCTGGGAGGAGGCCTACGGGGCCGAGCGGGTGCGGGGCTGGATCGAGGCTCTGGAGAAGGGCGGGGCGTCGCGGCCGAGGCGGTTCGAGACGGAGGAGGTGGTGACGGGTGACGGGTGGGGGGCCAACTTCCTGGTCACGGGCCCGCCGGGCGAGGGGAAGACGACGCTGGTCCGGGAGCTGGCCGGTCGCCTGAAGGACCTCCATCCCGCCGGATTCTACACCGAGGAGATCCGGCGGGAGGGGCGGCGGACGGGCTTCCGGCTGATCGGGCTCGACGGGAGCGAGGCGGTGCTGGCCCACGTGGACCTACCGCTGCCGCGGCGGGTGGGCCGCTACGGCGTGGACGTGCGGGCGTTCGACGCCTTCCTGAAGGGCCTCGACACCCGGGGCCGCAGCATCCTCCTGGTCGACGAGATCGGGAAGATGGAGTGCTTCAGCCCGAACTTCCGGGGGCTGGTGCACCACTGGCTCGAAGGGCCCGCCGTGGTGGTGGCCACGGTGGCCGAGAAGGGGGAGGGCCTGATCCGCGACGTCAAGGTGCGGGCCGACTGCGAGCTCCATGTGCTGGAGCGTTCCCGCGCGCAGGCCCTCCTGGACCGGCTGGAGGCCGGCGTCCGGCGGGGGTCTTCCCCGGGGGGCGACGCCGTTCGTTGAACGAGAGAAGGAGGACGCCCATGGAATCCCCGGCGGAAGACCGGGCCCGGGAGATCTTCGCCGGCATCGGCATGATGCGCCACCTAGGGGTGGAACTCGTGCGGGTGGAGCCCGGCGAGGCCGAGATGGCGTTCGTGGTGGACGAGCGCCACGGGAACTACATGGGGGGGCTCCACGGCGGCGCGGTGGCGGCCGTGGTGGACACCGTTGTGTTCTTCCCCGCGGATCTGCTGCCCGCGGGCCGCAAGCTCACGACCGAGGGGATCGAGCTCCACTTCTTCCGGCCCGCCTCGGCGGGGGAACGCATCGCGGTGAGGGCGAGGGTGCTCCGGAACGGCCGGCGCCTCTGCACCGTGGAGGCCCGGGCGGTCGACGGCCGGGGCCGGGCCATCGCCCACGCGGTGGTGACGCTGCTCGACCTGGAGGCGTGAGGGTAGTGCCGTCGATGGACGAGATCCGAGCCGGGCTCCGGGGACGCCCGACGGCGCAGATCGACCCCGGAGACCTCGCGCACGCGGCGGTGGCGGCGGTGCTGTGCGAGGGGGTCAGTGGAACGGACGTCCTCTTCATTCGCAGGACGGAGCGCGACCGGGACCCGTGGTCGGGGCACCTGGGCTTCCCGGGGGGGCGGGTCGAGGCGGCGGACCGGGGGCCGAGGGAGGCTGCCGAACGGGAGACGCGGGAGGAGGTCGGGCTGGACCTCCGTGGGGCGGAGTACCTGGGGCGCCTCGACGACCTGCGGGGAGCCCACGTTCCGCTCGTGGTCTCGTGCTTCGTGTTCGGGCTGCGGGACCGGCCGGCCCTGAGCCTCGACGAGGAGGAGGTGGCCGACGCCTTCTGGTTCCCGCTGGCCGACCTCTCCGATCTTCGGCTCCGCCGGCAGAAGACCTTCCGGTTCCAGGGGGAGGAGTTGCGCTACCCGGCGATACAGCTCCCGGACCCCGGCCAGCCGGCCCTGTGGGGTATCACTTACCGGCTGGTGTCCCGGCTCCTGACGGCGGCTGGCCGACCCCTGTGAGCCGGGCGGCAGCAGGGTTGCAGGAACTCGAGACGCGGCGACGAGCCGCGGGAGGGACGACATGGGGCTCCTGACGGTGGACGAGGGCCGATGCCGACGGGACGGCATCTGCGTGGAGGAGTGCCCTCGGCGGATCATCGAGACGGCGCCCGGCGGGTTCCCGACGGTGGCGCCGGAGCGCGAGGCGCTCTGCCTGCGCTGCGGGCACTGCGTGGCCGTGTGCCCCCACGGCGCGGCGAGCATCGAAGGGGTCCCCGTGGAGGCGTGCCCCGAGATCGACCCCGAGCAGGGGGTCTCCTGGGGGCAGGCGGTCCAGTTCCTGCGCTCCCGGCGCTCCATCCGGGTGTACCGGGAACCGGCGGTGGAGCCCGCCGTCCTGAGGGAGTTGATCGGGGTGGCCCGCTACGCGCCGACGGCCAGCAACTCCCAGATGGTCCACTGGACCGTGGTGACGGGTCGGGAGAAGCTGGCGAAGCTCTCCGCGCTGACCATCGAATGGATGCGCGGGGTGATCGCCCGACAGCCCGACTCGGTGCCGGCGGGCTACTTCCGCTCCTTCGTGGCCGCCTGGGAGGGAGGCTACGACAGCATCCTGCGAAACGCCCCGAACCTGGTGGTGGCCTCGGCTCCGCCGGAGGCGTCCAACGGCCTCGTGGACTGCACCATCGCCCTGACCTATCTGGAGTTGGCTGCCCTGGCCCGGGGACTGGGCACCTGCTGGGCGGGCCTGCTGCAGGCGGCGCTCGTCAACGCTCCCGGCGCCCGCGAGGCCGTCGGCCTCCCTCCGGCCCACCGCGCCCACTACCCGATGATGATCGGCTATCCGAAATTCCCCTACCACCGCCTGCCCGAGCGCAAGGCGCCGGCCGTCTCCTGGGCGTAGCCGGGAGGGCGTCCTCCGGCACTTCGGGGGAGGCCCGACCTCACCACCTGCAGACGAGGAGGAAACCGTGAGCAAGGTGCGACTCGACCCCGGTCCGTTCGTCCTCCCCATGCCCACCGCGCTGATCGGCGCCGAGGTCGACGGGAGCCCCAACTTCATGACCGCGGCCTTCGTGGGCATCGCCAACTACAAGCCCGCCATCGTCGCGTGCGGGCTCAGCCCCACCCACCACACCTCCCGGGGCATCGCGGCCCACGGGGAGTTCAGCCTCTGCCTCCCCGGGCCCGACCTTGTGGAGGCCACCGACTGGTGCGGCCTGAACTCGGGCAAGCGGACGGGGAAGGCCGGGGTCTTCGAGACGTTCTCTGGCAGCCTGGCCCACGCGCCCATGGTGCGGGCGTGCCGGCTCGCCGCCGAGTGCCGGGTGGTGCGCACCGTCGAGTTCGCGGTGGACACGGTGTACTTCGGGGAGGTCGTCGGCGTGTACGCGGACGAGGACGCGCTGCGCGACGGCGCCCCGGACTGGGAGAGGATTTCGCCCCTCCTGTTCACCTTCCCCGACAAGGGCTACTGGGAGCTCGGGAAGCGCGTGGCCGACGCGTGGAGCGTGGGGAAGGGGTACCGGCCCGGGACGTGAGCGGCGGGGGGCGGAACGCACAGCGGGGGCCAGTCGCCTGGCCCCCGCTCTTCGTAGCTGGCTCCCCGAGTGGGACGCTCAGCAAGACTCCGTGAGCTACCAATTCGGCTTCGTCCGGGTTGCCGCAGTGAATCGTTTCGCCCGTGGATGCTGCGTTTGCAGCCCAGACTGCTGGACCTGCGCGCTGGGGTGAGGCGTTGCGGCGAGTTCCTTCAGCAGCGGGACGGGCGATCGGTGCTGCAGGCTGTGCCAGAGGTCCCAATCCCTCTGGAGGTTCAACCAGAACTCCGGGCCTGTGCCGAGGGCCTCGCCCAGGGCCAGGGCCGAGTCGGCGGTGACCCTCCGCCGGCCGTTCACGATCTCGTTCAGACGGGCAAAGGTCCAGCCCAGGTGTCGGGCGAACTCGGACTGAGAGACGCTGAGTGGCTCGAGGAACTCCTTGAGCAACATCTCGCCGGGGTGGGTGGGCGGTCGGTTCTTGGGAAGCACGTGCGTTCCTTCTCAGTGATATTCGACGATGTCCACGTCGTGGGCGTCGCCGTCCAGCCAGCGGAAGATGACCCGCCACCGATCGTTGATCCGGAGGCTCCACACCCCCTGCAGGTCTCCCGAGAGTTTCTCGAGGCGGTTGCTCGGCGGTACGGTCAACACCTCCAGCGAAGGCGCCGCGTTGAGTTGGTCCAAGAGCCGCCGGGCCTTGCCGTGAAGCTCTCGAGGGAGCTTGCGGGCGTGGCGGCTGTTCGTGCCGTCGTACACGTCTCGGGCGGTCTTGCCCGCGAAGCTCCGCATCATGGAAAAGGGATAGGCTATATCGAGTGCCGATACAAGTGGAAGTCAGGTGGCGTCCATCCTTCACGGGACGTGCCGCGCGGGAGGACCTATGGTCCACCATGGCGAGGCGGGTCGCCGAGGTCCGCCCGGAGGGCTGGAAGGCTCCCTGGACCTGGACTCCCTCTCGCGCGATTCGCGACTTGCGCATCGAGTAGGAAGACGGTCTTCAAGCCCCACGACGCCGACCGGGACTTCCTCGGGCAGTTGCGCGACGTACTGGCCGAGGCACAGAGTGTGAGCGAGGGGTACCGGCCTGGAGAGGCGCAGGCGGGGAGGGGCGGAACAGGAAGCGGGGGCCAGTCGCCTGGCCCCCGCTCTTCGTAGCTGGCTCCGGTGGTTGGACTCGAACCAACAACCCTGCGGTTAACAGCCGCATGCTCTGCCGATTGAGCTACACCGGAAGAAGGGCTTCCGGGTCCTCGCTGGTCTCCGCGCGGCCCGGGAAATCCGAGGGCCGACTTATACCCAAGGAGTCCGCGGGGCGTCAACCGTAAAGCCGCGCCGCTGCTCGCCGGCAGGCTCTCCCGAGACGCCGAGAGGGGCCCCGGCGGGCCCCTCTCGGAAGGGTTTCGAAGCGCGATTCGAGGTCAGGCGAGTTCCTGGAAGCGGATGCCCTCTTCCTCGAAGGCGGCCTGGAGTTTCGTGAGGGCCTCCACCTGGATCTGGCGGATGCGCTCCCGGGTCACGCCGAACACCTTGCCGATCTTCTCCAGCGTCATCGGCTCGTCGTTCTGGAGGCCGAAACGCAGGTCCAGGATCTTCTTCTCCCTCTCGTTGAGAACCTTCAGCTTCCTGCGCAGGAAGCGGCGGATCTTCTCCAGGTGGATCGAATCCGCCGGGTCCTCCACGGAGGGGTCCTCGAGCTTGTCCTGCAGGGTGAAGTCCCCATCCACGTCCAGGGCCTGGTCGATGGAGAGGATCTTGCGCCGGATCGAGTGGAGTCGGCGGATGTACGCGGGGTTGAAGCCGGTCTCCTGTGCCAGTTCCTCCTCGGTGGGCGGGCGGCGCAGGGAGCGGCTGAGGTGCTCGGTCACCCGGGAGATCCGGTCGATGTCGTCGGAGACGTGGACGGGGAGCCGGATGGTGCGCACCTGGTTGGTGAGGGCACGCTCGATCGACTGGCGGATCCACCACGTGGCGTAGGTGGAGAAGCGGCACCCCTTCGACGCCTTGAACCGCTCCACGGCCTTGATGAGGCCCACGTTGCCCTCCTCGATGAGGTCGAGGAACGGCAGCCCGCGGTTGACGTAGCGCTTCGCGATCTTCACCACCAGCCGCAGGTTGGACTCGATCATGCGGCTGCGGGCGGCCTCGTCGCCCTTCTCGATGCGGAGCGCGAGTTCGATCTCCTCTCTCGGTGTGAGCAGTCGGGTCTTCCGGATGTCGCGCAGGTACAGCCCCATAGAACTGGCTGCCTGGGCGGGTTCCCTCCTCTGGGTCGGGGTTTCGTTGCGGGTCTCGTGGCTCAGGACTTCGGCTGCTTCCGGGCTCATCGTTCCCTCCTCCGACGAGTTCGGCTATGTGACCAACTGAATATAGGGGAGGGGCGGAGTCCTTCCTAGAGGGGCGCCCTCGGAAATACCCGGAGGGGTATCAAGTATACCCGATCGGTTATCAATCGGTGGCCCTGGGCCGGCTGCCCGGAGCCGGCGGCCACCTTGGCCCTTGACCCGGCCGGCCCTTTGCCAGAAAAGGACCGGATGGGGTTCGCGCCGGACATCCGGCGCCGCAAGCCTCCGGCAAGGTCGTGTGGAGAGGGTTCATGGCCATCGGTGGATCCGAAGGAACGGGCGCGGCCGCGGGCGTGGTCCTGGCCGCGGGGCGGGGGCGGCGCATGGGGGGGCCGGAGAAGCTCCTGCTCCCCGTGGACGGGGTCCCCCTGGTTCGGCACGCCGCCAGCACGTTGCTCGATGCCGGTCTTTCGCCCGTCGTGGTGGTGGTGGGATCCGGTGCCGGAGCCGAGGCGGTGGGCAGGGCGCTCTGCGGCCTGCCGGTGCGTCTGGTGGTCAACCCGAGCGCCTCCGAGGGCATGGGGACGTCCCTCGCGCGGGGCGTGTCGGCTCTGCCGCCCGGGGCGCGAACGGTGGCGGTCGCCCTGGGCGACATGCCCCGGGTGGAGCCCGACACCCTGCGCCGCCTGCTGGAGGGGCAGGGGGGAACGGGGGCCGGGATCGTCGTACCCACCTGGAGGGGGCGCCGGGGGCACCCGGTGATCTTCGATCTCCGGCGCTACCGGGAGGAACTCCTTGCGCTGGGCGGGGACGTGGGGGCGCGAGACGTCCTCGCGGCCCACCCTGCCGACGTGCTGGAGGTGGAGGCGGGCGACCCGGGGGTCGTGGCCGACGTGGACACCCCCGAGGACTACCGCACCCTGGCGCAGGGGAGGGAGGCGCCTCCCGGCAGGGGCCCGGAAGGGCTGCGCGAAACCGATCGTTCGACCGGGGGCCGGCCTCTGGTCCGGGACGAGGAGGTCATCCGGGCGATCAACGAGCTGTGGGCGCCGATCTACCCCTACATGGCGGAGCACGTGCTCGCGGCCGCCGGCCTCCGGCGGGGGGCCGCACTGGATCTGGGACCCTTCGCGGGGGGGCTCGCGGTGGAACTGCTGGCGCGGTGCGAGGGGCTTCGGACCTGGCTGGTCGACCGGTTCCCCGGCGTGCCCCGTTGGGCTCGCGAGCGCGCCCGGGGCCGCGGGGTAGCGCACCGCCTCGGGCTGGTGTGCGCCGGGCTCGGTGGGATCCCGGTCCGGGACGGGGCCTTCGACCTCGTCACCGTGCGGGGGGCGTTCTTCTTCCTGGATCCCGCTCTGCTGCGGGAGATCCGGCGGGTGCTTCGGCCCGGCGGCTTCGCCTGGGTGGGAGGGGGCTACGGCCCGCGGACGCCTGCCTCGGCCATCGTGCCGATCGCGCAGGACTCCCGCCGGCTCAACGAGGCGATCGGCAAGAGGCGGCTCTCCGCGCGGGGGCTGGGGGCCCTGGCGCAGTCGGCCGGCCTGGGCCGCGAGGCGCGGGTGGTCGAGGAGGGTGGGCTGTGGCTGGAGGTCCGGGCGTGAAACGGCTCCTGCGGACGACCGCCGCGGAGGCCCTCGGGATCGGGGCCGGGGACCTGGTGAGCCTGGTGGGAGGCGGGGGCAAGACGAGCCTCATGTACCGCCTGGTCGCCGAACTGCGTGCCTCCGGCGTGGGCGCGGTCGCGGCGACGACCACACGGATCGCCCCGCCGGCCCCCGGGGAGCCGGCCCTCCTGTGCGCGGAGACCTGGGAGGAACTGGCGCGGTTGCTGGGGTCGTGCCCGCGGGTCGTGGTGGCCCGCAGGCGTCTCCCGGCGGACAAGGTGGAAGGGGTCCCCCCCGACTGGTGCGACCGGATCCGTCGGGAGGGGCTCGCCGGGGCGCTCGTCGTGGAGGCCGACGGCTCCGCCCGCAAGCCGGTCAAGGCCCCGGAGGCGTGGGAGCCGGTGGTCCCCGCATCCTCCACCCTCTTCGTGGCGGTCCTGGGACTGTCCTGCGTGGGCGTGCCCCTGGACCGGGACCACGCCCACCGACCGGAGCGGGTCTCGGCGGTCACCGGCGTGCCGACCGGTGCGCGGCTCACGCCCGACTCCGTCGCTCGGCTGCTGGGCTCGGAGGAGGGCCTGCTCCGAGGGCGGCCGCTCCGCGCCCGCGCGGCGGCCTTCCTCAACCAGGCGGACGTGCCCGGAGGAACCGCTGCGGGCAGGGAGATCGCGGGGCTCCTCCTGGGCGGAGGGCGCCCCTACGAGCGGGTCGTGGTGGGATCCCTCCGGGAAGCCTCGGTTCCCCTCGAGGTGTTCGTCGCGGAGGATGCGTTGCTTGACCGGTCCCCGGCGCGAGGCTAGCCGCGCCGCGGGTTCTCCGGGAGCTCAGGAGCCGGCCGTCGCGCCGGCCGCACGCCTATCGGGGCGGCGCCCCTGGACCGCGGCTACGCGCTCCAGCCAGTCCTCGGTGATTTCCTTCTTGCGGTCCGCCGCGTAGTCGTAGAGGACCTGGGAGCTGTAGGCCCGGGCCACCGGGCGGCCGTCCGCCAGCGCGCGGGCCTCGTAATCGAAGTCGAAGCTCGTCCGTCCCACCGTGGGGATGCGGATGCCGACCTCCAGGGTCTCGCCGTGGCGGGTCGGGCTGAGGAAGTCGCAGCGGATGGACGCGAGGATGAAGTCGATGTCGTGCAGGGTGCGCGCGCGGAAGACTTCCTCGAAGTAGCGCGTCCGGGCGATCTCGAAGTAGGTGAAGTACACGGCGTTGTTCACGTGGCCGAGGGCGTCGACGTCGCGCCAACGCACCTCCACCCGGGCCGAAACGGGGTATCCTTTCACCGCCTCCACCTCCTCGCGACGGGTGCAGTGCCGGGCGAGGGTGCCCGCTCGGTCCGCCGAGTCTAGGGGCGGCCCCGTGGGGGTGTCAACGGCGCCACGTTGCCGCCGGCCGCTTCCCGTGGAGGATCGGCCGCGCCCGGAGGACAACCCATGCCCCTGGCCTTCCCGAGCCTCAGCCACGGAACGGTGGCCTTCGGCTTCTACAACGTCGAGACCGACGGGCTGCTGCTCGACCGCCTGTTCTTCTTCTGCACGGACTTCTGCGGGGCCGTGTGCGCGCTGGCGGCCGCGGAACCCGACCGGGAGGCGCGATGCTCCCTTCACGGCTTCGCCTTCGACCGCGGCGGCGACATCGGGGACCTGATGGGGGCCATCCGGGGGACGACCCGGGAGGGCTTCCTGGGGGAGGTCTACCGCCTGTGGCCGTTCCCGGAAGATCCGGCGGCGTTCCGGCAGAAGCTCCAGGGCGCCTCGAACCGCCCTGCCGTGGAGGAGGTGCTGCTGCGCTTTGCCCGGGCGGTGAAGGTTCCGCTGGAGGCCGTCGCGGGCGGCGGGCCGGTCTCGATCGGGGAGTACCACTTCTCGCGGGCCGGGTTTCTCGCCCTGGTCGACTACGTGTGGCGGGGCGGGTACCCCACCTGGGAGGGCCTGGAGCAGGGCCGGCGGCCTCCGGAGGTGGCGCGGCTCGCCGGGGCCGCCCGGCGACTCGGGGGACGTGGAGCAGCGGAGACGTCGGGGTCGGGGGACGCGGAGTAGGGCCGCGCCGGAACTTGCGGCACGGCCGCGGACCTCGGTGGACGCGAGAGGTGGCGCGGGCGCGTGGCAGCGCGTAAGCTCGGCACACGACGGCGTCGGGCCGGGGACACGCAGGGGAGGAGGAGCACATGATCCGGGAGGCGTTGCAGAAACTCGCGGCAGGCCAGGACCTGGGCGAGGGCGAGATGGTCTCGGTGATGACCGAGGTGACCCGGGGCGAGACCACGGCGGCCCAGATCGGCGCCTTC
>CAZJSF010000091.1:0-11412 GCA_964548515.1 uncultured Thermodesulfobacteriota bacterium
GGTACTCACCGGCACCGCTCGCGGAGAAACGGGGGAATGGTTCGTATCGACGTGGGGATTCGCAAAACAGATTCTTCCCCTCCTGCTGTTCGGTGTACTTGTAGCCGGGGCGCTGCTTGGCCGCTCGGCGGTGCCGCCGTCTCCCTGCGACGGCTGGAGACGACCTCGTCCTCCCGGACGCGTTCCACCGGAGCGTCGCCCACGCCCGGCACGGAGTCGCCGCGCAGGTCGATGTTCTTGTCCAGGTCCCCGAATTCCCGCAGGTCGAGCCCCCCGGCGGGCGGCACCGAGTTGTCCTGGAGTCCTTCGAGGGGTGCCTCCCCGACGCCTTCTCCCGCCTCCTCGGCCTCCGACTCCCCCGGTCCTGCTTCGGGCTGTTGTTCCTGGAAGCTGCGGAAGTCGAAGTCCTCGAAGCGGGCTTCCTGGGGAGGGGCCGGCAGTTCCTCGGAGTCGGACCCGCCGGCGCGTCCGAGCCCGGCACTCGGGGCGAAGGAGCCCCCCCGGTCGGGAGTTGGGAACGGCGGTTCGGATTCTTCGGAAGTAGGCCGGGTACGGACCGCAAACGTGTGCCCACACTTGGAGCAGCGGACCTTCACCGCTCCACGGCTGAGCTTCTCGTCCGGCACTTCGTAATTCGTCTGGCAGCGGCTGCAGGCGATCCGCATGATCAGCCCCTCGCGACTTTATCGCTCGGCCCCTAAAAAGTTGGGCCATACTAGCCGAAGAGATATGGCGGTGCAAGGCGCGCTCCCGTAGAAGAGGCCCGTTTCTAAAGCAATGGCAAGCATCCCGATGAAGCGACAGACCGACCAGAACCTCCTCGCCCTCCTGGGGCGGCGCACGGAGGAACTGGAGACGTTGGTGGAGATCGGCAAGGCCCTCACCTCCACGCTCGACCTGCGCGAGGTGCTGAGCGCCATCATGGAGAAGGTCAGCCTGCTCCTGCGCCCGAAGAACTGGTCCCTCCTCCTGGTCGACGACGAGACGGGGGACCTGACCTTCGAGATCGCGGTCTCTCCCGCGGCCGACCGGGTGAAGGGAATCCGCCTGCGCCGGGGGGAGGGGATCGCCGGATGGGTTGCCCTTCACGGGGAACCGCTCCTCATCCCCGACGTCTCGGCGGACCCGAGGTTCGCCGTCAAGGTGGACGAGGCCGCGGCCTTCACCACGCGCTCCATCGTCTGCGTCCCGCTGAAGAGCAAGAACCGGGTCCTCGGCGTGGTGGAACTGCTCAACAACCTCGACGAGGGGGAGTTCTCAGAGGCGGACCTGAAGATCCTCTCGACGATCGCCGACTACGCGGCGATCGCCATCGAGAACGCCCGCTACTTCGAGAAGGTGCACGAACTGGTGCACACCGACGACCTGACCGGGCTCTACAACGCCCGGCACCTCCTGGAGTTCCTGGACTACGAGACCGACCGGGCGCGGCGTTACGGGACCGCCCTGTCGCTGGTCTTCCTCGACCTGGACTACTTCAAGGCCATCAACGACACCCACGGCCACCTGGTGGGGAGCCGGCTTCTGGCCGAGATGGGACAGGTCATCCGCAGGAGCATCCGGTCCACCGACGTGGCGGCCCGGTACGGGGGTGACGAGTTCGTGGTGGTGCTGCCCAACACCGACAAGAAGGGCGCCCTCACCATGGCCAACAACCTCCGGGAGCGGATCAAGGGCGGGTACTTCCTCGCCGACCAGGGCTACCGGATCCGGGTCACGGCGAGCTTCGGGGTCGCCACCTTCCCCGACGACGCCGAGAGCAAGCTCGCGCTCATCCGCCTCGCGGACCAGGCCATGTACCGGGTGAAGGAGAGCACCCGGGACGCCGTGCTCCCGGCCTGACCCGAACGACGCTCGCGGCCGGCGGCGTGCCGCGGGAGTGCCCCGATCCCCGAGGTCCTCCCTGCGAGTTCCCCAATCCTCTGGACGCACCGCCCCCGGGTTCCGTATCCTGCACGGCCCGATTCCCACCGGAGGGCCCTGCGACGATGGACGTAACGCCGAGCCGCTTGCGCGAGGAGACGCGGAAGCGGCGAACCTTCGCGATCATCTCCCACCCCGACGCCGGCAAGACCACGCTCACGGAGAAACTCCTGCTCTACGGCGGGGCGATTCACCTGGCGGGGGCCGTCAAGGCGCGCCGCGCGGCCCGGCACGCGACCTCGGACTGGATGGAGATCGAGAAGCAGCGCGGCATCTCGGTGACGTCGAGCGTGCTCCAGTTCGAGTACGGCGGGTACCGCATCAACATCCTGGACACGCCGGGCCACCAGGACTTCTCCGAAGACACCTACCGGACGCTCACCGCGGCGGACGCGGCGGTGATGCTGATGGACTGCGCCAAGGGGGTGGAGGCGCAGACCATCAAGCTGTTCAAGGTCTGCGCCCTGCGGGGCATCCCGATCTTCACCTTCGTGAACAAGCTCGACCGGGAAGGCCGCCCTCCCCTGGACCTGCTCACCGAGATCGAGGACGTGCTCGGCATCGCCGCCTGCCCGGTGAACTGGCCGCTGGGCATGGGGAAGCGGTTCCGGGGGGTCTACGACGTGGGGCGGAAGACGGTCCGGTTGTTCGAGGCGGGTGCGCACGGGCAGAAGCGGGTGGCCTCGCAGGTGCGCGGGCCGGAGGACCCTGCGGTGGCCGCGCTCCTGAGCCCGGAGGACTACACAGCCTTCCGCTCCGAGGTGGAACTGCTCGAAGGGGCGGGGGAATCCCTCGACCCGGACCGCGTGCGGGCCGGGAGGCTGACGCCGGTGTTCTTCGGCAGCGCCATGACCAACTTCGGGGTCGAGCCGTTCCTGGCGGACTTCCTGGCGATGGCGCCGCCGCCGGGCTCGCGGCCGTCGGATCAGGGAGACGTGGCTCCCGACGACCCCCGGTTCTCCGGCTTCGTCTTCAAGATCCAGGCGAACATGGATCCGCAGCACCGGGACCGGGTCGCGTTCGTGCGGGTGTGCTCCGGCCACTTCCGCAAGGGCATGAAGGCCCGCCACAGCCGCCTGGGCCGGGAGCTGACGCTGGCCCTCCCGCTCCAGTTCATGGCCCAGGAGCGGGTGCTCGTGGAGGAGGCGTTCCCCGGGGACGTGGTGGGCATCCACGACCGGGGCAACCTCCACATCGGGGACACGCTGGCCGAGGGCCGGGAACTGCGCTTCGAGGGCGTGCCGCACTTCTCGCCCGAGCACTTCGCCCGGGTGCGCATCAAGAACGCCCTGAAGCAGAAGCAGCTCCAGAAGGGGCTCGAGCAGCTGAGCGAGGAGGGGGCGATCCAGGTGTTCCGTCAGCCCCACGGGGACAAGGACCCGGTGGTGGGGGCCGTGGGCGTGCTGCAGTTCGAGGTGCTCAAGTACCGCCTCGAGGGCGAGTACGGCGTCACCGCACAACTCGAGCGCATGCCCTACGAGCTGGCTCGCTGGGTCGAGGGCGAGGGCCTCGACCCCCGGGCGATCGACCGCGACTCGAGCACGATGTGGTGCGAGGACAAGTCCGGCCACCCGGTGGTGCTCTTCAAGAGCCCGTGGTCCATGAACTGGCTGGCCGAGAAGAACCCCGAGGTCGCCTTCCGGGAGACGGCAGCGTAGGGGGGCGGTGGACGCGCTCGGCCCAGTGAGGCCCCTCTCCCCGCTCATCTGCCGGCGCGGCCCAACGGCGCGGCGGGAGTGCTCGCGCCGTCCTGCCTTCCCTCATGGGCACCGGCTCGTCAACCGGGACATTCCTCACTGCTTCAGCGGCCGGCGTCAGCAAGCGGATTGACAAGGTAGCTTCTGGAAGCTACCTTGGGGTCCATGCGCGCCGTCGGGTTGAAGGTCATGAAGAATCGCCTGAGCGAGTACGTGCGCCTGGCCGCTTCGGGTGAGACGGTCCTGGTCACGGATCGGGACCGCGTCGTCGCTGAGTTGGGACCGCCGAGGCCGGGCCGCAGCCTTGACCCTGCGGACGCCCACCTCGCCGAGGCGCTTCGCAAGGGGTGGCTGACCGCCCCGCTGACGCGTGATCCTTCCCCACCACCGCGGCTTCCCGTGGCCCCGTTGGCGACGATCCTGGACGAGCTCCGGGCCGACCGGGACGATCGTTGATCTACCTGGACACCTCCGTGGTGCTGGCGCACCTGCTGGCCGAGGACCACGCCCCGCCGGCGGAGCTCTGGGCCGAGCAACTGGTCTCGAGCCGCTTGTTCCAGTACGAGGCCTGGACGCGCATCCACGCACGAGGCCTGGCGGCGAGTCACGGTCCGCTGCTGGAGGATCTGCTCGGCCGCGTCGCGCTCCTCGAGTTGGCGCCCCCGATCCTCGCCCGCGCGCTGGAACCGTTCCCGAGACCCGTGCGCACCTTGGATGCCCTGCACCTCTCGTCGCTGCTCTTTCTATGGAAGACGGGGACCCCGATTCGCCTGGCCAGCTTCGACACCCGCCTGACCGAGGTCGCGGTCTCGCTTGGCGTCGAGCCGTTTCCTCTCTGACACCAGCGGGTATCCGCAAGCGAAGGCAAGAAGAGCAAGAGCGTCCCGCCCCCGGATACGCCCCCCGCGCCATCGACCGCGACTCGAGCACGATGTGGTGCGAGGACAAGTCCGGCCACCCGGTGGTGCTCTTCAAGAGCCCGTGGTCCATGAACTGGCTGGCCGAGAAGAACCCCGAGGTCGCCTTCCGGGAGACGGCAGCCTAGCGGGGCGAGCCCGGCCGACGGGCGGCGTGGCTCTTCCTATACCCGCTGGAGTTCCAGCGCGTCCTCGCCGAGTTCCCCGTTGGCCCTCTTCAGCGCTTCCTCGTTGGACACCACGCCCAGTGAGCTCCGGGCCCGGCCCGCGACGAGGTGCCGCTCCGCCAAGTCCCGGAGCCGCCTCCGGTCGGTGGCGAGGATCTGCTCCCGCAGGTTCTGGCGCATGGTCCGGGTGAGCCCCTGGCGCAGGTATCCGAACTCCCGGGCGGCCTTGCCCGCGGGCGAGAGCGGGGTGTCCAGGTCGCTGAACACGCCGAGCACGGCCTCCTTGATCTCCCGGTCGTCGAATCCCCCCTCCGACGCCCAGCGCGCGGCGTCGTCGAACACCCGCACGGTCCGGCTGAGGTGCGGATCCCTGTAGGACAAAAGGGAGAAGAGCCCCGATTCGGGCGCGTAACCCGCCATGCCGCCGTAGGCGCCGCCGCGCTCCCGGATCTCCCGGTGCAGGTACCCCGCCTTGAGGAGCTTGGCGAGCACGAGGAGCCCGCCCGTGTCGCGGTGGGTGAACGACACGCAGGGAAAGACCCGCGCCACGAACGACACCGGGACCGACGCCGCGAGCCCGAGTCGGATCGGCCGGGCGCGGAAGTCGTCGGCGCCCCCGGCCGCCGCAGCCGCCGGGGCGGCCCGCAGCGCCCCGAAGATCGGCTCGAGCGCGTCGCCCATCTCCGGCAGGAGCTTGTCATCCGCGGCCACGGCGCACTGGGTGCCGGCCCGGGAAGGCAGGCGCTCCGAGATGGCCTGCAGGGCGTCGGACACATCCCCCAGGTCTCCCGGATCCCGGCCCGCGACGGCCCGGACGAAACGGAGGTGTTCGATCCCCGACCAGCGCTCCTTGAGGCGGGCAGACGGGGTGAGGCTCGCTGCCGCCGCCCGGGCCGCGTACCGGTGGCCCATGGCCGGCAGGGAGTTCTCCAGGTTCACCCGCAGCTGGTTGAGGATGGTGTGGAGGCGCTCACGGTCACGGAAGTCCGGTGCGGCGAGCAGGTCGCGGAGGATGGACCCCAGGCGGGACTGATTGCCGCGCAGCGCCTTGCCGGTGATCTCGACCACCGTGCGGAACGCGCCGGAGCGCTCCGGGTTCTCCAGGAAGGTGATGCCGGCCCGGACCCCGCCGGTGGCCGCGGCGATCCGCTCCGCCATCTCCGTGTAGGAGGCGCCAGCCGCCCCCACCAGGGGCAGCGTCGAGCAGAACAGGGGGAGCAGGGGCACGAGGTCTTCCCCGAGTGCATCCGCGTCGAACTGGGCGTCCACGTACCCGATGCCGTTGGTGGGCTGCGAGAAGCGCATCACCGGCACTCCGTCGTGCGCCGTGGTCGTCCACGGCACCTCCCGCTCCCCGCGGGGGATGTCGGAGAGTTCGAGGGTGGGGAGCACCGAGACGTCCTCCTCGGCCTCCTGCGCCTCCCGCAGTTCCCGGGCCAGTTCGACGAGGCGGGCCCGGTCGGCTTCGCCCATGGCGTTTCGCAGCGCCCGGACGCGCTCCTCCTCGGCCGCCTGCTCCCGGGGCCCCATCTCGGGGTCGGGCCGGAGCGTCAGGGTGACGCGGTGAGGGTTGTCCAGGAGTTGGCGCGAGAGCAGTTCCTCGAAGTAGGCGCCCCGGGCGAGGGCCGTCCGGATCTCTCCGAGCGAGGCCCCCAGGTCGAGCACCTCGGCGGGGTCGGCGCCGTGGATCCACGGTCCCATGAGGCGCGAAAGCAGGGAGAGCCCGTAGGGGTAGTGGTCCCCCCGCACCTCGCGATGGGAGAACTCCACCTGCTGGATCGCCGCGTCGATCCGCTCCGGTGAGAACCCGTCCCGCCGGACGCGCTCGAGGGTGGTCAGCACCAGGTCCTCGATGGCCCCGGCCCTGTCGGGCTCCGTCCCCTGGAGGCCGGCGGCGAAGTGGGTCTCCCGGTTCTCGTCGGCGAAGCCGGAGCCGGGGGCCAGGTTCGCTCCCAGCTTGGAGTCGAGCAGCGCCTTGTGCAGGGGGGCGGCCGGGTTGCCCAGGAGCAGTTCGGCGAGCAGGTCGAGCCCAAGGGTCTCGTGCAGGTCGGTGATCGGGCACGTGAGCCATGCCAGTTGCACCATGGAGCGCCCCGCGGTCGGCTCTCCCGGGTCCAGCGGAAACCCGACCGTTGAGCGCCGGGGCTCCCGGAAGCGCTTCTCCATCCCCACGGAGGTCTTCGGGTCGATCCGGCGGAATCCCCCGAGCACCTCCTTCTCCACGAAGGCCAGGTGCGGCGCGAGGGGCAGGTCTCCGTAGCTGAAGAAGTAGGCGTTGCTCGGGTGGTAGCACGCCGCGTGGAAGGCCCGCAGGTCCTCCCAGGTGAGGTCGGGGATGTGACGCGGCTCGCCCCCGGCGTTCCGGCTGTACGGGGTGGTCGGGTAGAGCGCCTCGGCCGTCCTCGTCCCCAGCAGCGAGTAGGGGTCGGACATGTGCCCCTTCATCTCGTTGTACACCACGCCCTGGATGACCACGGGAGAGGAAGGGTCGTTGGGGTCCGAGAACTCGAGGCGGTGGCCTTCCTGCCGGAAGTCCCGTTCCCGCAGGAGTGGGAAGAAGGCCGCGTCCAGGTAGACGCCCATGAGGTTGTAGAAGTCGGTGCGGTTCTGCGTGGAGAAGGGGTACAGCGTCCAGTCGTCCGCCGTCATGGCATTCATGAAGGTGCTCAGGCTCCGCCGGAGCATGGAGAAGAACGGGTCGTGCACCGGGTACTTGCGGGAACCGCACAGCACCGTGTGCTCCAGGATGTGGGGCGCTCCCGTGGAGTCGAGGGGCGGGGTTCGGAACCCCACGGCGAACAGGTTGTTGTCGTCGGGGTTGGCCACGTGGAGGTAACGGGCGCCGGTGCCCTCGTGCTCGAGTTGGACGAGGGTGGAGTTGAGGTCCGGGAGGGGGGAGATCTTCCGGACCGTGAAGCCGTGAAGGCTCCGGCCCTCCGTCAGGTCGTTGTGCGGCATGGGTCCCCCATTGGGTCGTCGTGGAATGCCCGGCCCGAGTCCGGGCGGAGGGCGACAGGGTACTATCGGAGGCCAGGGCGGGAAAGGGAAGACCGCCCGGTGCGGCGAGCGTCCGGGCGGTCGGAAAGGCCCCCACGGCGGGGAAGGGTCGGCCGGCTCACTTCATGCGGGCCGCGTTCACCTCCTTCGCGCGGTCCAGGTAGCCGATGAACCACTCGGGCTCGATGAAGTCGGCGAAGCACATGCGCTTGCCCGAGAGGTCCTCGATCACCTCGCCCCTGGAGTCGCAGAACACCAGCAGGCAGTCGTAGTCGTAGTCGTAACGACGCCCGAGCTCGATCTCCTCCTTGGTGAGGTTCTGGGTCAGGTCGATGCGCACCACCACGAACTCGTCCCGCAGGTGCTGAGCGATCTCCGGCTTGCTGTACACGTACTTCGCCAGGCGATCGCAGCGGCTGCACCCCTCGGGTGCGTAGAAGTCCACGATCATGGGTTTCTTCTGGGCCTCGGCGAGCGTCTTGCCCTCGGCGAGGCGGTACACGGGGAACGGGACGTTCGTCGCCACCGTGTCCCCGCCGGTGCCGTGGGACATGTCGTGCCCCGCGTGCCCGCCCGCACAGCCGAACAGCGCCAGGGTGAGAAGTACTGGAATCCATCGGGCCATGGGCCGCTCCTCCGGTCATTCCCTCGAGGGCATCTGTTCTTCGATGTCGCGTTCCCGGCGCTCCAACTCGGCCACCCGGCGCTCCAGGAGCCGCAGCTGCTCCTCCGCCACCTGGAGGTCCTTGCGCGGCACCAGGTCCATCTTCCGGAACGCGTCCTGGACCATCTCGCGGATCTTCCCCTCCCACTCGCCCCGGGAGGCGTCCGCCTTGGTCATCATCTCCTTGAGGAGCCGCTCCCCCTCCTCGCGGCTGACCCGCCCCTGCTCCACCAGTTCCTCGACGATCTTGCGGGCCCGTTCCTCGGTGAGGGTCAGGGCCCCGATGCCGGCCAGCGCGGCTTTCCGAAAGAAGTCGAGCATGTCGTCCTCCTCGAATGGGTCCGTAGGGGACGGCCACACGGTCTCCCGCCGCGGGCGATCGTGCGACCCGGCCGCGGAAGCGGCCAGCGGACGCCCCTCAGCGTAGCGGAATCCTCCCGGCCGTCAAAGGAGTGCCGCGACCGCTTCGTGGAAGGACTCCAGGGCGGTCTCCAGCTTCGACGGGTCGGGGCCTCCGGCCTGGGCCAGGTCCGGCCGTCCGCCTCCCTTGCCGCCGACCGCTTCCGCCAGCGGGCGGATGAGGTCTCCGGCGCGGACCCGCTCGGTGAGGTCCCGGGTCACCGCCACCAGGATGAGGGCCCTGCCGTCGGCCTCGGCCCCGAGGGCGAGCACGCCGGAACCCATGCGGTCGCGGAGGCCGTCGGCGAACTCCCGCAGGGCCTTGGGGTCCTGGGCGGGGACCCGGGTCGCCAGCACCTTGACCCCTTTCACCTCCCGGGCCGCGGCCAGGATGTCCCGGGCCGAGCCGCCGGCCATCTGGCCCCGGAGGGAGGTGATCTCCCGCTCGAGGTCCCGGACGCGGTCCAGGACGCGCCGAACCCGGTCTGGGGCGTCCTCGGCGGTGCCCTTGGTCATCTCCGCCACCTCGAGGAGCCGGTCCTCCAGCGCGTTCACGTGGGCCACGGCCCGGTCCCCGGTCGCGCCCTCGATGCGGCGCACTCCCGCGGCCACGCCCGTCTCGGAGAGGATCTTGAACAGGCCGACGTCTCCGGTGTGGCCCGCGTGGGTCCCGCCGCACAACTCGGCGGAGACGTCGCCCATCCGGACGACCCGGACCCGGTCGCCGTACTTCTCGCCGAACAGCGCGGTCACGCCTCCGCCCACCGCCTGATCGAAGGACTCCTCCGTCACGCCCACCGGGTGGTTCTCCTGCACCCAGGCATTGACCCGGCGCTCGACCTCGCGGATCTCCGCCCGCGTCATCGGGGCGAAGTGGGTGAAGTCGAACCGGAGCCGGTCGGGGCCCACCAGGGAGCCCGCCTGCTTCACGTGGTCCCCCAGCACGTCGCGCAGGGCGGCCTGCAGCAGGTGGGTCGCGGAGTGGTTCTGGGCGGTGGCGAAGCGTTCGCCGGACTCCACGCGGGCGAAGGCCTCGTCCCCGTCCCGGAGCGTGCCCCGGGCGACCCGACCCCGCGCCACCACGAGATCGGCGAGCGGCTTCGCCGCGGTGTCCACGTGGACGTGGAATCCCGCGCCCGAGATGCTCCCCGTGTCGCCCATCTGCCCGCCGCTCTCGCCGTAGAAGGGGGTCTCGGCCAGGACGACCTCCACGGCCTCCCCCTCGCGGGCCTCCGCGGCGCGCCGGCCGTCCACCAGCAGCGCGAGCACCCGGCTGTTCGTCTCCAGGGTCTCGTAACCGGCGAAGCGCGACGAGACGCCGGCCTCGTGCAGTTGGCGGTACACCGACGCGACCGCCTCGTCGCCCGAGCCCTTCCACGCCTTGCGGGCCTTGTCGCGCTGGGCCTCCATCTCGGCCTCGAAGCCCGCCTCGTCGAGGCGGATGCCCTGGTCCCGCACGATGTCGGCGGTGAGGTCGACCGGGAACCCGAAGGTGTCGTAGAGGCGGAAGACGACGGAGCCGGGGAGCACGCGGTCCCCGGAGGCCGGCAGCGAGTCCACCGCCTCCTCCAGGAGTTGCAGCCCGCGCTCCAGGGTTCGGGAGAACCGCTCCTCCTCGTGGAGGATGACCTTGGCCAGGTAGGAACGCTTGTCCGCCAGCTCGGGGTAGCTGCCCACCATGAGGTCGACCACGACCCCGGCGACCTTGTGGAAGAAGGGCTCGCGGAACCCCAGGAGCCAGCCGTGGCGCATGGCCCGACGCATCACGCGGCGCAGCACGTAGCCCCTCCCCTCGTTGGAGGGGAGCACCCCGTCGGCGATGAGGAAGGCGGCGGCGCGCACATGGTCGGCCACGACCCGCAGGCTCACGTCGCTCTCCGGGTCGCCGCCGTAGCGCACGCCCGCCAGGTCGGCGGTGAAGTCGATCAGGGGGCGGAAGAGGTCCGACTCGAAGTTGCTGTGAACGCCCTGGAGCACCGCCGTGATGCGCTCGAGCCCGGCGCCGGTGTCGATGCTCGGCTTGGGCAGGGGACGCATGGTGCCGTCCGGAGAACGTTCAAACTGCATGAAGACGAGGTTCCAGAGCTCGAGGAACCGGTCGCAGTCGCAGGCCGGGCTGCAGTTGTCCGGATCGGGACACGGGTAGATCCCGGGCCCGTGGTCGAAGTGGATCTCGCTGCAGGGTCCGCAGGGCCCGGTGTCCCCCATGGCCCAGAAGTTGTCCTTCTCTCCGCACTTCACGATTCGCTCGGCCGGCACCGGCGTCTCCGCCAGCCACAGGTCGGCCGCCTCGTCGTCCTTCTCGTAGATCGTGATCCACAGGCGTTCCTGCGGGAGCCCCAGGTCTTCCGCGAGGAATTCCCACGCGAAGCGGATGGCGTCGCGCTTGAAGTAGTCGCCGAAGGAGAAATTGCCCAGCATCTCGAAGAACGTGTGGTGGCGCGCGGTCCGGCCCACATTTTCGAGGTCGTTGTGGCCAGCCGAGGTGCTCGAACATGAGCACACCCGAGAGCAGCACCGACCCGGGGTTCACCTTGTCCTGGCCGGCGTACTTCGGTGCCGTGCCGTGGGTGGCCTCGAAGATGCCGTGACCGGTCACGTAGTTGATGTTCGCCCCCGGCGCGATGCCGATGCCGCCCACCTGTGCC
>CAZJSF010000092.1:0-11333 GCA_964548515.1 uncultured Thermodesulfobacteriota bacterium
GGGGCTGCGGCGGTGCTGGCCGGCCTGGGTCTGAGGAGGCACGCGCCGTGGTTCACCGTGGGGGTCCTCGGGGCGCTCTCGGCGCAGCGCGGAGGAGAGCTGCTCGAACACCTGGCGGGGAAGCCGTGGCGGCGCTGAGGCGGAGGGATCTCGTGCGGTGCTTCGGGCGCAGCCTCTGGCTGCAGGCGTCCTGGAGCTTCCGCGGCATGCAGGGCCTGGGGTTCGCGTACGCGGTGGAGCCGGCCCTCCGGCGGATCCACGGGGACGGGCCGAGGTACCGAAGCGCGCTTGCTCGGCACCTGGAGTTCTTCAACACCCACCCCTTCCTGGCCGCGGCGGTCCTCGGGGCCGTGATACGCCTCGAGCAGGGGGGAGAGGGGGGCACGGAAGGGAGCGCGCGGCTCAAGCAGGCTCTCATGGGTCCCTACGGAGCCGTCGGGGACAGCCTGTACTGGGGAGCCGTGAAGCCCCTGCTGGTCCTCGCCAGCCTCCACCTGGCGTATCAGGGACGGGCGATGGCACCCCTCCTCTTCGTCTCGGCCTTCACGATCGCGAATCTCGGAGGACGGTTCGCGGCGTTCTGCGCGGGCTATCGCAACGGGGAGGGGGTCGTGGAGGTCATGGCCAGGCCGGATCTGCTGGGCTGGGCGCGGCGGATCAAGGTCGTCTGCGCCGTGCTGCTCGGAACGCTGATGTCGCTGGCGGGCCGGGTGACCCTGCTGGACGAGTGGGCCGTTCCCGGATGGGCCTGGGGTGGCGCGGGCTGGGCCCTGGCCCTCCTGACGGCATGGCTGCTGCACCGGCGCGCGAACGTCGTGTGGCTGGTGTACCTCGTGGCCTTGCTGTGTGCGGGAGCCGTGGCATGGCAGTAGGAGGAGCGATCCCGCCCCAGCAGCGGGTCTTCGAGGTGGTGAACTCCCTCGGCCTGCACGCTAGGGCCGCGGCCCTGCTGGTGCAGACGGCCCAGCGGTTCCGGTCGGAGATCGAGGTGTGCAAGGACGACCTCGCCGTGAACGGGAAGAGCATCATGGGGGTCCTGATGCTCGCCGCGGGGAGGGGGTCGCTCCTCACGGTGCGGGCGACGGGGGAAGACGCGGCCGAGGCATTGGAGGAGATCGGGCGGTTGATCCGCAACGGCTTCTGGGAGAAGGAGTAGGGCGTGAAGGTGGTCAGGGAACGGGTTCAGCTGCAGGGAATCGCGGTCAGTCCGGGCATCGTGGTCGGGAAGGCCTTCCTCCTCGACCGGCGGAAGGTGCGCCCTCCCGAGCGGACCATAGACGCCGACGAGGTGGACGGGGAGATCCGGAGGCTGCGCCGTGCGCTGGAGGAGACCCGGGCACAGCTCGAGAACCTACGGTCCCACTACGAGGAGAAGAAGCTCGGCGACCACGGCTACCTCGTGGACGTGCACCTGCTCATGCTCGACGACCGGATGATCTCGCAGGAAGCGGAGAAGGTCGTGCAGCAGAACCGCTTCGGGGCGGAGTGGGCCCTGTGGCAGGTGCTCGAGCGGGTCAAGGCCTCCTTCGACGCGATCGACGACGAGTACTTCCGGGACCGCCGCAACGACGTGGAGCACCTCGGGGACCGGATCCTGCGGAACCTCACGGGGCGGCGCCACGAGAACATCGCGGACATCGAGGGGGACGTGGTGATCGTGGCCCACGACCTCTCGCCCATGGACACCGCTCAGATGGACGTGGGGCGGGTCAAGGGGTTCGTGACGGATCTCGGCGGCCGGACGTCCCACACCGCCATTCTGGCCCGCAGTCTCAGCATCCCGGCCGTGGTGGGGCTCGAGACGGTCACCGAGCGCGCCAACGGCGGAGACACGATCGTGGTGGACGGGTTGTCGGGAGCGGTCTTCCTCAACCCCACCGACGAGGAACTCGAGACCGCCCACCAGCGGAGGACCCGATACCACGCGTTCCGCGAGGAGCTCGCCTCCTTCGCGGCGCTCCCCGCGGTGACGCGGGACGGGCACAAGGTCCGGGTGGCGGCCAACATCGAGCTCTTGGAGGAGGTGAAGAACCTCCGCCGGTGCGGCGCCGAGGGGATCGGCCTCTACCGGACCGAGTTCCTCTACATGAACCGCGACCACCCGCCCACCGAGGAGGAGCACGTCGCCACCTACCGCCGGGTCGCGGAGGCCGTCCACCCCTTCACCCTCACCATCCGAACCCTGGACATCGGCGGCGACAAACTCGTGCACTCGATCCCGATCCAGGACGAGGTCAACCCCTCCCTCGGCCTGCGTTCGATCCGCCTCTGCCTCCGGGAGCGGGAGCTCTTCAAGACGCAGCTTCGCGGCATCCTGCGGGCGAGCGCGGCCGGGAACGTGCGGGTCATGTTCCCCATGGTGTCGGGGCTGGGGGAGCTGCAGCAGGCCCTGGAAGTGCTTGAGGAGGCCCGCGAAGAGCTAAGGGAGCGGGGGCAGGCGTTCGATCCGAACCTGCCGGTGGGCGTCATGATCGAGGTGCCCTCCGCTGCGCTGACCGCCGACCTCCTCGCCCCCCATGTGGACTTCTTCTCCATCGGGACCAACGACCTCATCCAGTACGCGTTGGCGATCGACCGGGTGAACGAGCACGTCGCCTACCTCTACGAGCCCCTCCACCCGGCGGTTCTGCGGCTCACGCGCTCGGTGGTGGAGGCGGCGCACCGGCGGGGGATCAAGGCGGCGGTGTGCGGCGAGATGGCCGGCGACGAACTGCACACCCTCGTGCTCCTGGGGCTGGGGGTCGACGAGCTGTCCATGCACGCGTTCTCCATCCCCCGCATCAAGCGCGTCATCAACCACGCCCACCTCGCCGAGGCCCGGGAGCTGGTGGATCGGATCCTGGAGATGGGGACGGCGTGCGAGGTCCACGAGGCGGTGGAGCGCCACATGAAGGCCCGCTACCCGGGGGTCCTCGATCCCCTCGGACTCGTCGAGGGGCCGTGGGCGGGTCCTGCCGAAGGGGAAAACCCTTGAGCGCGAGGGCGCCAGCGGCTATTTTTGCGCGTTCCCATGCCGGCGGCCACGCCATCCCAGGATGCCATGAACGGCCACGAGGCCGCAGAGGAGTGAGACCATGGGCATGACCGACTTCCTTTTCACGTCCGAGAGCGTCACCGAGGGCCACCCGGACAAGGTGGCCGACCAGATCTCCGATGCGGTGCTCGACACGCTGATCGCCCAGGACCCGAGATCCCGGGTTGCGTGCGAGACCCTGGTTACCACCGGCATGGCCATCATCGCCGGGGAGATCACCACCCAGGGGTACGCCCACATGCCCGACGTGGTGCGCCAGACCATCCGGGACATCGGCTACACCGACCCGGCCATGGGCTTCGACTGGGAGACCTGCGCGGTGCTCACCTCCATCGACCGCCAGAGCCCCGACATCGCCATGGGCGTGGACGAGTCCGAGGGGCACGAGCAGGGCGCGGGGGACCAGGGCCTGATGTTCGGGTTCGCGTCCAACGAGACCCCCGAGCTCATGCCCATGCCCATCGTCTACGCCCACAAGCTCACCCGGCGCCTGGCCGAGATGCGCAAGGACGGGGTGGTGGACTTCTTCCGGCCCGACGGCAAGAGCCAGGTGACCATCCGCTACGTGGACGGCAAGCCGGTGAGCGTGGACGCCGTGGTGGTGAGCACCCAGCACAAGGCCGAGGCCACCCAGGCCCAGATCCGCGAGGCGGTGATCGAGACCGTGATCAAGCCGGTGATCCCCCACAGCCTGCTCACCAAGGACACGCGCTTCTACATCAACCCCACCGGCCGCTTCGTGGTGGGCGGGCCCATGGGCGACTGCGGCCTCACCGGCCGAAAGATCATCGTCGACACCTACGGGGGCCAGGGCAGCCACGGCGGCGGGGCGTTCTCGGGGAAGGACCCCTCGAAGGTGGACCGCTCCGCCTCCTACATGGGCCGCTACATCGCCAAGAACATCGTGGCCGGAGGCCTCGCGGACAAGTGCGAGGTGCAGCTCGCCTACGCCATCGGCGTGGCCGACCCGGTCTCGGTGATGATCGACACCTCGGGGACGTGGAAGGTGGAGCCGGACAAGATCGCCAGGCTGGTGCGGGAGGTCTTCCCGCTCAAGCCCCGGGAGATCATCCGGCACCTGGACCTGCTCCGGCCCATCTACCGGAAGACGGCGGCCTACGGCCACTTCGGCCGGAACGACCCGGACTTCGGGTGGGAGCGCACGGACAAGGCGGACGAGCTGCGCAAGGCCGCCGGACTCTAGACGAGACCCGCGGCGGCCGACGCCGCGGGGAGGGAGATTCCACCATGGGTGCTGCCACGCCCGCCCGCAGGGTGCGAGACGCCGATTACAGGGTCGCCGACCTGAGCGAGGGCACCGTGCGCTTCGGGCGCAAGGAAATCGAGCTGGCCCAGCACGAGATGCCCGGCCTGATGGCGCTGCGGTCGGAGTACGCCGGGAAGAAACCCCTGGCCGGCGCCCGGATCATGGGCTCCCTGCACATGACCATCCAGACCGCGGTCCTGATCGAGACCCTCGTGGACCTCGGCGCCGACGTCCGCTGGGTGAGCTGCAACATCTTCTCCACCCAGGACCACGCGGCGGCCGCCGTGGTGGCCGGCCCCGGCGGGAGCGCGGACCGGCCCCGGGGGGTGCCGGTGTACGCGTGGAAGGGCGAGACCCTGACCGAGTACTGGTGGTGCACCCTGCAGGCCCTGGTGTGGCCCGACGGCGCCGGCCCGAACCTGCTGCTCGACGACGGCGGCGACGCGACGCTCCTGGTGCACCTGGGGGCGGAGTGCGAGGAGAAGGGGAGCATCCCGGATCCGGCCACGGCGGAGAGCGAGGAGTTCTCCATCGTGCTCGCCCTTCTCCACGAGGTCCGAGCGGAGAAAGGGGCGAACTTCTGGCGCCCGCTGGCCGCGGCGGTGCGGGGGGTTTCCGAGGAGACCACCACCGGCGTGCACCGCCTCTACGAGCGGATGAAGGGCGGGACGCTGCGCTTCCCGGCCATCAACGTCAACGACTCGGTCACCAAGAGCAAGTTCGACAACATCTACGGCTGCCGCCACTCCCTGGTGGACGGCCTCATGCGCGCCACCGACGTGATGATCGCGGGCAAGCGCGCGCTGGTGTGCGGCTACGGCGACGTCGGCAAGGGCAGCGCGGAGAGCCTGCGCGGCCAGCAGGCCCGCGTGGCGGTGAGCGAGATCGACCCGATCTGCGCGCTCCAGGCGTGCATGCACGGCCTCGACGTGATCACGGTGGAGGACGCGCTGCCCGAGTACGACATCTACGTCACCGCCACCGGCAACAAGGACATCCTCCGGGCCGACCACATGGCGCGCATGAAGCACAACGCGGTGGTGTGCAACATCGGGCACTTCGACAACGAGATCGACATGGCCGGGCTGGAGGCCCTGCGCCGCCGGGGCGAGGTGGAGAAGATCGAGGTCAAACCCCAGGTCCACGAGTGGCGGTTCCGGAACACCAAGCACGGGCCCGGCGGGGGCGGCCACTCGATCTTGGTCCTGGCCGAGGGGCGTCTGGTGAACCTGGGTTGCGCCACCGGCCACCCGAGCTTCGTCATGTCCGCGTCGTTCACCAACCAGGTGATGGCGCAGATCGAACTGCACCGCAACGCCGAGACGTACGGGAGGAGCGTGACCGTGCTGCCCAAGCACCTGGACGAGAAGGTGGCCCGGCTCCACCTGGACAAGTTCGGGGCCCGGCTCACCCGGCTCACGCCGGAGCAGGCCGTCTACATCGGGGTGGGGGAGGACGGACCGTACAAGCCCGACCACTACCGGTACTGAGCGCACCCGCCCCGAGCGTTCCAGCCCCGTGCCCCGGGCGCCGCACCGCATCGGCCCGGGGCACGCGCGCGTTTTCCGCCGCCGCACCCGAGCCCTGAGAGGAGACCGACATGGAAGACACCGTCACCTACGCCCCCCCCGCCTCGGGCACTCCCATCGAGAAGAGCCCGGACGGCAGCCTCGCCGTGCCCAACGACCCCGTCCTCCCCTACATCGAGGGGGACGGCACGGGGCCCGACATCTGGAAGGCGTCCCGGGCGGTCTTCGACCGGGCCGTGGACCTCGCCTACGGGGGCGAGCGCCGGGTCCACTGGTACGAGATCCTGGCCGGGGAGAAGGCATTCCGGACTCACGGCGTCTGGCTGCCGAGGGCGACCCTGGAGGCCATCCGCCGCTACCGCGTGGCCATCAAGGGCCCCCTCACCACGCCGGTGGGCGGCGGCATCCGGAGCCTCAACGTGACCCTGCGCCAGGAACTCGACCTCTACGCGTGCGTGCGCCCGGTGCGCTACATCCAGGGGGTCCCCTCCCCGATGAAGCAGCCCGAGAAGGTCGACGTGGTGATCTTCCGGGAGAACACCGAGGACGTGTACGCCGGCATCGAGGCCCCGGCGGGGAGCCCGGAGGCCAGGGAGCTCCTGGAGTTCCTGCTCATCCGCTGGAGCAAGAAGATCCGCCCGGACAGCGGCCTCGGGATCAAGCCCATCAGCCGCGAGGGCACCCAGAGGCTCGTGCGCATGGCCATCCGCTACGCGCTGGAGAACAACCGCGACTCGGTGACCCTGGTCCACAAAGGCAACATCATGAAGTTCACCGAGGGCGCCTTCCGGGACTGGGGCTACGAGGTGGCCAGGGAGGAGTTCGGCGACGTCACCGTGACCGAGCAGGAACTGTGGGACGCCTACGAGGGGGTGCACCCCGCCGGCAAGGTGGTCGTCAAGGACCGCATCGCCGACGCCATGTTCCAGCAGCTCCTCCTGCGGCCCGAGGAGTACGGGGTGCTCGCCATGCCGAACCTGAACGGCGACTACATGTCGGACGCGGCGGCCGCCCAGGTGGGCGGGCTGGGGATGGCGCCGGGGGCCAACATCGGCGACGACTACGCGGTGTTCGAGGCCACCCACGGCACGGCGCCCAAGTACGCGGGTCAGGACAAGGTCAACCCCGGGTCCGTGATCCTCTCCGGCGTCATGATGTTCGACCACCTCAAGTGGCACCGCGTGAGCCAGCTCATCCGCACCGGCATCGAGCAGGCCGTGCTCCACAAGGAGGTCACCTACGACCTGGAGCGCCAGATGGAGGGCGCGACCCTGAGGAGTTGCTCGGAGTTCGGCGCGGCGGTGTGCCGCCACATGGAACTCGCCGTCTGAGCGGGCCTGGACTGCGGACGGAGGGGTGCTAGACTCCCCTACGCCCGGCCGCAGACTGTCAGAGGAGGTCACCGATGAAGAGGAATGAGCTGGTCTACCTGGGAGGGATCGTGGCCCTCGGCGCGCTGCTTCTCGCCAACCTCCTGAAGCCCGGGACGCCCCAGGCCTTCAGCCTGCCGGAGCCGCAGGGGCCGCCGGTGGCGATCTCGGCCGCCGGCGAGTCGGCGTGGGCCATCGTGGGGAACCGGATCTACTACGTCTCCCTCAAGAGCCGCGGGGAGCTGACGAACCGCACGATCACCGTCATCGACGACGAGGATCTGAAGTAGCAGGAGGACGCCGATGAGCGGACGACTCGCCCGGCTGCTGCTCTCCCTTCTCCTCTGCGCCGCGGCCGCCGGCGCCCAGGAGGTCTCCCCCGCCCGGATCGAGGCCGGGCGGTCTCTGCCGGTGCTGTCCGGGGTGGACCTGGAGTGGTCGCCGCTGCAGTTGGAGGCCTCCCCCGAGGGGCCGATCCTGGTCCTCTCCTTCTGGTCGATCCACTGCGGGGACTGCATCCGGGAACTCGACGACCTCCGCGCGATCCGGCGGGAGTTCCCGTCCGACGACGTCAGGGTCGTGGCCGTGAACACCGATTCCGGCCTGCCCGTGAGCCGGGTGGCGGGGTTCGTGAGGCGCTACGAGGCCTCCCGGGGCGAACTGGGTCTCACCCACGTGCTGGACCGGGACGGCGTCATCGTCTCCGCCCTCGGGATCCGCTACATCCCGCTGCTCGTCGTCGTGGACCGGTCCGGGCGCGTCTCGAGCGTGCTCACCGGCTACCAGCCGTCCGACCGCCCGCGCGTGGCCCAGGCCATGGAGGAGGGGAGGCTGGCCCTCGGGGCTTGGAGCGAGGGGCTCCGCGGACGGCTCCGTACGGTCCTGCGGGGGCCGGCGCCGGGCGGCGGGTCCATCGAGTGGGGCACCTTCCGGGTCGAGGACGGGATGAGCCTGTTCGGGCTGTACGACGCCTCCGGCTTCCTCGCCGACGCGGGGGGCCGGCGGGACCGGGCGACGGAGGCCGCGAGGGTCGAGTCGGTCCTCGCCGAGCGCCTCAAGGTGCTCCTGCTGTGGGAAGCGCTGGCGAGTCTCGACGTCCGACTCGCCGCCCCCTCGGAGCGGCCGTTCGGGCCCGGGGGCATCCAGGTGCCCGAGAGCCCCCTCGCGGAGAGCCCGGCGTGGAAGCGCCTGTACGAGGGCCTCCGCTTCGAAGAGCTCTACCGCGTGGAGGACAGCTCCAGGGTCTGGGTCGGCGACGAACTGTGGGCGGGCATGGTGGGCGACGTGGACCTGGGGCGCCTCCGGGAACGGCTCGTCGCCCTCGGCTTCCCCAAGGAGCCGGCCCGGCTGCGCGTTGAGATCGTGAGCGACTTCGACTACAAGCCCCGCGCCGTTCTGCAGCGCTTCCGGAGGGCCTCCTACCGCCTCCAGGCCGTGCAGGGCGAGTACGTGGTGTACTACGGCGACGCGGAGAGCTTCGCCCGGGAGCTCAGCGGGATCGAGGGGGTGCCGTTCAAGCTGTTCGTGGAGGTCCTCACCCCGGAGACGGTCCGCGTGGAGGTGTTCTGAAGCCGTCCTCCGGCCCTCAGGACAGGACGCGGGGCAGGAGGAACAGGGCGAGGTTCCCCGAGGCGTGGACCAGGAAGGGCGCCCACAGACTTCCAGAGAACTCGTAGACCGCGCAGAAGAGCACGCCGCCCACGGCCTGGACCCAGGGGACCGGAGTTCGGAGCCCGTGGGCCGCGGCGAAGAGGCCGGCCACGAGGATCGTCGCGACGACCGGGTCCAGGCGCCTGCGGAGGGAGCCGTACAGGACGCCGCGGAAGACCATCTCCTCGCACGCCGGCGCCACCAACGCTCCCACAGCCACGATGGTCCCCATGGCCGCGAGGGGGAATTCCACCGTGGCCGGGGTGCCGCTCCCGGCCAGACGGCTCAACAGGCTCCACCCCGCGAGGACGCGGCCCCCCACTTCGACGCCGAGAACGACGAGCCCGAACCCGGCGGCGGCCACGCTTCCCACGACCCAGCCCCGCCGCGTGCCTGCCGCATCGAGCCCCAGGTCCGCCAGGCCCCACCCCCGCGCCCGCCAGTAGGCCGCCGCCCCGAGGATCTCGACGAGCCGCACCCCTCCCGTGATGAGCAGGGACTGCGCGGCCCCGATGGGCCCCACCGCGGCGGCGATGGCGGCGTCGAGGAGCACCAGCACCCCGAGGAAGGCCACGGCCTCGAAGATCGCCGGGCCCCCGCGGTCCGGCCGGCCTAGCGCCCCCCGCGCCACCCCAGCCTCCACAGCGCGGAGTAGGCTCGCTCCTTCACGTACCACTCCTCGGCTCCCTCCAGCACCTCCCGCAGGGCTCGCTGCCCCAGTTCGGTCTTCTCCACCCTCCCGAGGGCCTCGGCGGCCGCGTAGCGGACGTTCACCACCGGATCGGAGAGCGCCTCCACGAGGAGGGGGACGGCGGCCGCGCCCAGTGATGGGGTGGCACGCACCCCGTAGAAGCGGGTCGCGGCGTCCTCGGAGGCTAGGGACGCCTCGACGGCGCGGCTGTCCGGAGAAGCAGCGGGGATGGGAGCGGGGGAGGAACCCGCCAGGGCCGCGGCTGCGAGGGCCGCCGAGAAGGCCGCGGCGGACGAGAGCGAGACGGCGGGCCCCCACAGGCGGTTGCCTATGGGAGCCCCGGTGGCGTGGGCCAGCGAGGCGAGCAGCCAGCACAGGGCCAGGGGGCAGCCGAAGAAGAGAGCCATGGCGGTTGCGCGGCGCAGGGCCCACCCCCGATCCGCGGCATCCGAGAGGCCCTGCCACGCAGCCCGGCGGGCCGCGAGGTCTCCCGGCCACGTGACGCGGCGGTCCCCCCGCTCGAGCGTCATGCCGGCCGGGGAGGCGCGGACGAGGATTTCCGCCGCCCCCGGGTCCTCGACGCAGAGGATTCCCAGCGGGGCCGCCTGCCGGCAGAACCCTTCCCGCTCGTCCGCGGGAACCTCCGCCGCCACGGCTGCCGCGGGCTGGGTCAGCGCGCGCAGGGGCTTGAGGCACTCGGCCGGGTAGAGGGTCCACCGGTAGTAGAAGCCGTCGAGGAGGAGACCCGCGTCCGTGGACAGCAGCCAGCGGTCCCGAAGCCGCGTGAAGGGTCCTTCCGGCGCTGTGGCCCAGGGCAGCAGCCCCAGGATCACCAGCGCCAGCGCGGCCGCGCGACGGGCGAGCCCCGCCCGGGCGATCAGCGCGCCCCGGCGAGACTGGGTCGCCGCCGCCGCGACGGCCACGGCCGCGAGCACCAGGCACAGGGCGAGGTCCCCGGTCGGGAGGGCTGCGGCCGGCACCGCCGCCACCGCCCACGGCAACACCCGCCCGAGCCGTCCCGGCAGCAGCGACGTCGCCCGTGCCCACACGCCGAACAGGGTGGCGGTCCCGAGGCCGAGGCTGAGACCGAAGAACAACGCTCCGGCCGCCGCAGGACCCCAGGAGGCCATGGTCTCCCAGTGGCCGTTGCCGGGCAGCGGCACCAGCCCGGCGTCCACCAGGGCGCGGTTCTTGGCGAGCAGGTGGAGCGCCGCATCCCGCGTGCGGTAGGCGCCGAGGGCAGCCCCCCAGGCGACGCCCCACAACTGGCACGTCCGGAGGGGGAGGGGAACTCTCACGACTCGGCGGCCGCCAGGGCCACCCACAGGGCCAGGACGATGCCGAAGACGGCGTTGGCCCCGAGGACGAAGGCGGGCGTCAGGGTCCCGGCCGAGAGCCCCAGCATCCCCTTCCCCTGGAGGGTCGGGAAAACGTAGAAGAGCTGCACGGCCGAGGGGAGGAGGCTGTAGAGGAGGCCCGCCGCGGCGAGCCCCCGGCGGCCCAGGTGCGCCACCGGGGTGAAGCCCGCGCCCCAGATGGCCCCCCAGAGCAGGCGCGGCCGCAGCCACGGCCAGGTCAGTTCGGGCCGCAGCGCGACGCCGGCCCACTGCGCGAGGCCCCAGCGCCCCCCGGCCCACAGCGCCGCGGAGTTCGCCAGCGCCCCGAGAATGCCTCCCGTGATGCACGCGCCGAGCAGGAGCAGGAACGGACGCTTCGGTCTCAAGCTAGCCTCCCGGGCCGGGACAGGAGAGGCCGTGAGTGTACTCCAGGTCGCCGCCACCCCGGTAGGGCG
>CAZJSF010000093.1:0-11197 GCA_964548515.1 uncultured Thermodesulfobacteriota bacterium
CTCGCGTTGGCGAGCCGCTCCTCCTGCCGGACGAGCTCGGCCCGCTGCTGATCCAGCCGCTGCCGGGCTCCGGCCAGGCGGGCCCCTTCTTCCGCGAGGGTCTGCTCGCCCGTGACGATCTCGGTCAGGAGCTCGATGCGTCTCCGGTGGAGGTCGAACCGGTGGCGGGCTTCGGGGAACGCGCGGCCGACCGAGAGCTGCCATCGGCTGCGCGCGCGCGCGGCGGCGGACTTCTCGACGGCGTCGAAGCTCTCGTCGTCGGCCCACCGGACGGCGAAGCCGCTGACGCTCCACCCGAGGGGTGCGGTCTCCGCAAGGAAGACCTTCTCCAGCGCCCGCTCGAGATAGGCCGCTCCCTCGCTCAAGTCGGTGTCCGCCCACTGCCGGAAGGGCGCTTCCAGGCGCTTCGACAACCGGTGCGCAAGGTCGTCCGACGCCAGCGCGGTGTGGCCCGTCAGCATCTCGACGAGGCCGCCGAGGTGGAAGGGCCTGCACGAGAGGGTGGCCGAGAGCTCGCAGTACCGGCGCCCGCCCGCGCCGTCTTCGCTCTCCAGGTCCAGGTGGAGGCGAAAGGGCTCGGCGGCGACGAGGAGCACGGCGGGCGGGGTGGCCCCGGCCAGGAGGCGCCGAACCCACATGAGCCCGGCGCCGGTGCGCTCGGTGCCCCGCGTGAGCACGTCGAGGCACTTGCCCTCGTGGTAGACGCAGAGCTGGTCGCCGGCCCCCACCGTGAACCCGTCCTCGAGCAGGGCGGCGAGTTCCACCGGGGCGAGGCTCCGGGCGATGGTCCGGCTTCCGTAGATCTTCCAGTTCGCGATCGACACGATGCCCCCTGCGCGTCCGGTTCCGCCTCTTCGCGCGGTCCCGCCCGCGGATGCACGGCTGGACCGCCCCTGCTCTTATCGGCCGTTCGGGGCGCGGCACGAAGCGAAATCGGGGCGCGGGGGCTGGTGGACGGCCTAGGCCGGGGAGCAGAGGCTAGCGAGTGGGGCTCTGGGAACCGATTTCGAACGGCAACTCGTCGTTCGGACGCCCGGGTCCTGGGCCCAGGCGGCGAAACGGCCACCCCGCCGATTCGGCGAAGTGGCCGCGTTTGTTCCAAGCCCAATTCCGGGGCCGCGGAGTCCGTGCGGGGTCCTAGGGCTGCGAACCGTTTCCCGTCTCGGCGAGCAGCCGGGCTACCTCCTCCTCCAGGCGCGGCAGGTACTGCTGGAACACTCCCCAGACCACTTCGTCGGCCACGGTGGCGTAGCCGTGGATGAGGCGGTTCCGGAAGGAGACGATCCGCCGGGCGTGGGTGATTCGCTCCTCCACGTCAGGCCTGGCGCGAAGGGCCTGGTGGAGTGCCTCGCCGATGATCTCGAACTGCCGTTCGACCGCCGACCGCAGGAGGGGGCTGTCGGCGTAGTCTTCGAAGGACTTGTCCCCGATGAATTCCCGGATGTGCCGGCAGGCCGAGGCGATGTCGTGCAGGTACGCATGCACGGCCTCAAGCGGCATAGACGAGCTCCCGGGTGGCTTCGATCTGCCGGCGCACGTAGGGGTTCCGCACCGCCTGCGGTTCGACCAGATCGACGGGGCGGCCGAACAGCGCTTCGGCCTCTTCGACCAGGGCGAGGTAGGCCTCCGCGTGCTCGGCGGGGGTCATCGCCTCGAACTCCACGAGGAAGTCGATGTCGCTGCGCTGCGCGTCGAACCCGCCCGACACGGCCGAGCCGAAGACCGACAGGCGCCGAACTCCGCGCCGCGAGCACAGGGCGATGAACTCCGGGAGCCGATCCCGGACAGACTCGTGAACGCTCATACGTCCAGGTTGCTCACTTCGAGGGCGTGGGTGCGGATGAACTCCTTGCGGGAGTCGACGTTCTCGCCCATGAGCACGGTGAACACGTCCTCGGCGGCCACGGCGTCTTCGAGCTTGACCTGGAGGAGCGTGCGCTTCTCCGGGTCCATGGTGGTCTCCCAGAGCTGCTGGGGGTTCATCTCGCCGAGCCCCTTGTAGCGCTGCACGGTGAGGGACTTGCGGCCCTGGTCGAGGAGCACCTGGAGGAGCTCCTCCTTGGTCTGGGCCTCCTGCAGGGGCGACTCGGCGCCGTTCTTCTTGAGGACGAGGAAGGGCGGCTCCCGCAGGTCGCCGAGGCTCTCGTTGACCTGGAAGAGGCTGCGGTAGTCGGGGGAGTCGATCAGCTCGTAGGTGATGGGGCTCGTGGTCGGCCGGCCCTCCACCAGGCGCGAGGCCCGGAAGCGCTGGAGGCTGTGCTCCTCGTCGGTGCCCTCGTGCTCCACCCGGTAGCCCTTGGCCTCGAGGATCTCGCGCACGGGGCGGAAGGTCTCGGCGTTCTCGAAGATGCGCCGGCTGTTCACGCCGTTGTTCACGAGCAGCCGGAGCACTCCGCGGTCGTAGCCCCGCCGCTCGAGGCGGTCCATGTGGTACTTGAAGTCGAAGATCCGCATCATGAGCTCGCGCAGGGTGTCGCCCGAGTACACGGTGTCGGTCTTCTCGATGCGCACGGCGTGGTCGGCCACGGCCTCCTCGACGAGGAACTGGTGGAGGTCCTTGTCGTTCTGGAGGTAGCTCTCCTGGCGGTTCTTGACGACCCGGTACAGGGGCGGCTGGGCCAGGTAGAGGTAGCCGCGCTCGATGACGTCGGGCATGACCCGGTAGAAGAAGGTGAGGATCAGGGTGCGGATGTGGCTGCCGTCGACGTCGGCGTCGGTCATGATGATGATGTTGCGGTAGCGCAGCTTCTCCACGTCGAACTCGTCGTGGATGCCCGCGCCGAGGGCGGTGACCAGGGTGATGATCTCCTTGTTGCCGAGGATCTTCTCCGGCCGGGCCTTCTCCACGTTGAGGATCTTGCCCTTGAGCGGGAGGATCGCCTGGTTGCGGCGGTCGCGCCCCTGCTTGGCCGACCCGCCTGCGCTGTCGCCCTCGACGAGGTAGAGCTCGCTGTTGGCCGGGTCGCGCTCCTGGCAGTCGGCGAGCTTGCCCGGCAGGCTCGCGCTGTCGAGCGCGGTCTTCCGGCGGGCGAGCTCCTTGGCCCGGCGGGCGGCGTCGCGCGCCCGGGCCTCCTGCACGCACTTGGAGATGACCTGGCGGGCCACGGCAGGGTCCTGCTCGAGGAAGGCGGTGAGCTTGTCGTTGACGATGTTGTCGACGAGCCCGCGCACCTCGGAGTTGCCGAGCTTGGTCTTGGTCTGGCCCTCGAACTGGGGGCTCGGGATCTTGACCGAGATGACCGCGGTGAGGCCGGCCCGGGTGTCGTCGCCGCTCAGGCCCTCCTTGAGGTCCTTGAGCAGGTTCGCGGACTTGGCGTAGCTGTTGAGGCACCGCGTGAGGGCGGTGCGGAACCCGGTGACGTGGGTGCCGCCCTCCCGGGTGTTGATGTTGTTCGCGAAGCTGAAGACCTTCTCGTTGTACCCGCCGTTGTACTGGACCGCCACCTCCACCTGGATGCCGTTGTTCTCCCCGGAGAAGTAGATGGGCGCGTGCAGGGGCTCGGTGTTGCGGTTGAGGTGCTCGACGAAGGAGCGGATGCCGCCCTCGTAGCAGAACTCCTGGCGCTTCTCGGTGCGCTCGTCCTCGAGCACGATCTTCACGCCGCTGTTCAGGAACGAGAGCTCGCGCAGGCGGGTGGCGAGCACGTCGTAGGAGAACTCGGTCTCGGTGAAGATCTCCGGGTCGGGCTTGAAGCGCACCTTGGTGCCCCGGCGGGTGGTGGTGCCCGCCTCCACGAGCGGCCCCAGGGGCAGGCCGCGCTCGTAGGCCTGGGTGTAGACCTTGCCGGCCCGCAGGATCTCCAGGTCGAGGTGCTCGGAGAGTGCGTTGACCACCGAGACGCCGACGCCGTGCAGGCCGCCGGAGACCTTGTAGGTCTTGTTGTCGAACTTGCCGCCGGCGTGGAGGATGGTGAGCACGACCTCGGCGGCGGACTTGCCGGTCTCCTTGTGGGTGTCCACCGGGATGCCGCGGCCGTTGTCGACGACCGTGACGCTGTTGTCCACGTGGACCGTGACGAGGATCTCGTCGCAGAACCCCGCGAGGGCCTCGTCGATGGAGTTGTCCACCACCTCGTAGACCAGGTGGTGCAGCCCGGGGGAGCCGGTGGACCCGATGTACATCGCCGGCCGCTTGCGTACCGCCTGGAGGCCCTCGAGGACCTTGATGGTGTCCGCGGTGTAGCCCTCGTCCCCCGCCAGCGCCAGGAGCGCGGGGTCGATGGGGGCGGGCTGTTGTTCGTTCTCAGTGCTCATGGAGGATCTGTCCCTTCTGAATGCGAAAATCCGATCGTTCCCCGCCTCGGGGCAGGGGCACGGCCTCCGGGTCGGTCACCGCCACCAGCACCTGGCCGGACCACCGGGCGAGGAAGTCGCCCAGGTAGCCGAGCCTGCGGCTGTCGAGCTCCGAGCCGGGGTCGTCGAGGAGGAAGACGGGCTCCTCCCCGAGTTGTTCCCGGCCCCACAGGAGCAGGCCGAGCTTCAGACTGAGCGCCAGGGTCCGCAGCTGGCCCTGGGACGCGTGGCTCTCCACCGGCCGGCCGCCGATGCGCACGCGGAGTGCGTCGCGGTGGGGCCCCACCGTGGTGAAGCCCAGCCGCCGGTCGGTGTCGCGGGCCCCCGCCAGGGCCGCGCGAAAGGCTTCCCGATCCGCCGGGTCCCCGGGTCCGGACGGATCGTAGGAGAGGCGGATCTCGTCGTTTCCCCCGGAGATGTCGCGATGGATGGAGGCCACGGCCGGCGCCACCCCCGCCAGGGTCTCCTCCCGCGCCGCCCGCACCGGCACGGCGGCGCCGCACAGCGTCTCGTCCCACACGTCGAGGCTGGAGGGGTCGCCCCGCAGGGCGAAGTTTCTCTGCCGCAGCGCCCTAGTATACTCCCGAAGGGCCCCCAGGTGGGAGGCATCGCGAACGAAGGACGCCCGATCCAGGTAGCGGCGGCGCTGGTCCTGGCTCCCCTTGGCGAGGTCGAGGTCCGCGGGGCTGAAGAGCACGGTCTGGAAGTGGGAGAGGTACCGGCCCGTGCTCTCGCTCACCCTTTCGTCCACCCAGGCGGTCCGCCCCTGCGCGTCGAGGGCGACCCGCAGGTCCACCGCACCGTCCCGGCCGACCACGGATCCCTTCAGGAGGGCCCGGTCGCCACCGGCCGTTATCAGGTCCCTCGGCCGGCGGGTGCGGAAGCTCTGGAGGTTGGAGAGCAGGTAGACCGCCTCGATGAGGTTCGTCTTCCCCTGGGCGTTCTCCCCGTGGAAGACCGAGAAGCGCGGGGCGGTCTCGATCTGGGCCTCCTGCAGGTTGCGGAACCCCCGCACTCCGATCCGCAGGAGCCTCATCGCCCCGTCAGTCGATCCTCATGGGCATCACGACCCACAGGGAGCGCGGGTCGCCGGAGGTCCGGATCAGGCACGGCGACAGGGGGTCGTTGAGGGACAGGAGGATCTCCGCGTCGTCCACGGCCCGCAGCACCTCGATGACGTAGGAGGCGTTGAAGGCCACCCGGAAGCCCGGGCCGTCGTACTCCGCCTCCATCTCCTCCCGGGCGTCGCCGAAGCGCGGGTCGGCGGAGGTGAGGACCACCGACGCCTCCTTGGCCTCCAGGATCACGCTGCGGCTCTCCTGGTCGCTCAGCAGGGAGACCCGCCGGAGGCCGTCGAGGAACTCCTGGCGCGCGATGCGGATCCCCTCCGGGGCCTCGGCCGGGATGACCTGCTCGTAGTTCGGGAAGGCCCCGTCGATGAGGAGGACGGAGAGCAGCGCCCCCTCGAGGCGCGCGAAGAGCCTGCCCTCGGCGGTGGCCACCTCGAAGTCCGAGCTGCCGTCGTCCAGGAGCGACTTCAGCTCGGAGAGCGCCTTCTTCGGGACGATCACGCCCTTCGAGAAGGCCTGCACCGCGGCCTCCAGGGGGCGGTCCACCAGACCGAGCCGGTGGCCGTCGGTGGCGACCATGCGCAGGCAGGTCGTGCCCCCCGGCTCCTTGTGCGTCGTCACGTGGACCCCGCACAGGGTGAGGCGGGACTCGTCGCTGGAGGCGGCGAACAGGGTGCGGTCGAGCATCTCCCGGAAGACCCGGGTCTCCATCTTCCCGAAGGAACGGGGCGGTTCGGGCAGGGTCGGGAACTCCTCGGGAGACCCGCCGGGGATGTGGAACACGCTCTTCTCCGCCGAGACCGTGACCCGGAGGTTCTCGCGCACCTCCAGGTCCACGGCAGTCTTCGGCATCTCCCGGAGGATCTCGTGGAGCTTCCGGCCCGGCACCGTGACGCTGCCGGGCTGGAGCACTTCGCACGCCACGTCCTGGCCCAGGCTGACGCGGAGGTCGGTGGCCGAGACCCGCAGGGTTCCCTGGCCGGCCTCCAGGAGAACGCTCTCGAGCACGGGTCGGGTGCTCTTGCGTTCGAGCACCGACTGGGCCCGGGACAAGACCTCCGAGAAGGCGTCTTGGGGGATCCGGATCTTCATGAGTCCACACCTCCTACGGTTTACGATTTTCTAGAAAAGAGAATTCAAGATCGTAGTAGAGCCTGTGGAAGCTGGGGATAAGTGGGCTCGACCGCCGGCCCGCGGTGCGCGAGGGCTGTGGGTGAATCTGTGGACAACTGCCGAGTTTTCCACAGACCCCGCGAGGGCGGAAACTGTCCACAGGAAGACCACAGGACCGTCCACAGGATGTCGACAGCTCATGGGCCGAGGGAAGCTCGGATGGCGTCGACGTGGCTGCGCAGTTCGGCGTCGGAGGAGAGGGATTCGGCGATCTTCGAGCACGCGTACATGACGGTGCTGTGGTCGCGGCCGCCGATCTTCGAGCCGATTTCCGGGAAGGAACAGGCCGTGAGGTCGCGGGCCAGGTACATGGCGATCTGGCGCGGCAGGGCGATGGCCCGGGTGCGGCGCTTCCCGCGCAGGTCGGTCACGGAGACCTGGAAGTGGGAGCACACGGCCTTGACGACCCGGTCCACCGTGATCTCCCGGGCCGTGTCCCGGATGAGGTCCTTGAGGACGCCCCGGGCCAGCTCGATGGTGATCGGGGCGTGGGTGAGGCTGGCGAAGGCGCCGATGCGCACCAGGGCCCCCTCGAGTTCCCGGATGTTCGAGGTGAAGTGCTTGGCGAGGAAGTGGGCCACGTCGTCGGGCAGGGGCACGGACTCCACCTGGGCCTTCTTCCGGAGGATGGCGACCTTGGTCTCCATGTCCGGGGCCTGGATGTCGGCGATGAGGCCCCACTCGAAGCGGGACCGGAGGCGGTCTTCGAGGCCCGGGATGTCCTTGGGGAACTTGTCGCTCGTGACGACGATGTTCCGGTGGCTCTCGTAGAGCGCGTTGAAGGTGTGGAAGAACTCCTCCTGGGTCCTCTCCTTGCCGGAGATGAACTGGATGTCGTCCATCAGGAGGACGTCCATCCGGCGGTACTTCTCCCGGAACTCCGGCATCTTCTTGTTCGCCAGGGCCTGGATGAGCTCGTTCATGAAGCTCTCGCTGTGCACGTAGCACACGCGGATGTCCGGGTAGTTGGCGAGCTTGAAGTTCCCGATGGCGTTGAGGAGGTGGGTCTTCCCGAGCCCGACGCCCCCGTAGATGAACAGGGGGTTGTAGGTGCGCGGCGACTTCTCGGCCACGGCGTGGCTGGCTGCGTGGGCGAACTGGTTGGAGGACCCGACGACGAAGGCGTCGAAGGTGTACTTGGGGTTGAGCCCGATTCGCTTGGCCCGGGTCTGCCAGTCGGGGGTGGCCGGGGCCCGGGTCTTTGGGGAGGAGGCCGAGCGGAGGTAGGCCTTCTCCTCGGGCTGGACGACGAAGTCGATCTCGATCTCGCGGCCGGCCTGGCGCACCAGGGAAGCCCGGATCAGGGAGACGTAGTCGTGCTCCTGGAGCCAGTCGATGAAGAACTTGTTCGGGACCTCGACGGTGGCGCGGCCGTCGGAGAGCTGGACCGGATGGAGGGGGGCTACCCAGGTGGCGAAGGCGTGGGCGGGAAGCGCAGCTTCGAGGTCGGAGAGGACGTCCTTCCAGAGGTTGTCCATAGCCGGAACCCGACGGTCAGAGAAACGTTACCCACAAGCTTGTCCACACCTGTGGAAAAGCTCGATCGCGACGTCCGTTTCGCTACTTCCTTCGCTTTTGGAGAACTCTGGGAGGGGTCGGCGCGGGCCCGGAGGTCGACGCCGGGGACGGAGACTAGCAGAGGGGATTCCGGGGAGGCAAGGGGTTTGTTCCCGGCCGCGGGCGCGGGCCCGGGGGCCCCTTCCAGACCGCCGAGCAACCCCATTGACCGCCCGCTCCACGCCGTTCTATCGTCGCCCGGCCGCCGTTTCGGCGGGATCGGACGCGAAGAGGAGCCGAGGCCATGGGGAAGGACGCGAAGAAGGCGCAGCGCGCCGCGCTCAAGCGCAAGGAGCGCGAGAAGAGGGTGAGCCAGGAGAAGGCGCGCCGGCGTGCCGCGGCCCAGGGGGAGGGAAGCCGGACGGGCCTGGCGCGGAGCCAGGACCTGCCCATCGAGGAGTGCGTCGTCAGCAAGGGGTGGAGGGAACGGGGGCTGGCCCACATCCTCCTGGCGCGACGGACTTCCCAGGGCAGGCTCGTGGTCGGGGGATATTACGTGGACACCGGGTGTCTCGGGCTGAAGGACACCGCGCTGCTCCCGGACGTGAGCCCGGAAGACTACCAGCAGCAGGTGAAGACCCAGATCTTCAACGACGCGGTGGAGTTCGAACCCTGCGACCCGGCCGAGGCCCTGGGCGTGATCGAGGGCGCGATCGCCTACGCGGACTCCCTGGGATTCCGCCCCAACAAGCGGTGGGGCGAGACCCGCCGCCTCTTCGGGGGCATCGAGGCCCGGACGCCCAGGAAGTTCGCGTGCGGGCACGGCGGCAAGCCGCGGCTGATCGTGCGCAGGGGCGAGAAGCCGACCGGGGCCCTCGCGCGGCTGGAACGGGCCGTGGGAGCGGGCAACTACGTCGTGGAAGAGCGGGAGTAGGCGCCGCTCCCGAGAGGTCCCCCGGCAACCCCTCCTCCCGGCGCGTCGAGCGCGCCACCCCGCCCCCCGGGCCGCGACGGTCCGGGGGCGCTCCCCGCGCTCTCTGATCTCTCCGATCTCCGTGACCGTCCGCGAGAGAAGAGCCCTCGGCCCCGCGCGCCCGGGGGGCGGTCGGTTACGCCTTCGAAACCCGAGTGCGAAGATGGGGATAGAGGGGCGGGTGTCGGCTGCGGGGTGCCGCGACGGAGCGGGAAGAAGCCGGGGCGTGCGATGGAACGCACGTTGCGTTACGCGCTTCCCTGCGGTTCCGCGGCGGACCCGCCCCGGGCCGGAAGCGGCCGGGTGACGAAGGAGAAGACCGATGGGTGGGAGGTGCTTCGTGGCAAAGCGCGTGCGAGGGGTGGCGGCGGCTCTGGTGGTGGGTCTGGCGGTGGGGCTGCTCGGAGCGCCCGCGGAGGCGATCTGCGTGAAGGACGGAGACCCGGCGAAGGCGTTCACGCTCCCGGACGTGGACGGCCGCCAGGTTTCCCTGCAGGAGCACGAGGGCAAGGTGGTGCTCGTGGTGTTCTGGGCGTCGTGGTGCTCGCGGTGCCGGGACGAGCTGGCGTACCTCAAGGATCTCTCGTCGCGCTTCAGCGACGAGCTCGTCGTGCTCGCGATCAACCAGGAGACCGAGCACGCCGAGCCGGGGGCCGTGGCCGTGCTGAAGCAGGAGCTCGGCGAGATGGGGGTGGATTTTCCCGTGCTCCTCGACAGCGAACTGGAGGTCTGGGGTTCGTACTGCGTCAACGCGCTTCCCACGAGCATCGTGATCGGCCGGGACGGGCGGGTGGCCTTCGCGGAGCCCAACTACTACTGGGCGAGCGAGGACCACCTGGTGGCGGCCCTCACCGAGCAGGGCGTGCTGCTCAAGTAGCTCGCCGGGCTCCCCGGTTCCTCCCGACCTCTTCGTGCAGGAGTCGCCCATGCGCCGGCCACGGGTATCGTTCCTCCTCGGCGTCACGGCCCTGTGGGCGTCGCTGGGCGTCCTGCTGGCCGCGTGCTCTTCCCCCTCCGCACCGGCGGCCCCGGCCGCGCCGGAGTTCCGGCTCCAGACGGTGGAGGGGCGGGAGGCCCGCCTCTCCGACTACCGGGGCAAGGTGGTGCTGCTGCACTTCTGGGCCACGTGGTGCAGGCCCTGCGTGGATGCGATCCCCCACGAGAACGAACTGGCCGAGCGCTACGGCGAGAAGGGGTTCGTGGTGCTGGGGATGAACCTGGACCGCTCCGAGGAGGAGGTCGAGAGGTTCCTGGAGGACAACGAGGTCCGTTACCCCGTGCTGCGCGTGGACCGTCCCACCCGGGAGGCCTACGAGGTGGCGTCGCTGCCCACCACGGTGCTCCTGGACCGGGAGGGGCGGGTGCGGCGCCGGGAGGTGGGTGCCCGGAGCGGGGATCGGGACGGGCTAACCGCCCGAATCGAGCGGCTCCTCGAGGGCGGGTGAGGGCGGCCCCGAATTCCCCGTGACAAGCCGGTGTTTTGGAGTAGCATGGGGAGCCTCGATCCCGGGGGGAGGGAGGCGTCTCGAGGTGCTGCGGCTGCCGGTTTCGTGCAGGGGGATGCTGGGGTGGGCCGTTGCCGCGGTCCTGTGCGCGGGTCTGGCGGCGGCCGAGGCGCCCGATGCCCTCAAGCACCGGGCGGAACTCGGCGACGACGAGGCCTACGGGAGACTGTGCCGCCTCGCCGACGGCGGGGACCCCCGGGCGCAGAACGTGCTGGGGGAGCTGTACCAGCAGGGCGGCGGGGGGCGCGAGGGCAAGACCCGGGCGCTGGAATGGTACGCGAGGGCCGCGGAGCAGGACTACGTGCCCGCCCAGCACAACCTGGGCATGCTCTTCCTCGACCGGGGGGGCTCCTCCGAGGCGCTGGCCAGGCAGTGGTTCGCGAAGGCGGCCGACGGGGGCTACACGCCGTCCCAGCTCCAGCTCGCCACCCTGTGCACCGCCGGCAGGGCGGGGGCGCGGGACTATGTGGAAGGCCTCAAGTGGCTGAACGTGGCGGCGGCGCGCCTGGAGGGAGCCGAGCGCGACCGCGTCGAGAAGCTCCGGAAGGCTCTCGAGCCCAAGATGAAGCCGGAGGACGTGGAGATCGCCAGGGCGCAGGCCCGGCTCTGGCTGGAGACCCGCCCCGCGGGTCCCTAGTGTCGCGTTCTCGAAGTAGGGTTACGTACCGAGAGCGATCCGGTGCCCG
>CAZJSF010000094.1:0-11046 GCA_964548515.1 uncultured Thermodesulfobacteriota bacterium
CCCGGGACGTGGTGGTGACCCTCGACGGGGCGGGGGAGCCCGCGTCTCTCCTCCTGGAGGCTCCGGTGGTGCTCGGACAACGGCACGATCCGGAGCAGCGGCTCACGGTCAGCGAGCGGATGGTGACGCTCTCCCAGGAGGACCAGGACCGCGCCGCGAGGGAGGCGGCCCGCATCGCCTCGGCCCTGGGGGGGCGTTCCCCGGCCCGTTTGTGGGAGGGCGCCTTTCGCGTGCCCGCGGATGGCCCGGTCTCCAGCCCCTTCGGAGTGCGGCGCTTCTACAACGGGAAACCCCGGAGCTATCACTCGGGCCTGGACATCGCATCCCCGCAGGGGACCCCGGTCCGGAGTCCGGAGAAGGGGAGGGTGGCCCTGGTCGGGGACTTCTTCTACACGGGAAACACGGTTCTCCTCGATCACGGCCTGGGGCTCATCACGGCGTTCTTCCACCTGGAGTCCGTGGCCGTTCGGGAGGGGCAGGTCCTGGAGCCCGGAGCGACCCTCGGCCGAGTCGGCTCCACCGGTCGCTCGACCGGCGCGCATCTGCACTGGGGCGTGTACGTCGCCGGGGTGAAGGTCGATCCGATGAGCCTGTTGCGGGCCAGCGGAGGGGCTGCCGGAGGGGGGGAAACTCCTTGACTCGCCGAAATGCCGGGTCGAATAATTCACCCCTCGGCCCCTCGGTGCGCCGTCTTGCCGGGTTGCCGACGGCCAGTCTCCGAACCGCCCGGGCCCTCCGCCCGAACCCGCTGTCGAGGAGTTCCCGCCCTTGCCGAAGAGCCCCGCGTCCCCGAAGTTCGAAGACCTTCTCGCCCGCCTCGAGACCATCGTGAGATCCCTCGAATCCGAGGAGTTGGACCTCGAACGCTCCATCGCGGCGTTCGAGGAGGGGGTGGAGATCGCCCGCCAGTGCCATCAGCGGCTCGACGAGGCGGAGCGCAGGGTCGAAGTCCTCCGTCGAGACCCTTCCGGCTCCGTGATCTCCGAACCCCTGGACCAGGGGGCTGGGGACTGATGGGCCTGGATCTCGAGGCGTACCTGGACTCCTGCCGCACCGAGGTGGAGGCGTTTCTCCGAGAGGTCCTCCCCTCGCCCCAGACGTTTCCGGTTCGGCTGTTCGAGGCGATGCACTACAGCCTCTTCGCCGGGGGAAAGCGAATCCGACCCGCGTTCTGCTTCGCGGCCCACGGGGCCGTGGGAGGGCGCGGGAGAGAGGCGGTCCCCTGCGCGGCAGCCCTGGAGATGATCCACACCTACAGTCTGATCCACGACGATCTCCCCGCCATGGACGACGACGAACTTCGCCGGGGCAAACCCACCAACCACGTGGTCTTCGGGGACGGTATCGCCATACTCGCCGGCGACGGTCTCCTCACCGACGCGTTCTCGGTGATGACGCGGCCGGAGGTGGTCGCGCTCCTGGGGCCGGAGCGGGCGGTGAGGATCATCGGGGAGATCGCGCGGGCGGCCGGGAGCGCCGGGATGGTGGCGGGCCAGGCCCTGGACCTGGAAAGCGAGGGGATCCGGCTCGACCTTCCCACCCTGGAGTTCCTCCACACCCACAAGACCGGAGCCCTCATCCGCGCGGCGGTGGCGGTGGGTGCGGTCGCCGGAGGTGCGGGGGAAGAGGACGTGCGGCGCCTGGAAAGATACGGGGCCACGCTCGGCCTGGCCTTCCAGATCGCGGACGACGTGCTCGACGTGGAGGGCGCCACCGACGTGCTGGGGAAGCCCGTCGGCAGCGATCAGGGCCTCTCCAAGGCGACCTACCCGGCCCTGCTCGGCCTGGCGGAGTCCAAGCGTCGGGCGCACGATCTCATGGGCGAGGCCATCGCCGTCCTGGAACCCTACGGCGCCCTCGCGGAACCCCTGCGGGCCCTGGCGCGGTTCGTGGTCGAGCGGCGGAACTGACCGTGGCCGACTCCCCTCGGACCATCCTTCCCCGGATACGGGGCCCGGAGGATCTACGGGACCTCTCGCGGGAGGACCTGGAGCAGGTGGCCGCGGAAGTCAGGGCGCACATCCTGGAACACCTGTCGCCGGTGGGCGGGCACCTGGCGTCCAGCCTGGGCGTCGTCGAACTCACCGTGGCCCTCCACGCCGTGTTCCGTTCCCCCGAGGACCGCATCATCTGGGACGTGGGCCACCAGTGCTACGCCCACAAGATCCTCACCGGCCGGCGGGACCGGTTCCACACGATCCGACAGCGAGACGGGCTTTCCGGGTTCCCCCGCAGGGCCGAGAGCCCCCACGACGCCTTCGGCACCGGGCACTCGTCCACTTCGATCTCGGCCGGACTCGGGATGGCGGTGGCGAGGGATCTCTCGGGGGGCGACCGCAAGGTCGTGAGCGTCATCGGAGACGGCTCCCTCACGGCGGGCCTCGCCTTCGAGGGGTTGAACCACGCGGGGCACACGGACCGGGACCTCGTGGTGGTCCTCAACGACAACGAGATGAGCATCTCTCGCAACGTCGGCGCACTCTCGTCGTACCTGTCCCGCATCCTGACCGGAGACCTCTACTCCCGCTTCCGCAAGGACGTCACGGAGTTCCTGCGTTCCATCCCCAGCTTCGGGGGAGCCGTGGCGCGCATCGCGAAGCGCGTGGAGGAACACGTCAAGGGATTCCTCTCGCCGGGAATGCTCTTCGAGGAGCTGGGCTTCACCTACGTGGGCCCGATCGACGGCCACAACATGGGGCACCTCCTCGGCGCGTTCCAGAACGTGCGGAAGTTCCGGAAACCCGTGCTGGTGCACGTCATCACGCGCAAGGGGAAGGGCTTTCCCCCGGCCGAGGACCGCCCCACGGACTTTCACGGCGTGGGGCCCTTCGACCCGTGCGACGGACGGTGTGCCGGGAAGGGGAGCGATCCGGCCCCGTCGTACACCGAGATCTTTCGCAAGACGCTGGTGCGGTTGGCGCAGGAGAACCCGAAAATCGTGGCGATCACCGCCGCGATGCCCGAGGGGACGGGTCTCGACCTGTTTCGCGAGCGCTTCCCCGAGCGGTTCTTCGACGTGGGCATCGCGGAGCAGCACGCCGTCACCTTCGCGGCCGGCCTCGCGGCCGAGGGTTTCGTGCCCGTGGTGGCGGTGTACTCGACGTTCTTCCAGCGGGCCTACGACCAGCTCGTGCACGACGTCGCACTCCAGGGCCTCCCGGTGGTCTTCGCCCTGGACCGGGCCGGTCTGGTGGGGGCGGACGGCGCGACCCACCATGGGGCCCTCGACCTGTCCTACCTGCGTCACGTGCCCGGCGTAACCATCCTGGCTCCTTCGGACGAGGACGAGCTGCAGCACGCGCTGGCCACGGCCGTGGCCCTGGGGGGACCGGCCGCGGTGCGCTATCCCCGCGGATGCGGCACCGGAGTGCCCATGGCTCCCGAGCCCACGCGGATGCCCGTAGGCAGCGGTCGGATCGCGTGGGGCGACCCCGACCGGCCCGATGTGCTCGTGGCCTGCGCAGGCACGGTGTTGGAGGCGGCCGTGGAGGGCGCTCGACGGGCCGCCAAAAATGGGGCTCAAGCTTGCGTGTTCGATGCCCGATACGTGAAGCCGCTGGATCGAGACGCCCTCGGGCGGATCGCCCGCGAGGCCGCAGGGCTGGTCACGGTGGAGGAGAACGTCGTGGCTGGCGGGTTCGGGTCGGCCGTGCTGGAGGCCTTGGCGGAGGCGGGAAGCCTGCCGAGGACCGTCCGGATGCTCGGGCTTCCGGACCGCTTCGTGGAACACGGGAGTCCCGGGGAACTGCGCCGGGAAGTGGGCCTCGACGCCGACGGAATCGCCCGGGCCATCGAGGAGGCGGCCCGCCCTGCGGGGCAATGAAGGGGGCGCGGCTCGACCAGGTGCTGGTCTCTCGGGGATTCGCCGAGAGCCGCGAGAGGGCGAAAGCCCTCGTGCTCGCGGGGCTGGTGGTGGTGGACGACCACCGGGCGGAAAAGCCGGGTGATCGGGTTTCGCCGGAAGCTTCGATTCGACTGAAGGGGGAGTACAACCCCTACGTGAGCCGGGGAGGGCTCAAACTGGCGGCCGCGCTCGACGCCTTCGGCATCGACCCCTGCGGCATGGCCTGTCTGGACGTGGGAGCGAGCACCGGCGGCTTCACCGACTGCCTGCTCCAGCGGGGTGCCCGGAGGGTCTATGCCGTCGACGTGGGCTACGGGCAGTTGGCGTGGAAGCTGCGGGAGGACCCGCGGGTCGTGAGTCTCGAGCGGTGCAACGTTCGCACTCTCGATCCCGCCCGGATTCCCGAACCCGTGGATCTGGCCGTAGCGGACACCTCCTTCATCTCGCTGCGGCTCGTCCTCCCCAAGGTTCGAGAGCTGCTGCGGCCGGGGGGAGAGGCGGTGACCCTCGTGAAACCCCAGTTCGAGGTGGGCCGGGGACAGGTGGGAAAAGGGGGGGTGGTGAGGGACCCTCAACTCAGGTCCCGGTCCGTGGAGGAGATCGAGGAGGCAGCGCGGGGAATCGGTTTCGACGTTCTGGCGCGCATCCAGTCTCCGGTCGTTGGCGCCAAGAAGGGAAACGTGGAGTACCTCTTGCACCTAAGGCGAAGGGCCATCTGAAGGAAGGGGCAGACACATGGCGATCTTCAATTACGCGGCCCGGGAAATGACGGCAAAGATCGTGTACTACGGTCCGGGGCTGTCGGGAAAGACGACCAGCATCCAGTACATCCACACGAAGATCAGTCCGAAGAACAAGGGCAAACTGGTGAGTCTCGCCACCGAGACGGATCGGACGCTCTTCTTCGACTTCTTCCCGGTGGAATTCGGCCAGATCGGTGGCTTCAAGGTCAAGTTCAACTTCTACACCGTCCCCGGTCAAGTCTTCTACAACACGACCCGGAAGCTCGTCCTCAAGGGAGCCGACGGCGTGGTGTTCGTCGCGGATTCCCAGCCCGGGATGATGGAGCAGAACCTGGAGAGCCTCGAAAACCTCAAGGAGAACCTCAAGGCGCACGGGGTCGACTGGGAGACCGCGCCGTTCTGCATCCAGTACAACAAGCGCGACATGCCCGGCGCCCTCTCCGTGGAGGAGATGCGCGCACGGCTGAACCCTCGGGGCGTGCCGGACTTCGAGACCTCCGCGACCACCGGAATGGGGATCATGGAGGCGATGAAGACCACCTGCAAGCTGGTCCTCGAGGACATCCAGCACAAGCAGAAACGAGGTCCCGAGCGCCAGGCAGCGGCCCCCGACGCTTCGGCTGCGGCCCGCGCCGCAAAGGCGCCGGAGCAGCAGCCGGCGGCACCCGCCGCGCCATCCCCGGCGGCATCCCCGGCGTCCCCCGCCGCCGCATCCCCGGCGCCACCCGCCGCGGGCCGCGTGAACGGCATGGCCGTGGAGCGCTCCGCCGTGGTGCCGGTGGGAGGGGAGGGCATGAAGTCCCTCACGCTGAACGTCCCCCTCGACGTGGAACTGCCGTCCGGACTGGAGGAGGTCCAACTCCAGGTGGTCGTCCGGGTCCAGGCGCCCGGCGCAAGCCAGGTGATCATCGGGACGCTCGCTGCCGCCTCGCAGGGAGATGGCGGGATCCAGGAGGAGGCGCCGAAGAAGAAGGGATTCTTCTCCCGGCTCTTCGGTGGGTGAAACGCACCGGGTCGAGTTCATCGGCGCCGGCCCGGGGCACCCGGACCTCCTGACGTGCGGGGGCGCCGACGCCCTCGCGCGCTGCCCCAGCGTTCTGGCTCCTGCGACCTTCCAGGAGAGCTTCGCCGCACTGCTGAGGGGCAAGGAGGTGGAAAGCCCCTTCCGCTTCCCGCACGCCGGAGTCGTCGCCTGGGTGGAGGCGAGACTCCCCGCCGGCCCCGTGGCATTCCTCCTCCCCGGAGACTTCAGTTCCTTCTGTCCGTTCCAGTCCTTCGTAGCCCACTTCGGGAGCCGCGCTCGGGTCACCCCGGGGATCGGCGCCCACCAGGCCGCGGCCGCCCTCCTGCGGAAGACCTTCGACCTCCCGGGCACGGCGCATGCGACGGTGCTGACCAGCCCGCGGGCCTTCGCCCGGGACGGGGGGAGGGTGCAGCCGGGTGCGTACGCGAGGCCGGGGCACACGCTCGTCCTCTACATGAACGACAGGCCGCTCCCGGACCTCGCGGCGGAGCTTCGGGCCGGCTTCGGAACCGACGTTCCGGTCGCGCTGCTGGAGCGCATCGCGTGTGAGGACGAGCGCGTCACGCTCGCAACCCTGGACACCGTCGTCGAGGCGGTAGGGGACCGCGACCCGTTCGGGATCGAGTCTTCGGACCCGGAGCCGACTTTGGCCCTGTTCATCGCCGGCGAGGCCCTGGCCCGCGACGAGGACGCCTCCTGGTGGGACAGGAGGTACGAAAGGCTCTGGAAGCCCCGCGGCATCCGCTGAGGGGGCTCCCGACGAAATCCCCGCGGGCGTCCCTTCCCGCGCCTCCTCTGTAGTATCCTTCCCCCATGGGTAATGCCCCGAACGCCCCGACCCCGGCGGAGGCCCGCATCCTCGCGCCCGTAGACCGCGTGGAGGAGGTGGACGTCCTCGCCCGCGCCGGCGCCCACGAACTGTACGGCGGGGTGAGGCCGAACGCGTGGGAGTCGGTCTCCCGCTCGGCGAACCAGCGGACCTTCGACTCGGCGCAGTTCGCGAGCGAAGCGCAGTTCGCCGAGGCGGCGGGGCGCGCCCGCGACCTGGGCCTGCCCCTCCGTCTGGCCCTCAACGCGCCCCTGTACGACCCCGGCGACTACCCGGCGTTGATGGGCCTCCTCGAGCGGGCGGTGGGCTGGGGGGTGGCGGGGGTCATCGGGGGCGACCTCGGACTCCTGGCGAGGCTGGGGCGGGCGGGGCTTCCCCTGGAGCTCACTCTCTCCACCATGGCCGGCCCGCTGAATCGCTGGGCGGTTCAGTTCTTCCGGCGGTTCGGGGTGGCCCGGGTGGTGCTTCCCCGGCACCTGCGCCTGGAAGAGATGGCCGAGATCGTCGGGCAGCATCCCGACCTCACCTTCGAGGCGTTCGTACTGATCGGGAGATGCCCGAACGAGGAAGGCTACTGCACGTTCCAGCACACCCACCCTTCCCGCCGCTGGCCCTGCGAGATCCCCTACGCGCTGGAGCGAGAGACCGGGGATCCCCTGGAGGCTTCACACCCCCTTTCCCAGTGGCACGAGCGGTGGGGCTGCGCCGACCGGCGCCTCGCGTGCGGACTGTGCGGTATCCGGGGACTGAGGAAGGCGGGGGTCGCGCACTTCAAGATCGTCGGGCGCGGAGGCCCGACCGCCGCCAAGGAGGCGAATGTGAAGCTCGTGGCGTCGTTCCTGGGAGGGGACCGCTCCGCGAGCGCGGCCCGGAGCGCTTACCGGGAGCGGTTCGGTCACTCGTGCCGACTGCTCGAGTGCTACTTCCCGCAGTTCCACCCGGACGGGGAGAGACGGGCTTGAAGACCGACGGGATCCGGGTCGACGAAGAACGATGTGTCCGGTGCGGTCGCTGCGTGGTCACGTGCCCCCAGCGCGTGCTCGAGGACACGGAGGACGGGGGCCCTCCGGGCGTCGACGGCGAGGGGTTGGCAGCGTGCATCCGGTGCGGGCAGTGCGTGGCGGTGTGTCCCGCCGGAGCGATCGCCCTCGCCGGGTTCGGAACCGACGACTTCCCCGTATCGACGCCGCCCCCCGAGCCGGACACGGTGCTCGGGTGGCTGCGCGGCCGCCGCTCCGTCCGGGTGTACCGGGAGGACCCGGTCCCGCGGGAAGCCCTGAGCCGCCTGCTGGAGGCCGCCCGACACGCCCCCACGGGGCACAACGCGCGGCAGGTGGGTTGCGTCGCCCTCCTGAGCGAATCGTCCCGCCAGGCGCTCCGGGAGGGGTTGCTCGCCTTCTACCGGAGGATCTTCCGGCTCGCGGAGGGGCGGGGAGGACGGACGCTGCTGCGGCTGTGGGTGGGGGCGCGCGGTCTCCAGGAGATCCAGGAGGCGCTCCACAGCGCGCGCCGGGCCGATGCCCGCATCCTCCGGGGAGAGGACCCTCTCTTCCACCGAGCGCCGGCCATCCTGATCTTCCACGCCCCGGCGTCCGAGACCGCGGAGGTCGATTGCGCCCTCGCCGCCTCCCAGGCGACGCTGCTGGCGCCCAGCCTCGACCTCGGCACCTGCTACATCGGGTACGCCTCCGCCGCGCTGCGCCGCCGGAGGGACTTGGCGCGGAAGGCCGGGGTCCCGAGGGGGGACACCCCCTACGTCGTCCTCACCGCCGGTCGCCCCGCGGTGGCGTATCCGAGGTGGGTGCCGCGTCCGGAGATTCCCCTGCGCGTCCGCTAGTGTCGCGACACTAGGAGCGGAGGGTGACCACGAAGGGGGCGTGGTCCGAGCCGGGGTCCTCGAAGTCGTCCTCCCCGCCCTCGGACGCTTCCCGAAGGGACTCGTTGAGGATCTCCGCCCCGGCGAAGTGGGGAACGAGCGCCGGCGACAGCAGGATGTGGTCGAGCATCTCCCGCCGCCCGCGGTAGATCTGGGTGAATCGGCGTTCCTCCGGAAGGGACAATTCGCAGGCGCACAGTTCCCGCGCCGACAGGCTCGGACTGGAGCACGCCCGTGCGTCGCCCTGCACGATCCTCACGCCCTCCGACTCCAGGAGGTCGTTGAAGTCCCCGAGCACCGCCATCTTGGCCCCGGCGTCGCGCTCGAGGACCCGGTCCACGAGTTTGCGGATCTGCACGGCCTGGGCAAGGCGCTTCGCCTCGGTCACCAGACGGCCCTCGCCGGCGTCGCCGAAGGACTCCCAGGGCTCGCCCTCCGGTCGCCGCAGGGGGGTGAAGGAGGGGATCTTCGACTTCCAGTGGACCACGAAGAGGGTGCAGGGAAGCCCCGGGAATTCGCAGTGCACCTGGAGGGCTCCGCGGCTGAAGGCGCCGCGCACCGTGACCTCGATGCCCGACTTCGAGTCGAGGATGGAGATGTCGGCGCCCGAGGCCACGCTTCGGGCGTCGGCGAGGGGGTGGCGGGACACGACGCCGCAGAGCAGGGGGCTGGAGGCTCGTTCCCCCAGGGCCACGTGGCGGTACCCCATGCCCTCCGTCACCACGGGCAGGAGTGCAGGGTCCAGGAGTTCCTGAAACGCCAGGGCATCGGCGTCCATGCCCCGGATGGTGGCGCGCAGGCTCTCCGTGTGGAGGGAGAGCCACTGTCGGGCCCGGGGCGAGTCCTCCTCGGGGCGGATCCCCAGGTTCTCCAGGTTGAAGGTGGCGAGCCGAAATTCCATGGGTGGGGATCTCCGGGGTCGGGGAAACTCCTCCAGCCGCTGCGGGGCCTCGCCGCCGTGCCGGCAAGCGAACGGCGCCATGGTATCCTTCCGGCACCCCGGACGCCACCGCGGTTCGCCCCCGAAGGGCGCGGAAACCCGGCACCGCAAAGGAGGACCCATGGAGGCGGAGATCCGCAAGGTCGGTATCCTGTTCTCGGGAGGGCCGGCGCCCTCGGCCAACGCCGTCATCTCGGCCGCAGCGCTGAACTTCCTCAACGCAGGCGTGGAGGTCCTCGGATTCCTGCAGGGGTACGAGTTCCTCCACCAGTTCGACCCGGAGGCTCCGCCCGTCGAGGGGGTGCACTACGTGCGCCTGACCCGGGCGGACGTGAGCGGGATCCGCAACCGTCCCGACATCCTCATCCGCACTTCCCGCGCGGACCCGGGTCGGGGCGTCAGGAGTCGGGCCGACCTCCTCGACCCCGAGTGCTCCGCGGGCCTTCGGAGGGTCTGCCGCGCGCTCGACTACCACGGCGTGGACGGCCTGTTGTCGATCGGCGGCGACGGCACGCTGAAGACCGCCAACTACCTGCACACCCTCCAGCGGCTCGACCCGGCACTTCGCAGGGTGCGGATCGTCCACCTCAAGACGATCGACAACGACTACTACGGGATCGACTGGACCTTCGGGTTCACGTCGGCCGCGCACTTCGCGGCGGTCGTGATCCGCAACATCGTTGCCGACGCGAAGAGCGCCCCCCGCTGGTTCGTTCTCGAGATCATGGGGCGGAAGGCGGGATGGCTCACCTACGCCGCCGGTATCGCGGGAGAGGCCACCCGGATGATCAGCGTCGAGGAGTTCGACGGCGAGATCGACCCGGACGCCGTGGCCGGGGAGATCGCCGAACTCATGGAGACCCGGGCCTCCGAGGGCAAGAATTACGGGGTCGTCTGCGTCGCGGAGGGGCTCGTCGACCGACTGCCGGAGCACATGAAACCCGCGGAGCGGGATCGGCACGGGAACGTCGTCTTCTCCACGGCGCAGGTGGGCCGGCTCCTGGCGGAACGCGCGGAGCGCATCTACCGGGAGAGGACGGGGGGGAAGCTCCACGTCACGTACCGGCAGATCGGCTACGAGGTGCGCTGCGCCTCGCCGTCGGCCTTCGACGTGCTCCTGGGGACCCAACTCGGCTACGGAGCCTACCGTGCGCTGGTGGAAGAAGGGCAGGACGGCGTGATGGTCAGCGTCGAGGGCCAACTGAACCTGAAATATGTTCCCTTCGCCGACCTCATCGACCCCGAGACCCTCGTCACCCGGGTCCGGTTCGTCCCCCGGGATGGCGACTTCTTCCGGTTGGTGCGCCACCTCGAGTACCAGGCCCCCGAGTCGGGGTAGGGGAGCGGTCCCGGGAGGAGAGGTCCACCGCGTTCAGGGGAGCAGGGTGCCGCCCAGGTCCAGGACGGGAACGATCTCGCCCACCTCTTCGCGCCGGTGATTGAGCACCCGCGGTCGATGGAATCGGCGTAGCGCGTGCACCTCCTCGGCACCGAGAGCGCCGCACTGGCGCAGGACCTCCAGGGCGGCGGGGTCCACGGCGCGGGCCGCCCCGTCCTCGATCTTCAGGGCGATTCCGAGTCCCCTCCCGAACACCGCGATCCCGTAGGACCCCTCGGCGCCGGTCTTGGCGAAGAACCGGCCGGCTCCGGCCCGCATGGCCTCCGTGCAGACGCGGTCGTCCCCGGCCACCATCTCCGGGTGCTCCGAACAAGCCGCCATGAGGCGCCGGACGGCATCCCGCCGTTCGGCGGACAGGTCCGGGTCCGCCTCGGGGGCGGCCAGACGTGCA
>CAZJSF010000095.1:0-11022 GCA_964548515.1 uncultured Thermodesulfobacteriota bacterium
TCCCAGGTCACCCCGCTCCCCGATGGTGTCGGTGGTGACCAGGAAGGCCTTCTTCTCGGGCATGAACTCCTCTTCGACGCCGGGGGAGCCGGCCTGCGCCCGGCACCCGATCCGTGACCGCGATCCGGGGACGGGAGCCGAGAGACTAGCACCGCAGGGGTGCCGGGGTGAAATCGGGGGGATGCATTCCACCGGCAGATTTCATCGGGAAAACCGATGCGGGCGGTCCGCAACCGAGAGGAGAACCAAACGCTTCCGGCCGCCGGCCGAGGCTGGGGTTCCGCCGCGGAATTCGCGGGAACGCCGGGCTGGCTCTCTATCTCATTCCCCGGCTCACCAGGAGCTCCAGGTCCTCGAGCAAGGACTGGAGGTCCTCCTCGTGCTCGACCTCCTGCTCGAGGATGGTCGTGACCAGGTTGTACGTGACGATGTCCTTCCCCTCCACCGTCTTGAGGAGCTTGTCGTAGGTGCTGATCGCGCACTGCTCGCCGTGGATGTTCTGCTCCAGGATCTTCTTCACGTACTCGTCGTCGGGGGGCAGGTAGCCGCAGCCCGACCACTCGTACCAAAGCCTGGGCTCGGTCAGGGGCTTCCCCCCGAGCTGGATGATCCGGTTGGCCACGAGGTCGGCATGGGCCAGCTCTTCGGTGGCGTGCTGCAGAAGCTCGGCGGCGACGGCATCCTTCATCGGCCCCTTCACCACCTTGGCGCCCACCCAGTACTGGTAGTACGCCAACCACTCGTCCGCGAACGCCTTGTTGAGCAGGGTGAGGAGTTCTTCGACGTCGATGCCCACGATCTGTCGGCCGCGTGTTCCCATGGTCTCTCCCTCTCCTTTCCGCAGACGGTCCCCCGAATCGAGAGTGCGAACATACCCCCGACAGCGGGGACCCGCCAGCCGCCGGCTGCCGCCGACCCGTCCGTCGAGTCGGGAGCCGGGATCTGCTAGGATCCTTGGCACGCGTCGAATCAGCGGACGGGAGGAGGCGGGGGATGGAGATCGTGTTGGCCCGGTCGGCCGGGTACTGCATGGGGGTCCGGCGGGCCGTGGACATCGCCCGGCGGCTGGTCCGGGACGAAGGCCGCGACGTCTACACGAACGGCCCGCTGATCCACAACCCGCAGGCCCTCGACGAGCTGCGGCGGAGCGGGGTCATCGCCCTGACCGACGCCGACGCGGTGCCCCGGGCCCCGGTGATCGTGCGCGCGCACGGCGTGCCGCCGAAGACGCTCGAGCGCCTCCAGCGCCAGGCGGAGCGGGTCGTCGACGCAACCTGTCCGAAGGTGTCCACGATCCAGCAGCGGATCTCCGAGTACAGCGGGAGGGGCTACTCGGTGGTGATCGCGGGCGACGCGGACCACCCCGAGGTCGTCGGCCTGCTGGGGTACTCCCGGGGTCCTGCCTACGTGGTGGGGAGTCCGGAAGAGGTGGACGCCCTGCCGCCGCTCGACCTGGTCCTCCTGGTCGCCCAGACAACCCAGGACGAAGAGGTCTTCGAAGCGATCCGCGACCGGCTCCTCCGCCGGTTCCCGGGGGCCGAGGCCCTCTCGACCATCTGCCAGTCCACGCACCGCCGCCAGACCGAGGTGCGCGAGATGGCCCCGGCCGTCGACGCCATCGTCGTCATCGGCGGGCGGAACTCGGGCAACACGCGGCGCCTGGCGGACATCGCCCGAAACCTCGGAGTCCCGACGCACCACGTGGAGACGGCGGAAGAGCTGCCGCTCGACGAACTGCGGGGTCTGGGGAAGGTCGGCGTCACCGCCGGAGCCTCCACGCCCTCCTGGGTCATCGAGGAAGTCGTCCGCATCCTCTCCACGCTCTGAGGCCGAGCGCCCGCGCGACACCTCCCACCGCCATCCCGCACCGGCGGGAACAGAACCGGCGAGCGAGGGGCGGACCGGCTCTCGCCCGCCGTGCTGGCACGGGCCGTGCATGATCCCCTGCCGAACCCTTGGCCGAGACCCTTTCGCGGCCGAAACTGCGCCATTTCCCACAGCCCGTTCCCCCGCCGGCCGACCAGAATCCTCCGGAGATGCGGGGCCCAAGATCCGAGGCAGGACCATGAAGAGGCCTTTCCCCTTCGTCGCAGCACTCGTCTCCACCGCACTGCTGGCCGCAGCGAGCCACGCTGCCGATCTTTTCCTTCCCAAGGAAAAGGCGGTTCTCTCCGGCGACACAGTGCTCGTGCTGGGCAAGGCCCGGCCGGGCGAGAAGGTGCCGGTGCGAGTGACCGCGGGCGGCAAGGCCCAGGAGGGAGCCGCGACGGCGACCACGGACGGCGTCCTGAAGTTCTCCCTGCCCCTGCAGGACGGGCTCAACCGGGTCGAGGTGGCCGGACGGTCGGTGGAGGTCTTCGCCGCGAAGGATGGAGCGTCCACCCCCGCGGGCTTCCGGCCCCAGCGGGTGCACGCCGGGGACGTCTCCAAGTGCAGCGATTGTCACGAGCCGTCCATGGCCGTGCGCCAGGGCGGGTACCCGGGGGTGTGCACGAACTGCCACATCGTCAGCGCCCAGAACCCGGCGTTCAAGGGCGCGATCGAGGACGACCGCCACTTCCGGGCCAGCGGGCGGCGCTGCGGCCGCTGCCACGACCCCCACGGGACGAACGATGCCCAGCTTCTGGTCGACGGGAGCACCCAGCTGTGCGGGCAGTGCCACGGCGAGCAGACCGGCACGAAGGACCTGCACGCCGCCTTCGACGACGGAGGGTGCGTGGCGTGCCACGACCCCCACTTCTCCGGCTACCCGAACCAGCTCGTGCGCCCGCTGACCGAGGTGTGCGGTTCGTGCCATTCCGAGGTATTGGACCAGGGACACGGTTCGGACCTGGAGGAGTGCTCCACCTGCCACGATCCCCACGGCACCCAGGGGAAGGCGCTGGCGCGGGGTGCGTTCGCGGAGCGCTGCGGCGAATGCCACGACGGCATCGGCCAGGAGAAGCACCCCCACCCCGCTCTCGAGGAGGGCTGCGAAGCCTGCCACGACCCCCACAGCGCGAAGAAGGGGGCGATGCTGCAGGGACCCGTGGCCGCCGTCTGCGGCGAGTGTCACGACCAGGCCCAGGCCGACGCGGGCCAGGTCCGCCACGAGGCAGCCGACGCGTGCACCGACTGCCACGGGGCCCACGGTGGCGAGAATGGGAAGTACCTCGTAGCGCGGGGAGACGCCCTGTGCCTCGAGTGTCACGACGACCCGCGGGAGGGGAGGGCGACGGTGCACGCCGCCCTGGAAGACGGGTGTCTCGCCTGCCACGACCCCCACGCGGGCAGCCCCGGCGGGATTCTCGTCCGCGCCCAGAAGCAGGTCTGCCTGGACTGCCACGACGACCCCTCGGCGCAGGCCGGGCACCCGGCCGCGGGTCCGGACGCACGCTGCTCCTCGTGTCACGACCCCCACGGGGCGGACCAGCCCCAACTCCTGCGCGCCGATGCCTTCACGTCTGCGGCACCCGGGGCGAAGCAGGGCGGCAGGACGTCCTCCATCCAGTGAGGGGTTTCCCGGCCCGCCTCCGGTCTTTCTCGTTGCCCGGAGCCGCGGCGGGAGGGTAGCCTCCCCCGCAGCGGGAACCCGGGCAGAACGGGAGGGCAGATGGGCGACAACAAGTCGGGCCGTGCGGTCCGCCCACAGGTGGAGCGGGGCTCCGGAGTGAGGAACAAGTTCCTCTTCGCGGGGGTCCTCTTCGGCGTCACCTTCCTCGTGGCCGTCGGCATCTCCGCGGCGGTCCCGAACCTGCTCCCCCTCACGGCGCTCTTCGTGGCCGTGAGCGTCGCCTCCGCCTTCTTCTCCGTGGGGAAGACGTACCGGGGCCCGTGCCCCTACTGCTCCGCGGAAGTCCTGTACCGGCACGCCTACGGCAAGCGTTCGTTCCGCTGCTCGTCCTGCCGGCGCCCCATCGCCCTGCACATGACGAACGGCGTCCTCGAATTCCACCGGGAGCCGGGCGGCTGAGTCGGCATCGGGTGGGGCAACCCTGCACCGCAGCAGCGATTGCGTGAAAACACTCAGCCAGTGGGCGTGCCGAGGCTCATTTTGCCACTTCCCGACTCTGAGAAGATCTTCTTGACGTTGCACTGCAGCAATGATTACCATGGGAGTCAGGCAGCGGGGAGGACCTCGGGGGAAAGGGAGCAGACGATGGAACACGCGATCCTGGCCCAGTTGACCGGCGCGATCCTGTTGGCGGCGACCCCTGTCGCACTGCGGGTGGGGCTGCCCTCGACCGAGCCCTTCTCCCGGATCTTCCAGAGCCTGCGGGACGCGTTCCGCGTGGAGCGGCGCCCCCGAAAGTTCCGTCGACGGGCCATGCGGGGCGCGCGACCGTGGTGGGAGGAGTAGGTCTCCAGGCTCCTAGGCAAGACGAACGAAAAGCCGGCGATTCCGCCGGCTTTCCTGTTTCCGGGGGCCGGGAGCTGGCCCTATCGGAGGTCCACCAGGGAGGCCCCGGGGACTCGGCCGACCGCCTCGGAGACCTGCTCGAACGAGAGGTTCTGGATCTTCAGCACCGCCCCCCAGGTACCGTCCTCCACCGGCCACCCCCCCACGGCCGAGATGTTCCCCCCCGCCCCGGCGACGACGCCGGCGATCTTCGAGAGTTCCCCGGGGCGGTCCGGGAGGTGGATGGTCACGCGCAGGCCCTCGCGCCGCGCCCCCAGCAGTTCGAGCATCGCCTCGAAGATGTCGGTGTCGGTGATGATGCCCACGGGCTGCCCGTCGCGAACCACGAGGAGGCTCGAGATGCGCTCGGCATTCATCACCCGGGCCGCCTCCTCGGCCGCCATGTCCTCCGTGCCCACCGCGGGCTCGCCGATCATGACCTGGCGGATCTTGGTGTTCGAGGTGAGATAGTTGTACTCGAAGCGCGTGAGCCCGGTGCCCAGCCCGGGCAGGGCGCGGGCGAGGGAGGACCGGGTCACGAGCCCCACGAGCCGCCCCTCCTCCATCACGGGAAGGTGCCGGATGCCCTTGGTGGTCATGATCTCGCCCGCTTCGGCCACCGACAGCTCGGGAGAGATGGAGATGGGGTCGGGGGTCATGAGGTGCTTGACGAGCATGGAGGACCTCCGGTCCGCTGGGGACGGCGAGGAATCGGCGATCGGCTTTCAGGCCGTCTCGGCCGCTTCGGGGCCGACCGCTACAAGAGCCCCTTTTCCTTGAGCATGGGCCGTGGATCCACGAGCTTCTTCCCCAGGCCGGCGGCCTTCTCCCCCAGGCCGAAGGCCAGCGCCATCAACTGGGTGACGTACAGGACCGGGGTCTTCCGGGCCAGACCCTTCATCTGGAGCTGCCGGCTGTCCAGGTTCGAGTCGCACAGGGGGCACGCCACCGCGATCACGTCGGCGCCCACCTCCTGGGCGTGCTCCACGATGTCGCGGCTGAGCTTCAGCATGACGTCCTTCGCCGGCACGGCCAGGCTGCCCCCGCAGCACAGGGTCTTGTCGTCCCAGTCGAGGCTCTCGGCGCCCAGGGCGTTCACGACGTCGTCGAGCTCCATCGGGTACTCGGGGTTGGGGTGCCCGGTCACCTTCGGGGGCCGGGTGAGCAGGCACCCGTAGTAGCTCACGACCTTGAGCCCCTCCAGCGGCCGGCGCACCCGCTCCCGGACCGCCTCGATGCCCACCTTGTTGGCCAGCCACTCCGACACGGACCAGACCTTGACCGTGTCCCGGTAGCGGTACCCGAGGTCGGCCTCCAACCGCTCCCGAAGCCCTGCGTCGGCCCGCGCCTCGTGGGCCGCGGCCTTGAAGCGGTTGAAGCACGCGGCGCAGGGGGCGACCACCTCGTCGAACCCGCTCGCCTCCACCAGCGCCAGGTTCTCCATCGGCGCCTTGATTCCCTGGTAGTGATCCACCTTGTGCGCGGGGCTCGCCCCGCAGCAGGTCCACCCGTTGGGCTCGACCAGGTCCAGGCCGAGGGCCCCGGCCACCGCGCGGAAGGAGTGGTCGAACTCCCGGGCCAGGGAGTGCAGGGAACAGCCCGGGTAGTACCCCACCTGGTTCGCCGCCGGGTGACGGTCCATCTGCCGTGCGGGCTTGGCCCTGGCGATGGAGGGCAGGAAGGAGAGCTTCGCCTTCTTGAACATCTCCACGCCGAGGTCCATGTCCTCGAACCACTTGCCCCGCAGCACGTTCATCGAACCCATGAGCCCGAGTTCGTACACGCGCCCGAACAGGCCCGCGTCCTTCAGGAAGACCTTGTTGAACAGGGCCACCTCCGGGACCTTCGGCGGGATGCCCCGCGCCTGGGCCACCTGGGTGAGGGTCTCCATGATCCGGGCGATGTCGATCCCCTGGGGGCAGCGGGTGGTGCAGGTCAGGCAGGCGGCGCAGAGCCAGGGCGTCTTCGCGTTGAGAGCGGTCTCCTCGTCGCCGATCTGGACGAGCCGGAGGATCTGGTTCGGGTTGTAGTCGAAGAACTCCGTGAGCGGGCACCCGCTGGAACATCGGACGCACTGGTAGCACAGGAACGGGTTCTCCCCGCTCTTCCGCTCGATCTCCCGGGCCAGGTCCGGCCGGATGGCTTCGGTCGTCACAGGCTCCATGCAAGCCCTCTCTTCGGCGGGGTCACGGGATGGAGGGAACGCCTTCCCGAAGGCCTTGCCCCGGGAACCGATTCCCCGCCATCACACCACGGGGCGGGGAAGCAGCCCCGCGCCTTCGACGATCGGCCGCACCGCCTCCTCCCACTCGATGGCCATCACGTGCACGCCGGCCACGCCCTCCACCTCCCGCAGTTCCTGGATGAGCTCGACGCACATCCGGAGGCCCTCCTCGCGCCAGGCCTTCTGGCGCTCCGCCTTCTCCTCGGGGGGGATGCCCTTCGCCGCCGCCTCGATCCGCTCGATCACGTGGTCGGGCATGGTGATGCCCGGGACGAAGTCGCGCATGTACTTGGCCATGGCCGGGCCCTTGAGCGGGCCCACGCCCACGAGGATCGCCAGCCTCTCGTGCACCCGCAGCCTGCGGACCTCCTCCATGAAGCGCTTGAAGGCCGGCACGTTGTAGACGAGCTGGGTCTGGACGAAGTCGGCCCCTGCCGCCGCCTTCTTGGCCAGGCGCTGGGGCCGCCACTCCACCGGATGGGCCTCTGGGGCGGCCGCGGCGCCGATGAAGAAGCGGGGCTCGCCCCCCTTCACCGCGTCCCCGCACTGGAACTTCTTCTCGTCCCGCAGGTCCTTCATCATGCGGAGCTGCTGCATGGAGTCCATGTCGTGGACGTTCTTGGCCGTCGGGTGGTTGCCGAAGGACTGGTGGTCACCGGTGAGCGCCAGCATGTTGCGGATGCCAAGGGCGTAGGCGCTCAGGTAGTCGGCCTGCATGGCCAGGCGGTTGCGGTCCCGGCAGGTCATCTGCATGACCGGCTCGAGGCCCTCCTGCACGGCGATGATCGACGCCCCGAGGCTCGACATGCGGACCACTGCGGTCTGGTTGTCCGTGACGTTCACCGCGTCCACCACTCCCTTGAGGTAGCCGGCCTTCTTCCGGATGTGGTCGGCGTCCGAACTCTGGGGAGGGCCGAGCTCGCCCGTGACGGCGAAGTGCCCCGCGCGGAGAACCTTCTCCAGGTTGCTGCCCGACTTGTAGCCGTTGGTCGTCATCGGAAACCTCTTCTGACGGGATAACGGGATCTACTGGATGGGTGGTGCCCCGTCCCCCTCACCCCATCGTTCTTCCTCGAGGGGGGAGGGGACTGAAGGCGCAAGAGATGTCTTCATCCCGCTCATCCCGTTATCCCGTCCGGAAACCGCCCTTTCCTACTCTTCATCCATCAGCAGCAGGTCTTCGCGCACGATCCGCCGAGGCCCGCCGTCCCGGGAGGTGGACCAGTCCTTCGGCTCCTGCACGTCCATGATCAGCTCCAGGCGGCCGAGGCTCTTGAGGCGCTCGTGGATCAGGTGCCACGCGCACTCCACGTCCTCGGTGACCGGGGCCTGCTTGCCCCGGGCGTCGACCCTCATCACGGGGATCCCGTTCTCCCGCTTCACGCGCTTCACCTCGCAAAGGCCGTCCTCCGACCCGCCGCACGGGCCGTTCTGCACCTGTTTCGAGCACCGCGCGATGGGGCAGATGCCCCCGGTCTGACCGAGCACGCAGTTGCCGCAGGCCTGGCACTGCTCGGTCCAGATCCCCTGCTCTTCGGGCAATCCCAGGAAGGTGGTGTTGAGCCCCGGCACGACCCACTTCTCGGGGAAGAACCGGGCCATGGCCTGGACCCCTATGCCGCACGCGAGCGACACCACCAGGTCCGCCTCCTCCACCGGGCCACGGCAGGACTCCAAGTACTCCCACTCGCACTGGCGCTGGACCGTGACGTCCGACACCTCCCGCGGCGATCCGTCGAGCCGGGTCGCCATGCGGAGCGCCGAGGCCAGGAGCTGCGCCTCCTTCTCCCCCCCCGCGAGGCACACGGTCACGCAGGTTCCGCAACCCGCCACGAGTACCTTGGGGGCCTCGCCCAGGAACCCCTTGATCTCCGGGAGCGGCTTCTGTTCGCCGACGATCATGTGGACACCCTCCGGTTTTCTGCGGTCGGCTGGGCCGCGGGGCAGCTCGGCGGCCAAACCACCGCCCCCCGCACCACGGCTTCCGCCGTCATCCCCGTTTCTCTTAGGGACAGGTTCGTGCCTTACGATCCAGTCCCTACCCGCCGTCCAGCTGCCCAGCTCTTAGCGGCCCGGCAGTCCTTCCATTTCTCAGCGGGCTCGGCCCCATCTTCCGGATCCGCTCGGTCATCTCCCGGGCCGCGACGGCGAAGCTCTCGCCCATGCCGCCGGACAGGAAGAAGATGTCGAGCCGCTCGGAGCCGAGGCCCACCTGATCGAGGAGCCGGCGCGTGCGCTCCACCCGGGCCTTGGCCCGCTCGTTGCCCCGCACGTGGTGGCAGTTCCCGATGGGGCACGCCATCACGTACACCCCGTCGGCCCCCTCCTCGAAGGCCTGCAGGATGTAGCGGGCGTCGGTCTTGCCGGTGCACGGCAGGCGCACCACCTTGACGTTGGCGGGATACTGCACCCGGAGCGCGCCGGCGGTGTCCCCGGACATGTAGGCGCAGTAGCCGCAGGTGAAGGCCGTGAGTTCGGGCTCGAAACCGGCGGTCGCCTTCACGGGGCAACCTCCGCCCCGGCGACCGGGCTCGGCGGGCTTCCGCCCTCGGCATCGGCCCCCCAGCCACCCAGCGCGCCAGCCATCACCTGGTCGTCGCGGTAGTGGGCGAGTTGGATCGCCACGGCCGGGCACTCCCCGGTGCAGGAGCCGCAGCCCTGGCACAGGGCCGGGTCGATCCACGCGTGACCGCCGATGCTCCCGACCCCGGCCCGGTCGTACTCCATCCGGGGGATGTGGAACGGGCACGTGCGCACGCAGGTCAGACACCCCACGCACCGCTCCGGGTCCACGTCGGCGACGACGCCGCCCACGTAGAAGGGGTCCATGCTCAACACGGTCAGCGCCCGGCCCGCCGCAGCCTGGGCGCTCGCCACCGCCTCCTCCACGAAGCGCGGGTAGTGCGCCATGCCGCACAGGAACACGCCCTCGGCGATGAAGTCCATGGGCCGCATCTTGAGGTCGGCCTCGAGGAAGAAGCCCTCCCCGGAGACCGGGAGCTTGAGCCGATCGGCCAGGGCCGCGGTGCCATCGGCGGGGATGATGGACATGCTCAGGGCCACCAAGTCGGGCTCCAGCGTGTACCTGCGGTCGAGGGCCGGGTCGCGGACCCGCAGGCGCAGCTTGCCGTCCAGGGGGCTGATCTCGGGGAGGTCGTCGTCGGAGTAGCGCACGAAGACCACGCCCCGGCGGCGGGCCTCGGTGTAGAACTCCTCCCGGAACCCGTAGGTGATGATGTCCTTGTACAGCACCGTCACCTGGCACTCGGGGTTGAGCATCTTGACCCGGATCGCGTTCTTCATGGTGTTCGTGCAGCAGGTGCGCGAGCAGTAGAAGTGGTCGGCCTCCGCAGGCTGCACGCACTGGATCATCGCCACGCTCTTGAGCGCCGCGATCCGCTCCGGCTGGTGGGCGATCCAGTCCTCCAGCTCCAACTGGGTCACGACCCGGTCGTCCTCGCCGTGGAGGTAGGCCCGGGGCGTCCCCTCCCGGCCGCCGGTGGCGACGATGGTGACCCCGTGATCCACGTCCTCCACCCCCTCGTCGCCCCGGATCCGGCTCCGGAAGCGGCCGATGGAGCCGCTCCACCCCTCCAGTTCGCTCCGGGTCAGCACGTCGATGCGGTGGTGCCCCCGCACCCGGTTGATGAGGTCGCGGAGCAGCCGCTGGGGGTTGAGCCCCTCGGCGAGGTAGTAGATGTGACGGAGGTTCCCCCCGAGCGAGTCGGAACGCTCCACGAGCGTCACGTCGAACCCGGCGTCCGCCACGGTCAGTGCCGCCGTCATCCCGGCCACGCCGCCGCCCAGCACGAGGGCTCGGCGGTGGGGCTGGATGGGGGTGCGCCGAACCGGGAGGAGCCGCGCCGCGCGCAGCGTTCCCACCCGCACGAGTTCCTTGGCCTTGCGGGTGGCTTCCGCCGGCTGGCGGTCGTGGACCCACGCGCAGTACTCCCGCAGGTTCACCATCTCGAGCAGGTAGGGGTTGAGGCCCGCTCCCCTCACCGTGCGCTGGAAGAGCGCCTCGTGGGTCCGAGGGCTGCAGGCCCCCACCACGACCCGGTTCAGGCGGTGGTCGGCGATGGCCCCCTGCATCGCCTCGACGCCCTCGGGAAAGCAGGCGAGGGGGAGGGTCTGGGCGTGGACCACACCCGGCAGCGCGCGTGAGAAGTCCGCGACCGCCTCCAGGTCCAGGGTCTCGGCCACCATCGGCCCGCAGCCGCACAGGAAGACCCCGGTGCGCGCCCCCTCGCCCGACACGTCCCGCTCGGCCGGGAGGGCCTCGCTGCGGCCCAGGAAGGGGTGTTCCCGCGGGGCGGGGAGGCCGCCCAAGGCGTCGTGGAACACCCGCATGACCTCGCCGGCGGCCCCGGCAGCGTCGAACACGGTCTCGGCGATCTCCTTGGGTGACTGGAACGCCCCG
>CAZJSF010000096.1:0-10619 GCA_964548515.1 uncultured Thermodesulfobacteriota bacterium
ACGCCCGACGTTGCGGGCGCGCCTTGGTACCACGGCGGGGCCGGGGGGGTCAATCCGGGGGAGGGTACGAGGGACCGAGGCAGAAAGGAGCCGGGGCTCCGGGAGGACCCGGAGCCCCGGCTGGTCGGCAGGGCAACGTGTACGGCCGCGCGGCTAGATGTCCCCGGTTGCCTCCATGAAGGAGAAGAACCCGGCGGCCTGGGTCTGGGCGCCGACCGTGGCGTTGAGGAACTTGGCCTCGTTGACCTCGTACCCCTCGTACCAAGGCTCGACGTTGCCTTCCTCGTCGCGGATGGAGGGGCTGAGGAAGAAGCCGTGGGGCACCGGGACGCCCCGCGTGCCGACCTCGGCGTCCTCCACGCCGTAGCGGTACGCCCCCGGCGCCAGGCCGGAGAGCCCGGGGAAGGCGCCGGCCGGCGGGTCGGCCAGGTCCACCTCGTCGAGGTTCGCGTCGACGATGGTCTCGATCCCCAGGGAGGCCACGAAGACCTCGGTCGAGGCGTTCACGACGAAGGGGTCGCCGAGCGCGAGGTTCGTGAGCGTGCGCGCCGGGTCGTTGCCGCCGATGCCGAGCCAGGCGGCGTCGACGGGGTCGAAGAGCCACTGCATCAGGTTGATGAGCACGTAGTAGCCCGTCGTGCCCCGCGGGAAGCCGAAGCCGTCGATGAAGGGCGCGATCGTCGGGAACTGGGTCGCGTCGATCGCATTGCCGAGCAGCGACGACGGGCTGGCGAAGAGGATGCTTTTCGGGCGCGCGTCCTGGGACAGGAACGGCGTTGTGATGATGCTTCCGAAGGAGTGGGAGCAGTAGTGCAGCGAGCCCGGATCGAGCTCGCCGCCGCCCTCCACGAGGCCGAGGTCGAGCCCGTCGCCGAGGATGTCGAGGGCCTCCCACAGGTCGATGGAGGCCTGGTAGGCGTTGGCCCGGCTCTGGATCAGGTTGGCGGTGAGGAACCCGTCGCCCGAGTCTCCGTCCGGGATCGTGCGGTCCCCGTGGAAGGGGGCGTCGGTGGCGAAGGTGGCAAAGCCCGCCGAGGCCAGGGAGTTGGCGACGGCGAAGGCGATCTCCTTGCTTCGGGTGATCCCGTGCTGGAAGACGACCACCGGCCAGGGCGGCGGGAACGCCTCGGGGTCGGGGGTGACCACGAGGAACGGTACGTTGTCGACGCTGCCCGCGAGGGTGGGGCTCTGGAACTGCCCGAAGAGCACGAAACCCAGGCGGTCCTGGGGAATGACGGGGGGCAAGTTCATCGCCGCGGCCGGGAGCGGCACCGGGGCCCCGACGTAGACCGGCGGGTCCTGGGTGAGGTCGAGCCACTCCACCTGGTTGGCCGTGAAGCCGACGCTGACCGACCGGAAGAAGGCGGTCACGTCGCCAAACGGGTCGCTCTCCCCGTCGGGGTAGGCCACGGTGGCGGCCGCGGGGTTGGTGGGGGTGAGCGAGAGGGTGCGGTCGGCGGTGTGGAAGCTCCACAGCGCGAGCACGTCGTCGCGGGTCCAGGCGGCGCCCTGGAAGTAGACGGTCGTGAGCGCCCCGACGATGTCGAACAGCGCCGGGGTGGGCGGCGTGGTGGAGGTGTCGGGGTCGTTGAAGGCGGCCCGCAGCGGTTCGAAGCGCGCGTAGGGGAAGCCGGCGGGGAAGGGCTCGGTGCTCTTCAGGGCCGTCATCCCGAAGCTCGGGGCGACGTCGAAGCCGAGGGTGTCCTTGAGCGTGGTCTTGAGCACCGCCACGTAGTTCGCGCCGGGGGCGAAGGGCGTCTTGGGCAGGAGCTTGAGCACTCCCGGCCCGGTGTCGGTCACGAAGGCGCCGGCGGCGCTGGTGCGGATGTCCATCTGCTGGAGCGCCGCGCCGGCGGCCTCGAAATTGCCCTGGGCCAGCGCGCCGAGCACCACCGGCAGCTGCGGGTCGTCGGCCCGGAACACGAAGGCCTCCGAGGTGGTCGGGTCGATCTCGCCGGTGACGGGCACCGAGAGGAACATGGCCGGCGAGAGGCCCTCGAGCACGTCGTCTCCCGAGCAGTCGCCCGCCGGGTCGGCCACGAGGTTGACGATCGTCTTGAGCTGCACGAGCTCCGGGGAGTCGTCGGGCCCGATGGCGAGCTCCACGCACGGGTCGCCGTCGGCGAGCCAGACCAGGTCGTTGGGCATGGGGAAGAGCTGGATGCCCGGCTCCGTCTGGGCGAACACCCGCGCGGTGCCCCCCGGGGTCACGTAGGGGTCGGTTCCGGCGGTCTTCTCCGCGTCGTTGTCGCCGCTCGCGCACGCGCCGAGCAGCAGCGCCAGGGTGAGAACGGCCGCGAGCCCCCGCAGGGGCCGGGTGCGTAGCGTCATGCCTTCCTCCTTTTCGAAGCGCGCGGTCCGGCCGCGTCCGTAACCGGCTACCATCGGAACACCGCCTGGGCGCTGAAGATGTCGCCCGAGTTGTCCCAGTCGCCCTTCAGCCCGCCGCGGGTCTCGTTCTCGCCGGTGGGCTCCATGTTGGTCTTGGCGCTGTCGACGAAGAGGTGGGTGTAGGCCAGGTCGAAGGAGAACCAGTCGGCGACGTGGTAGCCGGTGCCGAGCGACAGCCAGTAGCGGTCGGCGTCGGGAAGCCTCGGCGTGCGGTGCTTGGCGCCGGGGACGGGGCTCTGGTCGTAGGCGAGCCCGCAGCGCAGCAGCCACTGGGGCGTCGCACTGTAGGTCGCGCCCACGGAGAAGCGCCAGGTGTCGTTCCAGTCCTCGGTGGTGACGTTGGCGGGCTGCTCGGGGTTGTCGAACTCGATGCGCAGCTCGTCGAACTCCGACCACTGGGTCCAGGTGGCGTCGGCCATGACCGCGAGCTTCGTCCCGTAGCTGTGGTAGAGGCTCAGGGACAGGGTCGCGGGCAGGGTGATCTTGCCGCTGGCGTCGGTGTCCTGGAAGGCCCCGGAGCCCAGGCCCGTCAGGATCGCCTGCATGTCGCCGGGCACCGTGAACTCCGCGTCGCCCTCAAGCTTCTGCTCCACGGTGGAGCGGTAGTGGACCCCCGCGCGGGTGCTCTCGTTGAACTCCCACAAGAGCCCCACGTTGAACCCGTAGCCCCAGTCGTCGGCGTCGAGCTCGGCCTTGCCGTCGTCCTGCTGGGGGGTGCCGCCGGCGGCGGCGAGGATCGTGCCGAAGTCGACGGCGCTGTCGAGCTTGGCGCGCATGTACATCGCGCTGGCGCCGACGCCCACGCTCAGGTGCTTGCCGAGCTTGTAGGCCGCCGAGGGGTTGATGTTGACGGTGAGCACGTCGGACTTGAGGCCGTGGTAGCGGCCCACCCAGCCCTTGTCGTAGTCGGTCACGAGCCCGAAGGGCGCGTTGACGCCGAGCCCGAAGGCCCAGCCGCTGTCGAGACGCACCGAGTAGTACGCGTTGGGCACGATGCCCCACGTGCCGCCGTCCCCGCCGTTGCCGCCCGTGAGCCCCTGGCCGGTGATCGGCTGCAGGAGGTGGGTCGAGCCGTCGTTGTCGAACTCGAAGTGGGTGCGGATGGCGTGCACCCCCACCACGGCCTGCTGGCCCGGCAGGCGGGTGAGGCCCGCGGGGTTGTAGAAGACGGTGGTGGCGTCCTCCGCGGCGGCGGCGCCCCCGGCGAACGCGTTGCCCAGGCCGCTGACACTCTGCTCGTAGATGGCGAAGCCCGCCGCCAGGGCCTGGGAGCCCGGGAACAGCAGCGCCGCGCCCGCGGCCAGGGGGAGGAGCCGTCTCGGTGAGAACCATCGGGTCATGCAGAGCCTCCTTTCCACACTCGTCCGGTAGGGTGGGCGGATCGAGAACTGCCGCAGATTAAACGCTGTTTGTCTTCCGATTTCCAGGGGCAAAGTCTCGGCGCGGCGCGCCGGCGCCTCACCAGGCCACCCGCTCCGCCTCCACGAGGCGCTCCGCGAGGCCCTGGCAGAGCCCCGCGACGTCGGCCGGGGTGCGCCGCAGGAGCCTTCGAAGCGCCGCGAGCATGGTGGCCAGCGTGTCGCCCTTCTCCAGGGCCGCCAGGGCCTCCCGCGCGGAGTTCTCCGCTCCGCCCATGGCCTCCTCGCAGGCGATCCGGGCGGCGTCGAGGGGGAAAACGGCAGCCGCCTCGCCCCGGGCCGCGGCGACCTTGAGCGCCCGGAGCACCGCGGAGTCCGCGAGGTAGGCCGCCATACACAGGTCGGCGAGCCGCGCCAGCACCGGCTGCTGCTCGGCCAGGGCCTGGCCGTGCTTCTGGGCCGCGACGCCGGCCACGAACAGGCACACCTTCTTGAGGTTCGCCACGAGCCGCTTCTCCGCGGAGAGGAGCCCCGCGTCGCCCTCCAGGTCGAAGCTCGGGATCCCCATCAGCTCCTCCTGCAGGGCCTTGGCGGCGGCCAGCAGCGGCAGGTCGCCCTTCATCGCCTTTCGCAGGAGCATGCCGGGCACCAGGAGGCGGTTGATCTCGTTGGTGCCCTCGAAGATGCGGTTGATGCGGCTGTCGCGGTAGTGGCGCTCCGCGGCGTACTCCGTGGAGTAGCCGTAGCCCCCGTGGACCTGGAGGGCCTCGTCCACGACGAAGTCCAGGACCTCGCTGCCGAGCACCTTCACCATGGCGCACTCGACGCTGTACTCCTCGATGCCCTGGAGCGCCGCCTCGCCCTGGGCGTGCTCGGCGGCGAGCAGCCGGTCGATCAGGCCCACGGTCCGGTACACGGCGGCCTCCACCGCCCAGGTCTTCGCCGCCATGCGGGCGAGCTTCTCGCGGATGAGGCCGAAGTCGGCCAGACGGCGGCCGAACTGCTTGCGCTCCAGGGCGTAGGCCAGCGCCTCGGCGAGGACGCGCTTGCCGCCCCCGACGCACGCGGCGCCGAGCTTGAAGCGGCCGATGTTGAGGATGTTGAAGGCGATCTTGTGCCCCTTGCCCACTTCGCCGAGCACGTTGGCGGCCGGGACCCGGGCGTCCTCCAGGATCACGGTGGTGGTGGAGCACCCGACGATGCCGAGCTTGTGCTCCTCGGGGCCCACCTTGAGGCCCGGGGTGCCCCGGTCGAGCACGAAGCCGGTGAAGTGCTCCCCGTCCACCTTGGCGAACACCGTGAACACCTCGGCGATGCCGCCGTTGGTGATCCACATCTTGGTGCCGTTGAGCCGGTAGTGGGCCCCGTCGGGCTCCAGCACCGCCTTGGTGCGGATGGAGAGGGCGTCGGAGCCGGAGGTGGGCTCGGTGAGGCAGTAGCACCCCACCGTCTCCCCGCTCGCGAGGCCGGGCAGGTACTTCGCCTTCAGCTCGTCGGTGCCGTAGTACACCAGCGGCAGGGTGCCGATGCCCGAGTGGGCGCCAAAGGCCACCGCGAAGGACCCCTGGCCCGAGAGGTTCTCGGCCACGAGCGCGCTCGAGGCCTTGTCGAGCGACAGCCCGCCGAACTGCTCGGGCACGTCCGCCATGAACAGGCCGAGTTCGCCCGCCTTCCGGAGCAGCGACGGGACGAGGCCCTCCTCCTTGGCCTCGATGCGGGCCGAGAGCGGGATCACCTCGTTGTCCATGAAGTCGCGCGCGGTCTTGGCGAACTGGAGCTGCTCGGAGGAGAAGTCCTCCGGGGTGAAGACCTCGTCCGGCGGGGACTCCCGGACGAGGAAGCTGCCGCCTCTCACGAAAGACGAATCCGACATGTGGTCTCTCCTCCTGGTCGCGCGTTGGGGTGCGGGCCGCGCTCCGGCCGGCCTCACCCTCTCAGGTTCTCGAAGACGCCGGCGGCGCCCATGCCTCCGCCGATGCACATGCTCACCACGCCGTAGCGGGCCCCGCGGCGCGGCATCTCGTGGAGCAGCGTGGCGGTGAGCTTGGCGCCGGTGCACCCCAGGGGGTGCCCGAGCGCGATGGCCCCGCCGTTGACGTTGACCCGGGCCGGGTCGAGGCCCAGGGTGCGGATCACGTGCAGCGCCTGGGACGCGAAGGCCTCGTTGAGCTCCACGAGGTCCACGTCACCCGCCGCGAGCCCGGCGAGCCGCAGCGCCTTGGGGATCGCCTCCACGGGGCCGATCCCCATGACGGCGGGATCGACGCCGGCCGCCGCGAAGGCGGCGAAGCGGGCCAGGGGCTGGAGGCCGAGCGCCCGGGCCCGCTCGGCGCTCATGACCACCGAGACCGCGGCCCCGTCGCTCATCTGGGAGGAGTTGCCCGCGGTCACGCTGCCGCCCTGCTTGAAGGCGGGTTTGAGTTTGGCCAGGGCCTCGAGCGAGCTGTCGGCCCGGGGCCCCTCGTCCTGCGCGTGCACCGATGTGCTCTCCTCCACGCCGGCGTTCTTGCCGGGTGCGCGGCGCCGGACCTCCACGGGCACGAGCTCGTCGCCGAAGCGGCCCGCCTGCTGGGCGTCCACGGCGCGGCGGTGGCTCTCCAGGGCGAAGGCGTCCTGGTCCTCCCGGGAGACGCCCCACCGCTCGGCCACGTTCTCCGCCGTGAGCCCCATGCCCAGGTAGGCGTCGGGCTGGGAGTGGACGAGGTCGGGATTGACCATGATCTTGTTGCCGGTCATCGGGACCCGGGTCATCGACTCCACGCCGCCCGCCAGGACCACCTCGGCCATGCCCGCCATCACGGCCTGGGCCGCGAGCGCGATCGTCTGCAGGCCCGACGAGCAGAAGCGGTTCACCGTCTGGCCCGGCACCGAGTGGGGGAGCCCGGCGAGCAGGGCGGCCAGGCGGCCCACGTTGAGCCCCTGCTCCGCCTCGGGGAAGGCGCAGCCCAGGATCACGTCGTCCACCTCCGCGGGGTCCAGGCCCGGGGTGCGCTCCAGGGCGCCCCTCAGCGCCACGGCCGCCAGGTCGTCGGGCCGGGTGGCGGCCAGGGCCCCCTTGTACGCGCGCCCGACGGGGGTGCGCACGCTCGTCACGATCACTGCTTCGCGCATGGGTTTCCTCCTTCGCAGCGCGATCCGCCGCCGAGCCGCGGGGCGGGTCGAGAAGAGTCGACGGCCTCAGTTCCGGAGCGGCTTGCCGGTCTTGAGGATGTGCTGGATGCGCTCCAGCGTCTTGCGCTGGCCGCACAGCTCGACGAAGGCCCGGCGCTCGAGCTCCAGCAGGTACTCCTCGGTCACCACGGTTCCCCAATCGACCTCGCCCCCGCACAGCACCCAGGCGATCTTGCCGCCGACCAGGGCGTCGTGCTCGGAGATCTGGCGCCCCTGCACCATGTTGTGGAGCATGGAGCGCACGTTGGCGAGCCCCTCGCGCCCCATCACCGCCACCCGGGCCGGGCGGCGAAGCGGCTGCCAGCCGGTGTCGAGCAGGTCGAGCGCCGCACGCTTGGCGTCGTGGATCAGGTGCTCGGGGTTCATGGACACCGCGTCTCCCCGGCGCAGGAACCCGAGGTCGAACGCCTCCCAGGCCGACAGGCTGACCTTGCCCATGCCCAGCGTCTCGAAGGCCCGGCGCACGAAGGGCAGCGGGTCGGCGCCCTCGGGGGAGCCCGCCATCTGGCGCAGGAGCATCTCCTTGGTGCCCCCGCCGGCGGGGAGCAGCCCCACCCCGACCTCCACGAGCCCGACGTAGGTCTCGTGGCTGGCCTGCACCCGGTGGCTGTGCAGGCACACCTCGGCGCCACCGCCGAGCACCCGCCCGAAGGGAGCGGCGACGACCGGGACGGGGGCGTACTTCAGGGCCATGGTGGCCCCCTGGAACGCCCGCACCATCGCGTCGATCTCCGGCAGGTTGCCCTCCAGGGCCTCGAACAGGAGCAGCATCAGGTTCGCGCCCACCGAGAAGTTCTCGCCCTGGTTGCCGATCACCAGGGCCTGGTAGGCCGTGCCGGCTTCGGAGACGGCCTTCTGGATGGCCTGGAGGATGCCGCCGCCGATGGCGTTCATCTTGGAGTGGAACTCGAGGCAGGCCACCCCGTCGCCCAGGTCCACCAGGGACGCCTCGGGGTTGGTGAACAGCGTGCGCCCCGCCCCCTTGAGGTCGGAGAGCACCACGACCTTGGGCCGGTCGGCCAGGGCCACGGGCTCCCGGCGGCCCAGGTCCCAGACCCGGGTGGCGGACCCCTCGCGCCGGTAGAAGGAGGGACTCTCGGACGCGGCCAGGGCGCGGACGGACTCGGGCACGTCGCGGCCGTCGGACTCCATGCGGGCCACGGACGCCGGCACCCCCAGGGCGTCCCAGATCTCGAAGGGGCCGACCTCCCAGCCGAACCCCCAGCGCAGCGCCCGGTCGACGCTCGCGATGTCGTCGGCGACCTCCGGGATCCGCCGGGCGGCGTAGAGCAGCGTCTCCGCGGTGACGTCCCAGGCGAAGCGGCTGCCCGGGTCCTTCCCGGCGACCAGGCGGGCCACCCGCGCCCCGGGGTCTTCCACGGTCTTGGCCTCGGCCAGGGAGGGGAACTCGGCCCTTCCCTTCGGCCGGTACTGCCCGGTCGAGGGGTCGATGGCGAGGATCGTCTTCTGGCCGTCAACCTTCTCCTGCTTGTAGAAGCCGGCGCCGGACTTCTGGCCCAGCAGCCCGCCGGAGATCATCGCGGAGAGCCAGCCGGGCAGGCGGAAGACGTCGCGGCGCTCGTCGTCGGGGGCCCCCTCGTACTGGGTGGCCGCCACGTGGGCGAGCACGTCGAGCCCCACGAGATCCGCGGTGCGGAAGGTGGCCGACTTCGGCCGGGCCAGTGCCTTGCCGGTGAGGGCGTCGACCTGCTCCACCGTGAGCCCGTGGGCCTCCATGGCCCGAAGGGTGTAGAGCATGGAGAAGATCCCGATCCGGTTCCCGATGAAGTTGGGGGTGTCCTTGGCGTAGACCACCCCCTTGCCGAGGCGGTCCTCGGCGAACCGGGCGAAGGCCTCGAGCTCCCGCCGGTCGGTCTCCCCGGAGGGGACGAGCTCGAGCAGGTGCATGTACCGGGGCGGGTTGAAGAAGTGGGTGCCGAAGAAACGGGGGCGGAGCGGCCCGGGCAGGGCCTCGGCCATGGCGCCGAGCGAGAGGCCCGAGGTGTTCGTGGTGAGGAGCGCCCCCGGCTTCAGGTGGGGCGCGACCCGGGAGAAGAGCGCGTTCTTGACGTCGAGGCGCTCCACGACGGCCTCCACCACCCAGTCCACGTCGGCGAGGCGGGGCAGGTCGTCGTCGAAGTTGCCCGCCGTCACCAGGGCCGCGCGGTCGCGGTGGCCGAAGGCCGCCGGGCGCGCCGCCAGGGCCTTCTCGATCCCGTCGCGCGCCAGCCGGTTTCGGACCTGGGGGGAGGAGAGGTCGAGTCCCCGGGCCCGCTCCCGCTCGTCGGGCTCGCGGGGGACGATGTCGAGCAGGAGCACGGGGAGCCCGGCGTTGGCCAGGTGCGCGGCGATGGCGCTCCCCATGACCCCCGCTCCCAGGACGGCTGTCTTCCGAATGGCCATGCGATCTGTCTCCTTTCCCGAAGGGCGCAGACTCCGCGGACCCGTCGGGGCCCGCGGGCGTTCAGGCTCCCATGCGGCCCGGCTGCCGGGCGGCGAGGCCGCCCAGCAGGGCCTCCACGAGCGGCGCCGCCTTGGGCGCCAGGGGGCCCCGGTCGGAACGCAGGAGCCACGAGGACACGGTCTCGTCGACGGCGCCGAAGACGACCCGGCGCATCACCCGGGTGCCGAGGTCCGTCCGGATGGCGCCGCCCGCCTTGCCCTCCTCGAGCACGGCCTCGATGCGCCGGGCGTACTCGGACAGCGGGCCCGCGATGGCGGCCCGGATCGACGGCTCCGGCTGCCGCAGCTGGAACTGCAGGAAGGACGCGAGGTCCGGGTCTTCCTCCATGAGGCCCAGGTGGACCTCCACGAGGCGCCGGAGCTTCTCGACGGGCGCCGCGGCCTCCGCCACCTCGCGGTCCAGACGCTCGAACATGCGCCCGAGCACGTGTCGGAACGCGCTGACCAGGAGGTCTTCCTTTCCTTGGAAGTACAGGTAGAGCGTGCCGTCGGCCACCCCGGCCTCCCGGGCCACCTGGGCGACGGTGCAGTTGTGGTACCCGTGGCGGCTGAAGGCGCGGACCGCGGCGTCCAGGATGCCCTGCTGGCGCTCCGCCTTGCGCGCGGGCGAGCGGCTCATTCGCGCCCCGCGTACAGGGCCTCGAGACGGTCCTTGTAGCGCTCGGTCACCTTGCGCCGCCGGATCTTCATGGTGGGTGTGACCTCGCCCTGGTCCATGGAGAACTCGTGGTCGAGGAGCACGAACTTCTTGACGCTCTCGTAGGGCGCCAGCTCCGCCTTCTGCTGGGTCTCCTCGACGAGGCGCGCGTAGTAGTCGAGAACCTGGGGGGCGGCCACGAGTTCCGAAACCGTCGCCCCGGGGATCTTCTTCCACTCGGCGTAGCGGCGGAGCCAGTCCGGGTCCGGGACGATCAGCGCCGTGACGAAGGGCTTGCGGTCGCCGTAGAGCATGGCGTCGGCGATGTACTTGCTCAGCTTCAGGACGTTCTCCACCTTCTGGGGGGCCACGTTCTTCCCCCCCGCCGTGACGAGGATGTCCTTCTTCCGGTCGGTGATCCGCAGGAATCCGTCGGCGTCGATCTCCCCGATGTCGCCGGTGCGGAAGAACCCGTCCTCGGTGAAGGCCTCGGCCGTGGCCGCCTCGTTGCCGTAGTAGCCCGGGAAGACGCTGGGCCCCTTGGCCAGGATCTCGCCGTCCTCGGCGATCCGCACCTCGGTGCCCGGGTACGGCGGGCC
>CAZJSF010000096.1:10629-10965 GCA_964548515.1 uncultured Thermodesulfobacteriota bacterium
CTCTCGCCCTCCTCGGCGCCACGCCCCTCGACATGGGACAGGGGGGGGCCCACGGCGCCCGCCCGGTTGCGGGTGGGCGTGTGCACCGCGATCACCGGAGAGGTCTCGGTGAGGCCGTAGCCCTCGTAGATCTGCACCCCGATGGCGTTGAAGAACTTCGCGAGCTCGGGCGCGAGGGGGGCTCCGCCCGAGATGAAGAAGCGCAGCCGGCCTCCCACCTTGTGGCGCACCTTGGCGTACACGAGCCGGTCGGCCACCCGCTCCAGCCAGCCCGGCCGCCAGAAGCGCATCGAAGGCTTCGGCTATCCGATGGACAAGCTGGAGCGCCGTTCCGCG
>CAZJSF010000097.1:0-10646 GCA_964548515.1 uncultured Thermodesulfobacteriota bacterium
TCTCGTCATCGCTCTGGGCAGGCCTGCGGAGCGCGTGGTCATCGAGTCGGTGCCGCCGAGCGGAGACATCCGCTACTGGCGCGATGGGGCGGGCGTGCACCACGTCCCAAAGCGTTCTCTCGAAGAGGTCGTCCTGGCAACCTGAAGCCTCCCGGTCTCCCCGGCCTCCCCGGTCTCAACCCGGAGCGCCCTCGGGCCGAAAAGGATCCCGTCATCCGGGAGCGCGTCCGGCGCAGGGAGCGCCGGCCCCTGGACCCGAGGGGTTCGAGGTGGGCATTCGTCCGAGGAAACAGGGACTCCGGGTCCTGGTGGTCACGCCGGAAGCGGCTGCCGCCCGGGAGGCCGCGAAGATCCTGCGAAGGAGGGGCCACCGCACCTCCGTGGCCCGAACGCCGGCGCGCGCGCTGGCGGCGATGGTCGAGGCGTCGCGGGGAGGCGATTCGTTCTCGTCGGTACTCGTCTTCGAGGTCGGCCTGCCGGTCTCGTCGGCCGCCTTTGCCTCCCTCGTCCGTGCGGAATCTCTGACCCGGGCCGCCCGGCTCGTGCTGGTGGGCCCCCGGGGTTCCCCGTCGGGATCGCCGTCCCCGCCCCCCGGATACGCGGCCTCGGCCGGAACGGCGAGCGAGGCGGTGCAGGCGCTGGTGGAGGATGGTGCCGGTCGACGGCCCCAGACCCGGCCCCGCTCCCGTGCGGCGCGGGTCGTGGGCAGCCGGGCGTCACTCCGACGGATGTGCGTGCTGGTGGGAGAGGAAGACGATGCCGAGCGCGCGGCCTTGCGGATCGTCGCCGAGGCGGGGGGGCACGAGGTTCTGGAGTGCGCGGACGGCGAGCAGGCCCTCGACGCCCTCGAGAGCGGCCGCGTCGACGTGGGGATCATCGGCTCGCAGTTGGGAGCCCTGACCGGGGAGGACGTGGCGGCGATCCACCGGTACAACTGCCTCGGGGGAGCCCGCGTGCCCCTTCTCGGGATCGCGGAGGGTGGTGCGGCGCCGGCGGAGTCAGGGTTCCCCTTCGACGGGGTCGTGCCCCGCCGCGCCGCGCCCGAGGTTCTGCTCGCTGCGCTGCTGGCTGCGTCGAGGTCGTCTCCCGCACACCGCCGTTCCCGCCCCCGACCGGCCTCCGGGGCCCGTCGCCTCTCGGGGATCCCGGAGCAGGTACGGCGCTAGGGCGATCGATCAACGGCCCTCCACGGCCCCGCCCGGAGAACCCTCCTCTCAGTTGAGGCCGGCGGTTTCCGAGCCCGCTTCGCCCGTTCCTGCCCCCCCGTCGCCCGCCAGGCGGCGATCCTGGGCCCCAACCAGCCGCTCCATGACCCGAAGGTCGCGGTCGCTCAGGCTGAGTGCCGCGTCAGCCCACACGGTGGTGATATCCAACAGTTCTCGGTAACTCACCGTCTCGCAGCACTTCCGGGCCTCCGCCAGCGCCGTCTGGGCGTTGGGCCGCCTCCGGCAGCGGGCAATGAAGTCCGTCACCGCCTGCTCGCCCGTTCCATCGGGCACGACCATGTCGATGACGCCGATCTCGTGGAGTTGGTCGGCGGTGTAGATCTCCGCGGACAGGATCATCTTTTCCGCGCGGCGCCTACCCACCAACCTGGTCAGGAAGCTGTACGCACCCATGCCCGGGATGAGGTTGAAGAGGACCTCCGGGAGTCCGAACCGGGCGCTCTTTTCCGCGATGACCATGTGGCTGGAGATCGCGGCCTCGAAACCTCCGCCGAGGGCGTCGCCCTGAACGAGCGAGATCGTGGTCAACGGGAGGCCGAGGCCCGAATGGTTGGCGTGCAGGACGTCGATGCACGCCGTCGCGTACGCGAGCAAGCCCTCGCGGTCCCGTGCTCGGATGCACTGGAGGAAGAGGTGGAGGTCTCCCCCCAAGTTGAACACGCCGGGGACCCGGGAGGTAGCCACGAAGAACTGCACGGGCAGCATGGCCGTGCCGTTGGATCCGGCGCTCCCCAGATTCCGGATGGCCTGCTGGAAGGTCTTGATGTCTCCGAGGAGCCCCGGGTTGAAGCAGGGGCGCGCCTCGGGGCGCAGATGGCACCAAACGGTCTGTTGGTGGGGATCGTAGCTGACGTCCAGTTGGTCGTACCGACCCAGCACCTGCACGGACTGGGGGAGCCCTACCATCCCGTTCCTCCAGCCCCCCGGAAAACCACTTCGATTCGCCCCGGTCGGAGGATCACAACGCCAGGGAACTCGGAGTCCGATTGCCGAACCCGGGATGACGATACACATACTCCAGACCCTTGCAAAGCCCATTCAGGGCTCTTTGCCTTGAAACGTCGGGGAAACACCGTTTTCTACATAAGGAAGGCAGGTTCGCCATCACTACTAGTTGGGGTTGCACGAATTCACCGCACACAATATCTAGTAGTCTGGAAAGAAAGACAGCCCCTGGTCCGGGATGGTGGGGCACGACCGGCCTCGAGGCGGATAAAGCGGGTCTCCTGCTCAAGGGACGGGGGGTCCCGGCCGATCAGGAGGAGGACATCCACTCCTCGAGGTCACGGGAGCCGCGATTCGGCGGGAGACCCCCCTCCAGGGGAACACGGAGGATCCCCTCTCCCGCTTCGGGTGGGAAGGACACGGAGGTCCGCCCCCTCCCTTTTTTCTCGTCGACGAATTGCCACCGTACTATCCTGGCGGCCTTCGCAAGGGAGGCCGTCCCCAGTGGATCGCTGGCTCGCCGCCGTCGTGCAACTCGCAATCGAAACCGGGACTCCCCACCGAAACGAGGAGCGTGCCCTCGCCCTCCTCGACGGAATGGAAGTCCGTCCCTCCCTCGCCCTCCTCCCCGAGTTGTTCAGCACCGGCTACGCCCTGGAGAGGGCGTCCGAAATGGCCGTCCGGGCGCCGCAGACCCTGGCGACGCTCGCCCGCTGGGCGAGAAGCCGGCGGGTCTGCCTGGCCGGGACCCTCCTCCACCCCTGGGAGGAGGGGGTCGCGAACGCGGCCTTCCTGGTGGAGGCGGACGGGTGCGTCCACGAACTCTACCCCAAGGTTCACCTGTTCCGGCCGATGGAGGAAGAGCGGTACTTGACCGCGGGGGGAAGGGCGGTGGTGTGGCGATCTTCGCTCGGAGCCCTGGCGGTGGCGACGTGCTACGACCTCCGGTTCCCCGTGTTCTGCCGCCGCCTGGCGGGAAGCGGAGCCCGGGCCCTCCTCGTCCCGGCCGAGTGGCCTCGACCCCGCACCCCTCACTGGGAGTTGCTGCTGCGCGCGCGGGCCGTCGAGAGCCAGTGGTTCGTCCTGGGGGCCAATCGCGTGGGCACGGAAGGGGAGACCGTGTTCGAAGGCGCCAGCCAGATCGTCGATCCGTGGGGAGAGGTCCTCGCCCGGATGGAGGACGAGGAGGGAGTCGCGACCGCGTGGGTGGAACCGGGCCGCGTCGACGAGGCCCGGCGGTCGATCCCCGTCTTCCAGGACCAGGTTCCCGGCCTCGACGACTGAAGCCGTGCCCTCCGGGGTCGCGGGTCGTGCGCCGCGCCCCCGACGTCCTTGACACCCCCCGCTCTCCCTCTACGCTGGTCCCCACTCCCATGCAATCCAGGAAGGAGGCGATCCCGTGGCCGTCCTGGAGATCAGCGTCGTCCCCGTGGGTACTCACGACACGAGTCTGAGCGGGCATCTCGCGGGCATCCCGAAGGTCCTTCGGGAAAGCGGGCTGCGCTATGAGATCCACCCGATGGGGACCGTGGTGGAGGGGCCCACGGAGGACCTGTTCTCCCTTGCGGCTCGGCTCCACCGGGCAGGGTTCGAGCGGGGCGCGAGACGGGTGTCCACCCATTTCCTCCTCGACGATCGCCGGGACGTTGTCCGGCCGATGGAGGAAAAGGTCCGCAGTCTGATGGCTTCGAGCGAGGAGGCCGGGCCATGATCCATGTGTCCATCCCGGGCTCGACGGTCCTCAAGCTCGAATCCCTCCTCCTGGACATGAACGGGACCCTCTCGGTCGACGGCCTCGTTTCGCCCGCGGTGCTGGAACGCGTTCGCCGGCTCGCGTCCTCCCTGAAGGTGGTCGTGGCCACGGCAGACACCTTCGGCACGGCACGCGCCTTGGTCGGGGCGGCCGGGCTCGAGGTGCGTGTCCTCTCGAGCGGGTTCCAGTGCGCACAGAAGGAGAAGATTCTGGAGCAGTTGGGTGCGGAAACCTGCGTGGCGATCGGCAACGGGGTGAACGACCACCGGATGGTCGCGCGGGCGGCTCTGGGGATCGCCGTGCTGGGCAGGGAGGGTGCTGCGTGGGAGACCCTGCGCCGCGCCCGGATCGTGGTCGCTTCCCCGGAGGACGCGCTGGACCTCCTCCTCCACCCGCTTCGCCTCACGGCGACCCTGCGCGATTGAAGCCGCCGTGAAAGCCGATCCGTGCGTCCGTGAGGCGCTGCTCTGGGAGTCCGCGGGCGAAGGGGCGGTGCGCTGCGCGCTGTGCGCTCACCGGTGCCGCATTGCGGAGGGGCGCAGGGGGCTGTGTGGGGTGCGGGAGAACCGCTGCGGGGCCCTGAATACCCTGGTCTACGGTCGGCTCGTGGCCTGCAACGTGGACCCCATCGAGAAAAAGCCGCTCTTTCACGTGTTCCCGGGGAGCCTCTCGTTTTCGATCGCGACCGCGGGCTGCAACTTTCGATGCTCCCACTGCCAGAACTACTCCATCAGCCAGGTGCCTAGGGACGCGGGCACGATCCCGGGCCAGTTCACCACCCCGGAGGCGGTGGTCGCTGCGGCCCGGGAGGGCGGGTGCCGGAGCATCTCGTATACCTACACGGAGCCGACCATCTTCTTCGAGTTCGCCCTGGACTGCATGAGGCTTGCCCGGGAAGCCGGCCTGCTCAACGTCTTCGTGACCAACGGGTACATGACGGGCGAGGCTCTGGAAAAGGCTCTTCCCTGGCTGGATGCGGCCAACGTGGATCTCAAGGCCATGAGCGACCACTTCTACCGAGAGGTCTGCGGGGCGCGGGTGGGGCCGGTGCTGGAGACGATCCGAGAGCTCCGGCGCCGGGGAATCTGGGTCGAGGTCACCACGCTGGTGATCCCCCATCACAACGATTCCGCCGGGGAACTCCGCGACATCGCCCGCTTCCTGGTCTCGGTGGCTCCGGACGTGCCGTGGCACGTGACCGGGTTCCACCCCACGTACCGGCTGCAAGACGAACCTCCGACGCCCGCGTCCGCCCTCGAGGCGGCTCGGCGTCTGGGACTGGACGAGGGGCTCCACTACGTCTACTCGGGAAACCGCCCCGGGCTGGGGGGGGAGGACACCCTCTGCCCCGCCTGCGGGGCGGTCGCGATCGGCAGGCGGGGGTTTTCCGTCACCCGCCTGGAGCTTTCCGGCGCCGCCAAGTGCCGCTCCTGCGGAGGATCGGTCGCCGGCCTCTACTCGGGAGGTGTCTCATGAGCTACCGGAAGATCCTGGTCCCCCTGGACGGTTCGACGTCGGCGGAAGCTGCCCTGGACTCCGCGGCGACGCTCGCGAAGGCATTCGGATCGGAGGTGCTCCTGGTGGGAGTCCTCGACCTCACGGCCGGGATGTACGACGTGTATTCCGAGGCGTTCAGCCCGTTGGACCTCAAGGCCCAGCTGGAGAAGTTCATCGAGTCCGCACTGGATCGCGCCAAGGCGCGCATGGAGGGGCAGGGCTTCCGGGCCCGGAGGTTCGTCGAGGTGGGCGTGCCCCACGAGGAGATCGCCGAGCTCGCGGGAGCCGAGGCGGTGGACCTGATCGTGATGACGACCCACGGCCGGAAGGGGCTCAGTCACCTTCTGTTGGGCAGCGTCCCGGAGAAGGTCGTCCGGACCGCCCCCTGCCCGGTCCTCGTGGTCCGTCCCCCGGCCGAGGCGAGAGAAGCTGCTTGACAGTACCCCCCGGTTCTGGAAAAAGGGACGTTCAAGGTCAACTATAGGGTCAACGATGATCATAACGCGGGCGACCGAGTACTCGATCCGGGCGGTGCTGCACCTGGCGGACCGCTACCCGGCCTCCGTGGTCTCCAAGCAGGAGATCTGCGAGGCCGAGGAAATCACGCCGGCGTTTCTCACCAAGATTCTCCAGCCGCTGATTCGAAGCGGCATGGTTCGGTCCAAGCGGGGAGCCTCCGGGGGCTTCGCCCTGGCGAAGGACCCGGCGCGGCTGACGCTGCTCGACGTGATGCGGGCGGTGGACGAACCGATCTCCCTCAACCTCTGCCTCCTCGAGGGGAACCCCTGCGACCGCTCGTTCCTCTGTCCCGTCCACGAGATGTGGGTGAAGGCGCGGGAGAGTCTCGAGTCGATCTTCGGGGGTCGGAGCGTGGCGGACATCGTGAAGGAGCGGCGGGAACGGATGCGGGCCGCCGGGCGCGCCCCGTCCTCGGCGTGACGTCGAACCTCCCCCGAGCCCTCCCAAGAAGGAACCCGCTGCGCCCGGGAGCGGCGCTCGTCGCGCTTGCGGGCCTGCTCGTCGCGGCGACGCTCGTCGACGCGGCCGACCCCGCGGAACGGTATCCCTTCTTCCCCAGCCTCCTCCGGACGGCCTCGGGACAGCCCGTGCGGTCCACCGACTTCTTCCCACCCTCCAAGTGCCGGGGCTGCCACGCGGCGATCTTCGACCAGTGGAAGGGGTCGATGCACGCGAACGCCTACCGGGATCCGGTGTTCCAAGCCCTCTGGAAGATCGGGAGCGAGGAGACGGGCGGACGCACGGACAAGCTGTGCGCCGGATGCCATACCGCCGTTGGCACCGTCGCCGAGGAGGTCACCCGCGGGGCGGACGGCGAGTTCCAGGTCAGCGAGATCGCGCGGGAAGGCGTGCAGTGCCATCTGTGCCACAGCGTGGTCGGCAGTTCGATGGACGAGACGCCGACCGCCATGCCGCAGAACGCGAGCATCGTCGTAGACCCCGGTGACGTGATGCGGGGGCCGTATCCCGACGCTCGGCCCATGTGGCACAAGGCCGAGTACTCCGAACTCCACACGCGGGCCGAGTTCTGCGGGAACTGCCACAACGTCTTCCACCCCGCGCATCACTTCCCCATCGAGAACACCTATGACGAGTGGAGGTTCTCGGTGTACGCACAGAAGGGGATCGTCTGCCAGGACTGCCACATGATGCCGGTGGAGAAGGCCATCGAGGTGGCGCGGACGCTGGAGAAGCCCAAGAACCCCGGCAGGGCCTCTCCCATGGGGCCTCCCCGGGAGAACGTGTTCTCCCATGAGTTCGTCGGAGCCAACTTCACCGTCACGGGCCTGCTCGGGGCCGAGCGGCACGCAGGCCTCGCGGTCGAGCGGCTGCAGAGTGCCGCCAGGCTCGCGCTGGCGCTTCCGGACGGCGCCGGGACGGGTACGGTCGCCCGCATCCGGACTCGGGTCACCAACGTGGGTGCCGGGCACAACCTGCCGACGAGCCTGACGGAAGTGCGGCAGATGTGGCTCGACGTGGCCGTTCGGGACGGCGCCGGAGCGGAGATCTACCGGTCGGGGGCGCTCGATGCGGCGGGGGAACTCACGGAGGGCACGGTCCTCTTCCACACTCCCGCGGTGGACGAGGAGGGCCGCCACACCGCGAAGCCTTGGGAGATCGTGCGGTTCGAGTACAACTCGACCATACCGCCCAAGGGCTACGCGGAGCGGGAGTTCGCCTTCCTCGTGCCTGCCCGAGCCCCGGGGCCGCTTCGGGTCAGCGTGAGGCTTCGCTACCGCTCCTTTCCCCAATCCCTCGCCAACGCGCTTCTGGGAGGCGAGGCCCCCGTCCTGCCCATCGTGGACATGGCCGCCGCCGAAGGCGAGATCCCCGTGCCGTGATCGAGGGGGGGGCGCGTTGCCGTCCTTGACGGCCGGTCTCACCCCCGGTAGCTTCCCGTCGCCGTGACGTCCCCTGTGATGGACCCGAACCGAGCCCCCATGCCAGCGAAGCAGAGTCAGCCGCCAGCGCCGAAGCCCGGGGGCGAGGTGCCGCCGGCCACTCCGCCCTCTCGTCCCGCGGGCAGCCAGCCCTACGTGCGCTGGCAGGCCAACATGGTGGTGGTGCTCACCGCCCTGGCCCCCGCGGGTCTGGCCGCCCTGTACTTCTACGGGTGGCGGGCCGTGGCGGTCCTGGCCGTGACCAATGCCTCCGCTTTCGCCACCGAGCTCTACTTCACCCGCCAGCGCAAGGAGCCGGTCACCTCGGCCGTGTTCGTCACCGGGAGCCTCCTGGCCCTCTCCCTGCCGCCGGCCACCCCCTTCTGGATGTGCGCGCTGGGCGCCGCGGTGGGCGTGGCTTTCGGCAAGGAGCTCTTCGGCGGGATGGGCCGCAACGTCTTCAACCCGGCCCTGGTGGGCAGGGCCTTCCTCTACGTGTGCTTCCCCAACTCCCTGAGCGCGGGCTGGGTGGAGCCCCTGGCGGGCGGGTTGGGAGGCCTGGCCGCCTGGGTTTCGACCGACGCGGTCACCTCCGCCACCCCCCTGCCGCTCCTGGCGCGGGGCGAAGCAGTGCCCCTGGTCCAACTGTTCCTCGGGGCCGTTCCGGGCAGCCTCGGCGAGGCGTGCAAGGCCGCGATCCTCCTCGGGGCGGCTTACATGCTCTGGAAGAAGGTGGCCTCCTGGGAGATCATGGGCGCTACGGTGGCCACCCTCCTGGTGGTCACGGGGGTTTTTCGGCTCTTCGGGTGGGGTGCCGGGGCGGATCCGCTGCACGGCGTTCTCGCCGGCGGTTTCCTGTACGGAGCCGTCTTCATGGCCACCGACCCGGTGAGCGCCAACCGCAGCCGCAACGGCCGCTTCGCCTACGGCGTCATCATCGGTCTCTGCACCGTGCTCATCCGCGACATCGGCAACTTTCCCGAGGGGATCATGTTCGCCATCCTCCTGGGCAACACCCTGGGGCCCATCACCGAGGAGGGTCTGGAGCGCTGGAAGGCCCTCAGGACCGGGGGGGCAGCGTGAGGGATTCGGCGCTCTACCCCATCGTCTTCATGGTGCTCCTCGCCGCTGTGTACGGGGCCGCGGTGAGCTCTGTGGCCGTGGCGACCAGGGAACGGGTGGAGGCCGGGGAGAGAGCGCGGCTGCGTACCCACGTGCTCGCGGCCTTCGGGCTGGAGACCCCTGCCGACCCGGCGGCCGTGGACCGCGCGTGGAGCCGGTCCGTCGAGGAGAAGAGCGACGAGAAGGGCCTCTACTACTTGGGCCGGGGGACGGACGGGAAGCTCCTGGGGTACGGTTTTCCCTTCACCGGGCCGGGCTTCTGGGGCCCCATCAGCGGGGTGGTGGCGGTGGACCCGGCCGGGAGCCGGATCGTGGGAATCTCCTTCACCCGGCACCAGGAGACCCCGGGCCTCGGGGGGAGGATCTCCGAGGCCTGGTTCCGCGACCAGTTCCGGGGCAAGCCCATCGACGTGCCGGCCGGCGGCGGGGAACCCCTGCGCTTCGTGTACCGGAAGCCCGAGGGCCCGCGGGAGGTGGAGGCGATCACCGGCGCCACCCAGACCAGCGGCCGACTGGACAAGTTCCTCAACCCCTTCCTGGCTGGACTCAGGGACCGGGCGGCCGTGCGCGCGGGAGGAGGAACGTGAACCCCCTCCTCTGGATGCGCCGCAGCCTGGCGGTCTCGACCCTTCGCCGGGGGATGTGGGACGACAACCCCATCTACCGGCAGATCCTGGGCATCTGCTCCACCCTGGCGGTGACCAACCTGATGGTGAACACCCTGGTGATGGACGTGGGGCTCATCGTGGCCACGGCCTTTTCCAGCGCCACGGTGAGCCTCCTGCGCAACCACACCCCGAAGAGCGTGCGGATGATGGCCCAGGTCCTCATCATCGCCGCCTACGTGATCCTCATCGACCTCATGATCAAGGCCTACCTGCCGGATGTCAGCGAGGCCCTGGGGCCCTACGTGGGGCTCATCATCACCAACTGCATCATCATGGGCCGGGCCGAGGCCTTCGCGGCCAAGAACGGCCCCTGGCTCTCCTTCCTCGACGGCCTGGGGTGCGGCATCGGTTACAGCGCGATCCTCCTGATCATCGCCTTCTTCCGCGAACTCCTGGGCTTCGGCAGCGTCTTCGGGATCCCGGTGCTCCCCGCCGAGATGACCCGCTGGACCATCATGGTCATGCCCCCGGGAGCCTTCTTCATGCTGGCCCTGGTGATCTGGTTCTTCCGGGCCGCGGTCCCGACTCGGGCGCAGTGAGGAGATCATGGTCGAGACCGGCGCGTTCACGATCTTCATCGCCTCGATCTTCATCAACAACATCCTGCTCGCGAATTTCCTGGGGATGTGCTCGTTCCTCGCCGTCTCGAAGGAGATCAAGACGGCCATGGGGCTGGGCACCGCGGTCATCTTCGTCATGACCCTGACGTCGGGCCTGAACTACCTGGTCTACCGGTGGCTCCTCGTGCCGACCGGGCTGGAGTACCTGCAGTACATCGCGTTCATCGTGGTCATCGCCGCCACGGTGCAACTCGTGGAGATGGTCATCGGGAAGGTGAGCCCGGTGCTCTACTACGCCCTGGGGATCTTCCTCCCCCTCATCACCGTGAACTGCGCCATCCTCGGCGTGAGCCTGTTCATGGTCATCCGCAAGTACTCCTTTCTCCAGTCGCTGGCCTACGGGGCCGGGAGCGGGGTGGGGTGGTGCCTGGCGATCCTGGCCATGGCCGGCCTGCGCCAGAAGATGAAGCGCTCCC
>CAZJSF010000098.1:0-10480 GCA_964548515.1 uncultured Thermodesulfobacteriota bacterium
AAACGCCTGCAGGGCGCGCGTTGGAGCCTTTCCGTCCCGGCCGCTGAGGCTGCCCTCGACCGGGTTTCGGGAACGCGGGTCCACGGAGCGCACCCCCGAACGGATCGGCCGCTCGGCCGGGGGGCTTGAGGCCGGGGACGGGCTGGAGCGGAGACCCGCCTCACACGCGGAGAAACTGCTTATCCGGTGGGGGAAGGTGTGCTACAGTCGCGCCGACCTTACCTCACCGATCCTCCTAGGTGATGCGACCGCGCCCGATGGAACGAGGGGCTGCCGCGACTGCTTATCAGTTCTTGAACCGGCACAGTGCAGTCCTCGTTGCGGCGGGGGTGATGAGCATCGTTTTCCTGATGGTCGTCCCCCTCCCGAAGGTCGCCCTCGATCTGCTCCTCGCCCTCAGCATCAGCCTCTCGGTCCTGATCTTCCTCCTCGGGATGTACACGGAGCGCCCCATCGACTTCTCCGTGTTCCCGAGCGCACTGCTGATCATCACGGTCTTCCGCCTGGCCCTCAACGTCAGCTCCACCCGGCTCATCCTCACCCGGGGGCACGAGGGCCCCGAAGCCGTCAGCCGCATCATCGCGGCCTTCGGCGACTTCGTCGTGGGCGGGAACTTCGTGGTGGGCATCGTGATCTTCCTGATCCTGGTGGTGATCAACTTCGTCGTGATCACCAAGGGCGCCACGCGCATCGCGGAGGTGAGCGCCCGCTTCACCCTGGACTCCATGCCGGGCAAGCAGATGGCCATCGACGCCGACCTGGGCGCCGGCCTGATCGACGAGGCGGAGGCTCGGGCGAGGCGTCGGGAGATCGCGGCGGAAGCCGACTTCTACGGGGCCATGGACGGCGCGAGCAAGTTCGTGCGGGGCGATGCCGTCGCCGGTCTGTTCATCACCGCCATCAACATCGTGGGGGGGCTCGTCATCGGCGTGCTCCAGAGGGATATGCCCCTGGCGGAGGCGGGGCGGACCTACACGACGCTCACGGTGGGCGACGGGCTCGTCAGCCAGATGCCCGCCCTGGTGGTCTCCACCGCCGCGGGTCTCCTCGTCACCCGCGCCGGCAGCCAGTCGAACCTCGGGGAGGTTCTCCCACGGCAGTTCGGTCAGGCGCCCGTGGCGCTGGGCCTTGCCGCCGCGGTGCTCCTCGCCCTCGGGTTGGTGCCGAAGCTGCCCTTCCTGCCCTTCGCGGCCCTGGCCGCGGTGATGGGGGGAACCGCCTGGGCGATGCGGCGCGCGAAGGAGCCCGAGGCCCAGGGCGCCGGGGTGCTGGCGGCGCGGGCAGACGCTCCCGCGGCACCCTCGGCCGAGGCCGCGGACGGCCCGGACGCCGTGAACTCCCTACTGCACGTGGACGTGCTCGAACTCGAAGTGGGATACGGGCTCCTCCACCTGGTCGACCCGGCGCAGGGCGGGGACCTGCTCGATCGGATCCGTTCCATCCGCCGGCAGACCGCGCTGGAGATGGGCATCGTCGTGCCGCCCATCCGCGTCCGGGACAACCTCCAGCTGCGCCCCAGCGAGTACCTCGTCCGGATCAAGGGGGTGGAGGTGGCCCGAGGGGAACTGCGGGAGGGGTTCTGCCTCGCCATGGGAGGAGAGGGGATCGTCGAGCCTCTGGAGGGGATTCCCACGAAGGAACCCGCCTTCGGCGTGGACGCCCTCTGGATCCCGGAGGCGCGCAGGCAGGACGCCCAGGTCCGCGGGTACACCGTGGTGGACCTGCGGACGGTGGTCGCAACCCATCTCGCCGAGATCGTCCGGAAGAACGCGCACGAACTCGTGGGCCGCCAGGAGACCCAGAACCTGGTCGACGTGCTCCGCAGCCAGGCGCCGGCCGTGGTGGAGGAACTGGTGCCGGGCCTGCTGTCTCTCGGAGGCGTGCAGAAGGTGCTCCAGAACCTCCTGCGGGAGCAGGTCAGCGTGCGAGACCTCCGAACCATCCTGGAGGCGCTGGCGGACCACGCCCCCCGGACCCAGGACCCCGAGATCCTCACGGAGTACGCGCGTGCCGCGCTGGGCCGGGCCATCTCGACGCCGTACCTGGACGGAGAGGGCAGACTGCGGGTGATCGTGCTGGATCACCGGCTCGAGGACACCCTGGCCGAGGCCGTCACGCGCACCGACCGGGGTTCGTTCCTGTCCCTGGAGCCCCGCACCGCGCAGACGGTCCTCGGGGCGCTCGGCGAGGCGGCCGAGGAGGTGAGCCGCACGCACCGGACCCCGGTGGTTCTGACTCCCCCGGCCATCCGGCTGCCCTTGCGGAAGCTCACCGAGAGGTCTCTCCCCGGCCTGGTGGTGCTGAGCCACGACGAGGTGGACGGCCCGCTGCGGACGCTGAAGGTGGTGGCCCTTGAGAGTTAAGAAGTACCAGGCCGCCGACATGCCGACGGCCCTGGCCCAGATCAAGGAGGAGTTGGGGCCGGACGCCGTCATCCTCTCCACCCGCGAGGTTCGGCCTGGCAAGGGCGTGCTCGGGGTGCTCGCACGCTCCCTGGTCGAGGTGACCGCGGCTGCCGACGTGGACCGCCAGGGCCCGCCCCCCGGTGGCCGAGCCGCTCCGACTTCCCCGGGGGCCGATTCCGGCCCGATCCTGGCGCTGCAGGCCGAGGTGGAGAGCCTCCGGGAGGAGTTGGCCCTGATGGAACGCCGGACCAGGGCGCCGGGGCCGGCGGGGGTCTCGCGAGACGTCCAGGTCCTCGCGGACAAGGTGGACCGGCTGCTGGAGCGGACCACCCCGGTCGACCGGATGCAGCTGGGTCCGGTGCTCCGGCGGCTCCTGGCCCACCTGGAGGCCGCGGACCTGGAGTCGACGCTCGCCGCCCGGATCGTGCACTTCCTGCAGGAGAAGGTGGACCGTGGGACCGTGCCTCCGGGGCGCGAGTTGGACGCCTTCCGCGAGTTCGTCGCCCGGACCCTCCGTGTGGGGGGAGGTCACGGTTCGGGTCGGCCGCGGAGCCGGGTCGTGGCGCTGGTGGGGCCGACCGGAGTCGGCAAGACGACCACCGTGGCCAAGCTGGCGGCCCGCGCGGCGCTCCAACAGGGGGGCCGCGTCGGCCTGGTGACGGTGGACACGTTTCGGATCGCCGCCGTCGAGCAGCTCAAGACCTACGCGAAGATCATGGCCGTGCCCCTCCGCGTGGCCGAGGACGCCGGTCAGTTCCGGGCGGCCGTCGAGGAGTTCGCGGATCGCGATCTCGTGCTCGTCGACACGGCCGGCAGGAGCCCCCGGGACGAGGAGGCCCTGGCCGAACTCCTCGCCCTCTTCCCCGCGGATCTGCCGGTGGAGGTGCACCTGGTGCTGTCGGTCACCACCCGCTCCCGCGACCTGGAGCAGATCCTCGGGCGGTATGCCAGGCTCGGGGCGAGCCGCTTGATCCTCACGAAGCTGGACGAGACCGGGTCCCACGGGGCGCTGCTCGGTCTTCCGCTGGCTTCCCGCCTGCCCCTCAGCTACGTCACGACGGGCCAGAACGTGCCGGACGACATCGAGGAGGCAACCGCCGCGGGCGTCTGCGCCTACCTGTTGCGGGGGCTGGAGGCCCCCGGGTGAGGGATCAGGCGGCGCGGCTCCGGGAACTGGCGCTCCGGACGCGGGAGCCGCAGGCGGGACCGCCCTCCGGGCCGGCTCGCGTCGTCGCCGTGACCAGCGGGAAGGGAGGGGTCGGCAAGACGAGCCTCGTGGCGAACCTGGCGACGGTGCTGGCCCGGCGGGGTCGGCGGGTGACCGTGCTCGACGCCGACTTCGGGCTGGCGAATCTCGACATCCTGCTGAACCTCAGCCCCGCCCGGAACCTCGGCGATCTCCTCCGGGGGGAGGCGCGCGCCGAGGAGGTGGTGCTCGAAGTGGAGCCGGGGCTGCGGGTCATCCCCGGCGCCTCCGGCGTCGACGCCCTCGCGGAGGTCCGCGGGGGGGAGCGGAGGAGGATGCTGGCGTCCCTGGCCTCGCTCACCGGGGACCAGGACCTCCTGCTCGTCGACACGGCGGCCGGCATCGGGAGGAACGTCCTGGACCTCTGCCGGGCGGCGGGCGAGATCCTCCTGGTCACGAACCCCGAGCCCACGAGTCTCACGGACGCCTACGGGCTCCTGAAGGTTTTGTGGCGCGGGCAGGGCTCCGGGAGGGTTCGGCTCGTGGTCAACGGAGCAGCCGGAGCCGCCGAGGGGCGGGCGGTCCACGCGCGGCTGGCCCAGGTGGTGCAGCGCTTCCTCGATCGCAGACTCGACTACCTCGGCCACATCGTGCGGGACGATTGCGTCGGGCTCTCGGCCCTCCGCCAGACCCCCTTCGTCACGGCGTACCCGCGTTCCCCGGCGAGCCGGTGCGTGGAAGAACTGGCGGCTGCCCTCCTGGAGTGGGCCGGGGAACCGCCCGATACCGGGTTCTGGAGCAGGCTGCTGGCGGCGGAGTGAGATGGCTGTCGAGGGATTCCCGAGAAGCAGGAGATTTCCAGCGCCCCCGGGGCGACGAGCGTCGGCACCCGTTCGGGTCGGGAGGGCGCTTCCTTGATCCGGGCGGCCGCGGCACTGCTCGCCGTCGGTGCCGTGCTCCTCGCGGCACGCCCGGAGGCCGCCGTCCTCGCCCGGGTCGATCCCGGGTGGAGCCCGTTCCGGGCCGCTCCGGCAGACCCCGGCGGCCGAGCGGAGCGCGGCGCGAGGGCGGACGAACTCTACCGGGCGGGAGCCGGGACGGCCGGCGAGGCACGCAGTGCCTATCGGGAACTCCTGGGAGAGCCCTTGGATCCGGCCGAGCAGGCGTGGGTGCGGTTCATGCTCGGCAATCTCGCCCGGCTCGCCGGTGCCGCGGACGAGGCCGAGGCCCAGTACCGTGCTGCGTCGGCCGGGCCCCGGGGCCCGTGGTCGGCGGCTCTGGACTTCGATCGGGCGGTTCTCGCGTTGGAGGCGGCCCGCTTCGGCGAAGCCCGGCAGGGTCTTCTCTCCTGGCTGCGCGACTACCGCGGGGAGGCCGGGGAAGCGGTGGTGCTGTCCCTGCTGGGGGAGGTGGAGGCCGCGCTGGGAGACCCTGGTTCGGCGGCGGCCCGTTTCGAGGAGGCGCTCCGCAAGGACCCGGAGTCCTGGCGCGTGCGGCCCGAGACCGCGCTGGCCTGGCTGCGCCTTCTCCGGGCTTCCGGCAGGGATGGCCGGGTCCGGGACCTGGCGGATGCCCTGGCCGCAGCCCCCGTTACGACTCCGGAAGGGGTCCGCACCGTGCTCCTGGCCGGCGGCTTCTTCGAGGCGGAGGACGATGTGCCTGCCGCCGCGCGCCTGTACGCTCGAGTCCTGGATCAGGAGGAGCGGGACGGAAGGGAGATGGGGCGCGTGCGTCTCCAACTCGCGCTGCTCGGGGTGGCTCACGCGGACGAGGTGGACCTCGTGGAGCCCTACCCGGCGTACCGACTGTTCTACCGCCCCGGCCCGGCGCTGGAGGAACTCGCGGCCGACCCGGACCCCGAACTGGCCCAGGGGGCCCTCCTGGGGTTGGCCGAGTCGGCGCGCAGGGACGGCCGTACCCGGCGGGCCCTGCAATTGCGGTCCCGGGCGTTTCGGGAATACCCGCAGGGCCCGATGGCCGTGGCGGCGTACGAGGAGTTCCTCTCCTTGCTGGAAGCCCACCTTCGCGACCTCGGAGCACGGGGCGAGCTCGCAGAACTGGTGGCGGTCTACCAGGACTTCATCGTGGCGGCGCTGTGGGTTCCGGCGCGGGAGCTGGGCGGCGCGTCCCTCCTCGCTGCCGAGGCGTACGAGGAACTCGGCGCCCCCGCGCTCGCCCGGGAGGTCTACGAGGAACTCCGCGCCCGTGGAACCCGGGTCGTCCACACCGACGAGTTGCGGGTCCGAATCCTCCGGACCCGGGCGGCCGACGGCGACCCGCAGGCCCTGCAGAGCCTGGCGGAGGACGGAGGGGGCTGGAGCGAGCGAGTCGCCTGGGCGCGCCGACTCGTGTCCACGGCGCGGCCGGACGAGGCCTCCGCCCAGTATCGCCGGGCGGCCGAGGGTGCGCCGGGACCGGCCGAGAGATTCGCCGTCCTGGAGGAGTCGCCGCTTGCCTGGGCGGCCGGGGCGTCGGCAGAGGAACTCCTCGACGCCCTCGAGGAACGGAAGAGGGTGTTCGTCTCCCTGCCGTCAGAGGCGGAGGAGGGTGCCCGGGAGAACCACGTGCGCCGGGTCGAGGGGCGCGCGCGTTTCGCCCTGGGAGAGTTCGAAAGGGCCGAGTCCCTTCTGGCGGGCGCGGGTCCCGACGACGCTGCCGACGTGTATCTCGCGGCCCTGGGGGCGGAGCGGTCGGGGCACCGGGAACGCGCCGCCGATCTCCTGAGGGCTCTCGAGTCGGCGGGGGACCCGGTGTTCAGCCGGCTCGCGTCCATCCGCCGCCGGTGCGCCGAACTGGGAGGGGAGGCCCCATGAGATCCTCGGGAGGTTTCAGCGCAGCAGGAAGCTTCGGGGGTTCCTGGACAGCGGCGCGCGAGGCGGTGTACCGTGACTCGCCGCGAGGCCGCGGCTCCGGGGCCCGCTTTCCCGAGGGGCGGCCGGCCGGGGCACGGACCCCCTGGCCCAGAGGTCCGAACGACGCACGGATAGGGGACTGACGGGTGGCCTTCTGGGACTCCTTCCTTACGCAGGTGCGGCAACTCTGGGGCGGGCTCGCCGCCGCGCAGCGCGCCGTGCTCGTCGCCGCGATGGCCCTGCTCGCCGTCGGCTTCGTGGCGCTGGCCTTCTGGGCCGGAACCCCTCCCTACGAACTCCTGTACGGTCGTCTGTCCACCGAGGATGCATCGAGGGTCACCGAACGGCTTCGGGGGGCCGGCGTTCCCTATCGCCTCGAGGACGGGGGCCGTTCCGTGCTTGTCCCGGCGGACCGGGTCTACGACCTCCGCCTCTCCCTGGCCGGGGAGGGTGTCCCCCAAGGGGGCGTCGTCGGTTTCGAGATCTTCGACCGCTCGGGGTTCGGCATGACCGACTTCGCCCAGAAGGTCAACTACGCCCGCGCGCTGGAGGGGGAGCTCACCCGCACGATCCGGCGCCTCGAGGGCGTCGAGGGGGCGCGGGTGCATCTGGTCCTGCCGGAGCGCCGCCTCTTCGAGACCGAGAGCCCGCCGGCTTCGGCGTCCGTGGTGCTCCAACTCGCGCCCGGCCGCCAGCCGACGGCGAAGCAGATCCAGGGAGTCGTCTACCTCGTGTCCTCCAGCGTGCAGGAACTGCCGCCGGAGAGGGTGACGGTGGTGGACACCGGCGGGAACCTCCTGCACCGGGCGTACGGCGACGAGACGGGACTGCTCGCAGCGAGCCAACTCGAGTTCAAGCGCGCCTACGAGAAGGAGGCGGAGGGCCGCATCCGCGAGATGCTGGAGAGGGTCCTGGGCGCCGGGGCAGCCGTGGTCCAGGTGGCGGCCCAGTTCGACTTCGACACGGTGGAGGAGACCTCCGAGGTCTTCGACCCCGATGCGGTCGCCGTGCGGAGCGAGGAGCGGGTGACCGAGAGCCGGGACGGCCCATCGGGCTCCAGCCGCGACGCGGAGAAGGTGAGCTACGAGGTGTCCAGGCGGCTGACCCGCGTGCAGCGGACTCCCGGCTCCCTCCGGCGGCTGACCGTGGCGGTCGCCGTGGACGGGACCTACGAGGAGGGAACGGGTCCCGACCGCGAGTTCGTGCCCCGCGGCGCCGAGGAACTGAACCGCATCCGCTCGCTGGTGGAGAAGGCGGTCGGGTTCGAGGCGGGTCGGGGGGACGAGGTGGAGGTCACGAGCATCCCGTTCCGGCCGGCGGAGAAGTCCATCGAGCCCGAGGCGCCCGGGCGGGATGATGTCGCCCGGGAATGGATGCGCTACGGCCTCGTGGCGTTCCTGGCCCTGGTCGTGGTCCTCGGCGTGGTGCGGCCGCTCCTCCGCCGGATCACCTCGCCTCGATCGCCGGAGGTGACGGGTCCGCTGACGGTTGCCGAGATGGAGCGCCGCCTCGCGGGCAAGGCTTCGGCCCCCCAGGCGCCCCGTACGGAGCCTGTCCCCTCCAGCGAGCTTCGAGGAGAGACCCTGCGCAGCAGGCTGTTGGAACTGGTCGAGGCGGAGCCCGAGGTGGCTGCTCAACTCGTTCGCGGTTGGCTGACGGAGGAGTGAGACGTGGCGTCGACACCCCCCCTTCCCGGCGCGCGCAAGGCGGCGATCCTGATGGTCGCCCTCGGAGAGCAGGCGTCCAAGGTGATCTTCCCACACCTCCGGGACGACGAGATCCAGCGCGTCAGCCGGGAGATCGCGTCGCTCGAGAGGGCAACCTCCGAGGAGGCGGAGGCCGTGCTGCAGGAGTTCCACGCGATCGCGCTGGCACGGTCCTACATGCTCGAGGGTGGGGTCGAGTACGCCAAGAAGATCCTGCGCAGGAGCCTCCCCGCGGACCGCTGCCGCGACATCCTCGATCGCCTCGTCAAGTATCCGGACTACGGGCCGGGTTTCGCCAATCTGCGCAAGGCCGACCCGAAGCTGCTGAGCAAGATCATCCAGAAGGAGCACCCCCAGACGATCGCTTTCGTGCTCGCGCACCTGGACGTGAGCCGAGCGGCCCAGGCGATCGCCGGTTTCCCGCCCGAACTGCAGGTGGAGGTGTCGCGGAGGCTCGCGGGCCTGGAGGAGATCAGTCCGGACGTCGCGAAGAAGGTCTCGGCCGTGCTCGACCAGAAGATCGGTGCGATGGCCGGCGCCGCCGTCGAGGTCCAGGGGGTCAAGACCGTGGCGGAGATCCTCAACCGCATGGGGCGCAAGGAGTCGAGGACGATCCTGGAGAAGCTGGAGCAGGAGGATCCGGAACTCGCGGCCCACATCCGGCAGCTCATGTTCGTGTTCGACGACATTCGGGAACTGCCGGACCGCGCGGTCCAGGAGATCCTCCGCCGGGCGGACAAGCAGAGTCTCGTCGTGGCCCTCAAGGGGGCGTCGGAGGGCCTCCAGGAGAAGTTCTTCCGCAACATGAGCTCCCGGGCCGGCGAGACGATGCGCGAGGAGATGTCCTTCGTGGGGCCGGTGAAGCTCAGCGAGGTGAACGAGGCCCAGTCCGCGATCACGGAGGTCGTGCGGCAACTCGAGGAGGAGGGAGTGATCTCCGTCGGTTCGGCGGAGGAGGAAGACTACATTCCCTGAGGTCCGCACCCCGAGGGGGGCGAGGAGAGAGGTTTGGCAAGCGACACCCCGAGAGGTTCGGAGCGCCCCGCCCCCTGGGCGCCGTCTCCCGGCTCCGCCGAGAAGGGGCGCGACGGGGCGGCGCCCCGGCCCTTCCGCGGGCCGGAACTCCAGGGGGATGAAGTCGGCGCGAGCGCCGGGGGGGCGGCGGGGGTCGTGGACCCGGTCCAGGAGGAGCTCGCCGGTGCCCGCCGCGAGGCGGCGCGCATCCGGGAGGATGCCCGCCGAGAAGCCCGGGAACTCCGGGAGAACGCCGCCCGCAGCGGCCTCGAAGAAGGGCGGGCCGAGGGGCGGCGCGAACTGGAGGCGGCCGCCGATAGCCTGATCTCGCTGGCGGAGGAGTTGGCCGGCTACAAGGAACGGCTCTTCCGGGACGCTCGCGAACAGGTGCTCGACCTCTGCCTGGCCCTGGTGGACCGGCTCCTCGGCCCGCTGGTGGAGGCCGACGAGCAGGCGGTGCTCCGGGTCACGGAGCGGGCCCTCCAGGCCCTCTCGGACCGGGAGACCCTCACCATCCGCGTCCACCCGGAGGACCTTCGCCGCGTCGTGGACGCCAAGCCCCGAATCCTCGCGACCTTCGACGGCATCCATCGGCTCACGGTGATGGAGGATCCCGCGGTGAAGCGCGGGGGGTGCCTCGTCCAGACCCCGAGCGCGGAGATCGACGCCCGCCTCGAGACGCAGCTCGCCGAACTGGCGCGGGGAGTCCGGGGCGCTTGAAGTCCCTCGACTTCTCCGCCGAACGGAGGGCTGCCCGGGATTCCGACATCCTCCGCCCCCAGGGCAAGGTGGTGCAGGTCGTCGGGATGGTGGTCGAGGCGTCGGGGCCCCGTGCGCCCGTGGGGGACATCTGCCTGGTGTACCCCGAAGGGGGCGCATTCGAACGTCGCCGCGCGATCCCGTGCGAGGTCGTCGGGTTCCGCCAGGGGCGCATCCTCCTCATGCCGTACGGCGAGATGCGGGGAATCCAGCCAGGCAGCCGGGTGCTCGCCACGGGAAGCCCGAGCGTGTGCCAGGTCGGCGAGGAGCTCCTGGGCCGCGTCATCGACGGTACGGGAAACGCCATCGACGGCAAGCCCCCCCCCGCGTGCCGGCGGAAGTACCCCCTCTACGGCCGCGAGATCAACCCGATCTCCCGGGGACGGATCCGGGAACCCCTGTCCACCGGCGTCAAGTCCATCGACGCGCTGCTCACCTGCGGCAAGGGCCAGAGGATGGGGATCCTCGCCGGCAGTGGGGTGGGCAAGAGCGTCACCCTGGGCATGATCGCCCGCAACACCTCGGCCGACGTCAACGTGATCGCGCTGATCGGCGAGC
>CAZJSF010000099.1:0-10335 GCA_964548515.1 uncultured Thermodesulfobacteriota bacterium
GAACTCGGCGTCGGTCTCCCCGGGGAAGCCCACGATGGCGGTGGTCCGCAGCACCAGGCCCGGCACCGCCGCCCGGAGCCCCTCGAGCACGGCCTCGACCTCCCCGGCGGAACCGCGGCGCCCCATGGCCCGGAGGATGCGCGGGTGGATGTGCTGGATCGGGAGGTCCAGGTACGGGAGCACCTTGCCCCCGGAGGCCAGCCGCTCCACCACCCCCGGCGGGAAGGGCGCGGGATAGCCGTAGAGGAGCCGGATCCAGCGGACTCCGTCCACGGCCTCCAGGTCCCGGAGCAGGCGGGCGAGGGCGTCGGGCTCGCCCCGGTCCGTGCCGTAGGAGGTCACGTCCTGGGCGACCACGTTGAGTTCCACCACCCCCTGGGACGCCAGTGCCTCGGCTTCCGCCACGAGCCGCTCCCGGGGAAGGGACCGGAAGGGGCCCCGGATGGCCGGGATCGTGCAGTAGGTGCAGCGGTTGGAGCAGCCTTCGGCGACCTTCAGGTAGGCGCTGTGGGGAGACTGCGTCAGCACCCGCTGGGACAGACCGGCCGACGCGCCGGGAGCGGCAACCCCGCCCAGGACCGCGGGGATGCGGGGCACGTCCTCCGGGGTGAAGAAGTGGTCCACCTCGGGCAACTCCGAGGCCAGGCCCGGGTAGCGCTTGGGCAGGCACCCCGCCACCACCAGGGTGCGGCACGCGCCGGTCTCCTTGAGGCGGGCCGCCTCGAGGATCTCGTCGATGCTCTCCTCCACCGCCTCGCGCAGGAAGCCGCAGGTGTTGACGACCACGACCTCGGCCCGGGCGAGGTCCTCCACCAGTTCGAAGCCGTGGGCCCGCAGGCCGCCGAGAAGGTGCTCCGCGTCCACCCGGTTCTTCGCGCAGCCGAGGCTGACGAGCCCCACCCGCTTCACCGACTTCCCGCCTCCCCGGCTCCCATCTCCAGCACCTGCGCGCCCTCGGGAGGACGGAAGGCGAAGGTCTCGTCCGGCACGCCCTGGTTTCGCCTCACGTCTTCGAGCTCGACCCGGGTCCGGTTGCCCAGGGAGTCCTCCGTGGTCACGGCCACCACGTCGCCCAGCGATTCTCCCACCTCCACGAGCACCCGCAGGAGGTCGGGCCGGGGCTCCCGGGGCGCGAGGACGAGGCAGCGCTCTCCGCAGGACGAGACCTCGAAGGCCTTCTCCACGCCCTCGAAACCGCTCAGGAGGTCGAGCGCCAGGCGGCTCGACGCCGGCAGCCCCTCCAGGTCCTGGCGGAGCACGGTGCGGTCGCGGACCTGGTGGATCCAGAGGGTCTTGCCGTCGCTCACGATGAGCTGCGGGTCCTCGCCGTCGTAGGACCACCGCATGCGGCCCCCCTTGCGGAAGGCGACGGTCCCCTCGAGGACTCGGTCCATCCCGGAGGCCGCCAGGTGCGACTCCTGGACGAAGCGGGCCTGCAGGTCCCGGGTGGCCTCGTAGCTTCGCCGGATCTCCCGCAGGATCTCCGCGGGCTCGGCGGCCCACACGGAGGGCGCGGCGATCGCCAGCGCCGGAGCCAGCAGGACCGCCGCCAGCCGGCGCGCGGCGGGGCTTCGTATCGCGATCATGGTCTCTTCGATCCTCGCGGGAGGGGGACCCGTGGCACGGGCGCGTTCAGAGCCTCTGGACGAGCACTTCGCGGGGCTTGGCTCCACGGGAGGGGCCGACCACCCCCTCCTGCTCCATGCGCTCGACCATGCGGGCTGCCCGGTTGTAGCCGATCTTGAGCTTCCGCTGCACCATGGAGACCGAGGCCTGCCGCGTCTCCGCCACGATCCGCACGGCCTGGTCGTAGAGTTCGTCGAACTCGGGGTCGTTCTCGAAGTCGTCGGTCTCGGGTTCCTCCAGGATCGCCTCGTTGTACTCGGGCATCCCCTGCTGGCGCAGGAACTGCACGAGCCGCGCGATCTCCTCCTCGGAGACGAACGACCCGTGCACGCGCTCCAGGCGGGCCCGGTCCGGCGGCAGGAAGAGCATGTCGCCCCCGCCGAGCAGCGCCTCGGCCCCCATGGAGTCGAGGATCGTGCGGGAATCGACCCGCGAGGCCACCTGGAAGGCGATCCGCGCCGGGAAGTTGGCCTTGATCAGCCCCGTGATCACGTCCACGGACGGGCGCTGGGTGGCCACGATCAGGTGGATGCCTGCGGCCCGGGCCATCTGGGCGAGCCGGGCGATGGACTCCTCCACGTCCTTGGAGGCCACCATCATGAGGTCCGCCAGTTCGTCGATGACCACGACGATGTGGGGGAACCGCTCGACGTTCTCCTCCTCCGCCGGCGGCCGCCCACCCAGGTCCTTGACGCGCTTGTCGATCTTCTTGTTGTAGTTGGCGAGGTTGCGCACGCCCTCCTCGGCCATCAGGCGGTAGCGCCGCTCCATCTCCTGCACCGCCCAGCGCAGGGCCACCGCGGCCTTCTTGGCCTCGGTCACCACCGGCAGGAGCAGGTGGGGGATGTCGTTGTACACCGAGAGCTCGAGCATCTTGGGGTCCACGATGAGGAGCCGCACGTCCCGCGGCGGAGACCGGTAGAGCAGGCTCGCCAGCATGGCGTGCACCGCCACGCTCTTCCCCGAACCGGTCGCCCCGGCCACCAGGAGGTGCGGCATCCGGGCGAGGTCGGTCACGTAGGGCTTGCCGGCGCTGTCCCGCCCCAGGGCCAGGGCCAGCGGCGACTTGGACTCCTTGTAGTCCGGCGAACCCAGGATGTCGCGGAGCGCCACGGCCTCCCGCACGGTGTTGGGGATCTCGATGCCCACCGCGTCCTTGCCGGGGATCGGGGCGATGATGCGGATCGAGAAGGCCTTGAGCGCCATGGCCAGGTCGTCCGCCAGGGAGGCGATCCGGGCGATCTTGACGCCGGCGGCGGGCTTGAACTCGAACATGGTGATGACCGGGCCGGGCTGCACGGTCTCGACCCGCCCCTCGACGCCGAAGTCGAGCAGCTTCTTCTCCAGGTGGCGCGAGCGCTCCAGGAGGCTGGCCTGGTCGGGCCCGGAGTCGCTCGGCCGCCCCGGGTCGAGGAGGTCGAGCGACGGCAACCGGAAGCCGTCCCCCCCCGCCAGCGGGAGCGCCTCCTGCACGGGTGTCTTGGGCCGCTCCAGGATCCGGATGCTCTCCTGCTTCACGATCTTCGGTGCGGGCGCGGCGGCTTCGGAGACGCTCGGCTCCCCCCGGCGCCGGGCCCGGCGCTTGTTGCGCTGCTCGCGGCGGATGATCCAGGCCGCCTCCATCCGCCGGTACACCCCGAGCAGCCCCAGCCGGAGGCGGTCCCAGAAGGAGTAGAGGGAGAAGTTCACGGTGAACATGGCCGACGCCAGCAGCGCCGAACCGAGCAGGAGGGCCGCCCCGGGGACGTTCAGGTAGCGGGCCAGGCCCCGTGCGAGGAGGTGGCCTGCGGCTCCCCCGGCCGACATCCGCAACCGGTCGAAGTACGCGTCGCCCCACACCAGGCTGAGCAGGCCCGCCGAGGCCAGCACCAGGGCCGCGTACCCGAAGCTCACCCAGCCGGGGTGGACGATGGGCCGAAGGATCACGTAGCGGGCGGCGCACACCCCCAGCGCCACGGGGACGAGGCAGGCCGCCCACCCCAGCGCCTGGAACAGCAGGTCCGCGGCGTAGGCGCCGACCACGCCCCCCAGGTTCGCGGGGGTCGGGGCGCCGCCGGCCGTGTTGAACGACGGGTCGGAGGTCCGGTAGGAGGCCAGGGCGAGGGCCAGGAAGACGCAGGTGCACACGAGCACCAGGCCGACGAGTTCGGCGCGCACGCGCGGCCCCAGGCGGGTCCACAGCCCCGCCCCCAGGCGACGCCCCTTCTTCGCGGTTTCTCCCGGCTTGCTCTTGGCCACGGCCTCCCTACGAGGAGAACACGAGATACGCCGCCCCCAGCGCCCAGCAGTACACGGCGAACCAGCGGAAGCGGTTCTTCTTCAGGCACGCGAGCAGGAACCGGATGGCCCACAGCCCCGACAGGAACGCGGCGAGGACCCCGGCCGCGCAGGGGAGGAGGCTCCCGGCCTCCGCCATCCGGAGCCCGGGCAACTCCAGAACCAACGCGCCGAGCACCGCGGGCACCGAGATCAGGAAGCTGAAGCGCGCCGCGGCCTCCCCGTCCACGCCGAGGAGTTTCCCGGCCGCGATGGTGGAGCCCGACCGGCTGATCCCCGGGATGATGGACACGCCCTGCACCGTCCCGATCGCCAGGGCCCTGCCGAACCCCACGCCCGAGAGGGGCACCCGAGCCCGCCCCAGGACGTCGGAGACCCAGAGGAGCACCCCGGTGACGAGGAGCATCGCCGCCGCGGCGCGGGGCGCGTGGAACAGGCGCTCGAAGAAGTCGCGAAACGCGACCCCCACCGCCCCGGTGGGCACCGTGGCCGCGACGATCCACGCCAGAAGGCGCCGCTGCGCCGGGTCTCCCCCGCGCGCCAGGCAGCCCGCGAGCGAGGCCAGGTCCCGCCGGAAATAGACGACCACCGCGGCCAGGGTGCCTCCGTGCAGGAGCACGTCGAAGAGGACGCCCGGCTGGCGGAAGCCCGGGAGGACGCTCTGCGCCAGGACCAGGTGCCCCGATGAACTCACGGGCAGGAACTCGGTGAGCCCCTGCAGCAGTCCCAGTCCCACGCCCTCGAGCGCTTCCATCCGCCTCCGATCCGCCCCCCGCAAACCGCATACGGTAAACGGCCGCCCTGGAAGGCGTCAACCGTCGCCCGGTGTGGCCTCTCCCGGGCTCGCCGGGCCGGACGCCGGAGCGGGAGAGGTGCCTCCGTCCGAGAGCGCGACCACGGCGACGAGCGGGTGCCTCCCGAGGGACCGGAAGTGCCGGCGGAGGATCCGCCGCGCCTCCCTCTCCGGGTCGCCGATGCGCGCTCCCCCGGCACCCGCTCCGAGCCCCCGGGCCAGCGCCCCGGCCGCCTCATGCGCCGAGACCTCGGCCGACTCCGGAGGCACGACGCCGTGCAGGCGTACCCGTTCAACCCGCACCCTCCCCTCCGGGTCGAGCCGGAGGACCGCCACGGCGACGCCCTGGCGGCCGAGGTGGACCCGCTCGGCCAGGAGCGCCCGCCCCCCGGCCAGCGGTTCGTTCCCCTCCACGCACACCCGGCCCGCGACGACGGGGGGACCCGTCCGAACCCTTCCGCCCTCCATTTCCAGCGTGTGCCCGTTCTCCAACCGGAAGACACTCCCCGCCGGCACCCCGTGCCGGCGGGCGATCTCGGCGGCGGCTTCCAGGTGGCGCACCTCTCCGTGCACGGGAAGCACGCTGCGGGGGCGGGCGATGCCCAGCATCCGCACGACGTCCTCGGCCGACGGGTGCCCGGAGACGTGGGCCCCCGGGGCCTCGTCCCACCAGACCCGCGCCCCCCGGCGCAGGCAGCGGTCGACCATCGCGTGGACGGCGGTCTCGTTGCCCGGGATCGTCCGGGCGCAGAGGAACACCCCGTCCCCGGGCTCGATCCCGTGCTCGGGTTCGAGCCCCCGCGCCACCCGCCAGAGGGCGCTCCCGACCTCGGCCTGGCTCCCGCCGAGCACCACCGTGGTCTGCCCCCGCGGGAGCCTCCCCAGGTGGGAGACGGGGACCACGTCGCCCGGCGCCGGGCGCAGGTGGCCCAGCCGGCGCGCCGCCCGCAGGCTCTGCTCCAGGGAGCGCCCGAGGAACGCGGTTCGGCGCTTCGACGCGCGGCTCGCCTCCAAGACGAGTTGGACCCGGTGGACGTGGCTGGCGAAGGTGGCCAGGTAGACCCGCCCCGTCACCGTGGGGATGGTTCGGCGCAGGAAGGTGCCGACGACCTGCTCCGAGGGCGTGGCGCCTGCCCGCCCCGCGTTGGTGCTGTCGCAGCAGAGGAGGTCCACCCCCCGCCCGCCCCAGCGGGCGAGGGCCTCCTCGTCGGTCCTCCGGCCGTCCACGGGGGTGGGGTCGAACTTGAAGTCGCCCGAGTGGAGCACGGTGCCCCCGGGCGACTCGATCCCCAGGGCGCACGCCTCCGGCACCGAGTGGGTGACGCGGATGAACTCGGCGCGGAAGCTCCCCAGTCCCACCACGTCGCCGGTCGCCACCGGGCGGAGCCACCGGCGGCCCCTGGGCTCCACGGCGCGCAGGCGGGGCTCCAGGAGCGAGAGGGTCAGGGCCGTGCCGTGGACCGGCACGGGCATTTCCCGGAGCAGGTACCCCAGGGCGCCCACGTGGTCCTCGTGGCCGTGGGTCAGGAGGACGCCGCGGAGGCGCTCCCTCCTCTCCCGCAGCCACGTGAAGTCCGGGACGAGGCAGTCGATGCCCGGGTGCCCCGCCCCCGGGAAGAGGAGCCCGCAGTCCACGAGGACGACGTCGTCGCCGGATTCGAGGGCGAGGGCGTTGAGCCCGATCTCTCCGAGCCCGCCCAGGGGGACCACCCGCGTGCGGCTCACGCTCCCTCCCCCGCAGCGGGTCCGCCCCGCGCGCCGGTCCGGAATTTCCCTTGCGCCGCTCCCGCTCTTTCGCTATACATCCGCCTCCCTGACGCGGGCCGGAGCCCGTTTCGCCCTTGACACGAGTCGGGGCGCCCCAATAGTATTCCGGTTTTCGCGCGATCTCGAGACCTCGGAGGCTGGCCACCATGAAGAGCTACATGGCCGCACCGCAGTCGCTGGAGAAGGAGTGGTTCGTAGTGGACGCCCAGGGCCTGACCCTGGGGCGGCTCGCGACCCGAATCGCTTCGGTCCTCCGCGGCAAGCACAAGCCCACCTACACCCCCCACGCCGACGCCGGCGACTTCGTGGTCGTCGTCAACGCCGACAAGGTGCGCCTCACCGGCCGGAAGCTCGACCAGAAGATGTACTACTGGTACTCCGGCTACCCGGGGGGGATCAAGGGCCGGACCGCCCGCCAGATGCTCGACCGCAAGCCCGAAGAGGTTCTGCGCCGGGCGGTGAAGGGCATGCTCCCGAAGAACAACCTGGGGCGCAAGCTGATCAGCAAGCTCAAGATCTACGCGGCCTCAGAGCATCCCCACCAGGCCCAGCAGCCCAAGGCGCTGGCCCTGTAAGGAGAGGATCGACATGTCGGAGAAGCTTCAGACCCACGGCAAGCGCAAGACGGCTGTCGCCCGGGTCACCATCGCCCCCGGCTCGGGGCTCGTGCAGATCAACAACGAGCGGAGCCTGGACGACTTCTTCCCCCGGGAGACCCACCGCCGGTCCGTGCTGAGCCCGCTGGTTCTCACCGACCGCCTCAACGCCTACGACGTGCGGGTGCGGGTCCAGGGCGGCGGCATCACCGGACAGGCCGAGGCGATCCGCCACGGCATCGCGCGCGCTCTCGTGGAGCTCGACGAGGAACTCCGGCCGCTGCTCAAGAAGGCCGGCTTCCTCACCCGCGACTCCCGCATCGTGGAGAGCAAGAAGTACGGCCACCACAAGGCGCGGAAGCGGCCGCAGTTCTCCAAGCGCTGACCGGTTTCCGATGCAGTGCAGGAACGAGGGCCCCCCGAGGGGCCCTCGTCTCGTTCGGGGCCACGGACTCCGGAGGCCCGCGTCCCTTCCCACCGGGGCCGGCTTCCCCTACACTCCCGGTCCCGTCGGAAACCATCTCCCCGGGAGGACCTCCCCATGTTGAACGTCGGCATCGTCGGCGCCAGCGGCTACACCGGCGCCGAACTCCTCCGGCTGCTCCACGGCCACCCCGAGGTCCGCGTCACCGCGATCACGTCGCGCTCCTACGCCGGCCGGCCGCTCGGGGAGTGCTTCCCCAGCCTGGGCCACCTGGGGCTCTCCTTCGACACCCACGAAGACCCCGCCGTGCTCGACAAGGCGGAGTTCTTCTTCACCGCGCTGCCCCACAAGGCCAGCATGGCCGCGGTGCCGGAACTGCTCGCGAAGGGACGCAAGGTGGTGGACCTCTCCGCGGACTTCCGCTTCGCGGACGCGAGCGCCTACGAGGTCCACTACGGTCCCCACTCGTGCCCCGAACTGCTCCAGGAGGCGGTCTACGGCCTCACGGAGGTCCACGGCGCCTCGGTGGAGCGCACCCGGCTGGTGGGAAACCCCGGCTGCTACCCGACCAGCATCCTGCTCCCGCTGGTCCCCCTGCTCCTCGAGTGCGCGGTCTGCCCCGAGGAGATCGTCGCCGACTCCAAGTCGGGGGCCTCCGGGGCGGGCCGGGAGGCCAGCCGCGACCTCCTCTTCTGCGAAGTGAACGAGGGCTTCAAGGCCTACAAGGTGGCGGCCCATCGCCACGAGCCCGAGATCCGCACCCAGCTCGAGTGGGCGGCGGGATGCGAGGTCCCGGTGCTCTTCACCCCCCACCTGGTCCCCATGGACCGGGGCATCCTGTCGACGGTCTACGCCCGGCCCCGGCAGGGCTTCGGCGCGGCCCGCATCCGGGAGGTGTGGAAGGAGTTCTACCGCGACAGCCCGTTCGTCCGGGTGCTGGAGAAGGGCGCCCTCCCCAGCACGGCCTACGTGAAGGGGACCAACGCCTGCATGATGGCCGCCGTCGACCACGCCGCGGCGGGGCGGGTCGTGATCGTCTCGGCCATCGACAACCTGGTGAAGGGGGCGAGCGGCCAGGCCATCCAGAACCTCAACCGCATGATGGGCTGGAGCGAAGAAGCGGGGCTCCGCGCGGCGGCCCTCTACCCCTGAGGACGCCCCTCGTGGAGGGACACCCTAGGGCCGGACGATCCGGATCTCCTGGAGGCCCGACAGGTCCACCTGGAAGTTCCCGTACTCGGTGGAGCCGGTGCACAGGAGCGAGCGGGGAAGCATCCCCTCCAGGGGCTTGGCGGCGCCGGCGTCGATCCGGACCCGGGCGTCCCCGCCCTGCCCCGGCTCCACCGAGACCTTCTCCACCTTGGAGAAGGGCACCATCAGGGTCCCCTCGCCGAGCTTGAGGGGGAAGAAGGTGCGGCCGCCGCACGTGAGGAATTCCACACGGGTGTTCTGTCCGCCCTTGTCGAGGAGATCCGCCACGTAGTTGTCCTTGGGCCGGGGAATCGTGTCCGAGATCGGACCGGCGCCCCCTCCCCCCAGGGCGAGGAGCAGCGGGAACGAGGCGGCCAGGAGCAGGACCAGACGGGACCACCGGCGCGGCATGGGAACCCTCCGGGACAAGCGGGGCTTCGGGGCCGCTATTAGGTAGCACAAGGAAACCCGCTCGACAAGCGGGCCGCGGCCGGGACCCGGCCGCGGCGCGGGGAAGGGACGGACCCTCATGGGCGACACCGGCTTCCGGGTGGTCTACATCGCGCGGGACCCTCTGGAGGCCTCCGCCGTCACCGGGCTCCTGGAGGCGGAGGGGGTCGAGAGCCGGGTGCGCGACATGACCATCTCCCCCTACCCCGTCTCCTTCGGCCCGCTGGGAGAGCGGCACATCCTCGTCCCCGAGGAGCGCCTCGCCCACGCCCGCGCACTCCTCGACCGCGCCCGCCGCGACGGGTTCCTCCCCGCGGACGGCATCGTCCTGGGGGCGGAACCCGCCGACTGACGCCCCTGCCCCGGGCCCCTCAGTTCACCACCTGCCAGCTCCCGTCGGGCTGCCGGCACGCGGTCCCGTACACTTGCTGCCGCTCCCCGGCCACCGTCGCCGTGGTCTGGTACTCCCGGCAGTAGCGCCCCCCGCGGTCGACGTAGGTGCTCAGCGCCTCGACCTCGTAGCCCGCACGGGTGTCCGGGTTCACCCAGCGCACCGGCTCGCGGCTCGGCGCGTGCTCCAGGGTCCGACTCACCCACAGGTAGTCGGTCCGCTCCATGCTCCGCCCGATGCTCCCGCCCACCAGGGCCCCGACGATGGTGCCGCCGATCACGGCCGCGGTCCGTCCCGACCCCTTCCCCACGGTGTTTCCCAGGAGCCCCCCCGCGGTGCCCCCGATGACGGTGCCGACGAACCCGCGGTCCCAGCCCCCGGCGCCGACCGGCCGGAACGGGTGGGAGACCCGGACGGGGGGCGGCGGGCATCGGGGCCCCGTCCAGCCGCGCACGTACTGCACGTACCGGTAGTCCGCGTGCCGGTGCTCGTGACCGTGGCCCCTGCCCCGCCCCCGCCCTGGGTCGTGGGCCAGGGCCGGGTTCGCTAGCATGGCGAAGACCGTCAGTGCCAGGGTGGGAACCAGCGCGACCGATCTCATGGCGTCCTCCTCGTCGAGGGGTCCCCCGCGGGGACCGCGTTTCCACGAGGACTCCAGTAGCCCGCGGCGGCGGCCCCGGCAACGGACATCGGGCCGCACGCCCCCCGACGTCGGGTCGGCGGGGCGCGGCGCGGCCCGCACCGGGTCCCGGCGTCGAGACACAGAAAAGCCGGCGGGGAGGCCGGCTTCTCGCTTCCGGGTTCGAGGCAGGGGGCGAGG
>CAZJSF010000100.1:0-10291 GCA_964548515.1 uncultured Thermodesulfobacteriota bacterium
GACGGGGTCGTAACGCCGCTGTCGGAGAGGCCCCCGGCGGAGTCCCGCACGCCGGGTTCTCGCGCGTCCTCCCCACGGCGGCCTGGAACGCTCTATACTGCGAAGGGACCGGGTGCCCCGGCGGCCGGGTCCGCCGCGCCGGGGCGCAGGGAACCCGGCCGGGGCCCGAACAGTGCGGGCCGGGAAGCCGCAGATCGAGGCAGGTGGAGGTTCCATGGCACGCCCCCTTCGAATCGAATTCCCCGGGGCCCTCTACTGGGTAACCGCCCACGCGGTCGTCCGGCAGAAACTGTTCCGGGACGACGGGGAGGTGCGGGACTTCGTGGCGAGACTGCCGGACCTGGTTTCGGGCTTCGGGAGCGTCTTCCACGGGTTCTGCCTCCTGCCCGGCCGTTACGAACTGCTCCTCGAGACGCCCCTTCCCAACCTCTCCCGCGTTCTCCACCGCCTCAACTCCGGCTACACGGCCACCGTGAACGCCCGGAGGCGCCGCCGGGGTGCGCTCCTGCAGAGCCGGTACCGCGCGGTGCTCGTGGACGACCCCTGGCTGCTGCGCCTCTCCCTGCAACTGCACGCGGCTCCGGTCCGGGAGAAGAAGGCCCGGGACCCGTGGACCTACCCGGGCTCGAGTGCGGGATCGTACGGGGCCGGGCCGCCGATTCCCGGGTTGACCACCGACCGGGTGTTGCGGCTCGCGGGGGGACGGGCTCGGTACGCCCGACTCCTCGAGAGCGAAGTGTCCGATCCCTCTCCGCCTCCCGGAAGAAGCGTTTGGCGGCAGGTCGTCCTCGGGGACGAGGGGCTGCGGCAGCGCGCGCTGGCCGCGGCGGCGGGGAAGGATGTGCGGGAGATCGCGGGTTTCCGGACGCCTCGGGAGGGCCTGACGCTGGACGACGTGGTGAACGCGGTCTCCGAGAGCACCGGCCTGCCGGCGGAACAGATCCGTGCGGGGAAGTTCCAGCGGGTCCTGGCCCGGAAGGCGGCCCTGTACCTGGCCCGGCGCTTCACCCCCTGCACGTTGCGCGAGATCGGCGACGCCTTCGGCGTGGACTACACCACGGTGCACATGGCGGCGCGACGCGTGGAGGAGCTCCGGCGGGAGGACGCGGGAGTGGAGGCCTTCCTGGCTGGGCTCGAGGGGGAACTCCGGAGCCGAAGGTCCCCCGAGACCGCCGCGCCCGGACCGGAGCCGTCCACGCGGCCGCGTGGACGGAAGCCTCGGAAGCCGGCGGAGGCCGGCCGGGAGGGAGGGCAGCTCGAGCTCTTCTGACTCGCCCGGCCGCCGACGGACGGGGCGGGCAATCCCATCCCAGGGGAGGAGGCCCTCGTTGGACGCCATGGGGATCGAGCTCGAGGAGCAGCGCGGCGTCTGGGTGCGGCTCTGGGAGCGGCGGGCAGAGGTCGGCGACGTCCTGCGCGGGGTGAGCCCCCCCGGCCTGCGGCGGATCGTGCTCACGGGCTGCGGCGACTGCCACGCCGCAGCCGAGTACGGGGAGAGCCTGTTCGAGCTTCGTACCGGGTTCCTCGTGCGGGGGCTTCCGGCCATGGAGCTCACCCGTGCCCGGGAGCACCTCCTCGGCCCGCACACGCTCCTGGTGGCCATGAGCGTCTCCGGGCGGACTCCCAGGGTGCTGGAAGCCGTGCGCGCGGCGCGCCGGCGGGGGAGCCCCGTCCTGGGCGTGACCGACGATCCCTCCGGCGACCTAGCCCGGGAAGCGGACCGGTCCTTCGTGCTCGGGGCCTCGCCGCCCGCCGCCCTCCTCCGGACGGACTACGCCGATGCCGAGGCCGCCCGCTACACCGGGTACGAGCGCCCGGTTCCCCAGACGAAGACGTTCGGTGCCCTCCAGTTCTTCCTCGCGCTGTTGTGCCTCCAGGCGGAGGGCGCCTGCCCTTCGGGCCGGGGTTCGCCCGCGGTGCGGGTGGAGCGCGCCCTCGAGGAGTTGAGCCGTCTGGCGTCCCGGGCTGCCGCCGCGGCAGGGGAGGCGGCCCGCCGGCTCGGGACGCGCACGAGGCCCGGGGGGTTGGTGACCTTCGCGGGGACGGGCTCGGCCGCCTCCAGCGCGCGCTTCGCCTCGTACAAGCTCCTCGAACTCGCCCGCCCGGCGCTCTGGACCGACGCGGAGGAGTTCTGTCACACGGCGTACCTGGTGACCGGCCCGGGGGACGCGGTCGTCTTCCTCGTCCAGGATGGGCGTACCGCGGAGAGGGTCGGCGAGATCGTGCCGGTGGTGGAGGACGAGGTCGGCGCGGCGGCCGTGGTGCTCTCCACGGCGGCGGGGGAGGGACCCGCGGGAACGTGCCTCGTGGGGCTCCCCGCGGTTCCCTCCGAGGTGGCGCCGCTCCTGCTCGCCCACGCCGCGAGCCACCTCGTGCGGGGGCTTGCGGCCGCGTGGGGCGTCGACACGGACCGGTTCCGGGCGGGGCTGGAGGAGGAGCGCTACGTCCGGGGGTCCACCCGGATGATCCGGCAGTCGCGGATCCTCGAGGGTCCTTAGGGCCCGGGACTCGCCGGACGGCTCAGCCCTTGGCGCGGTAGCGGGCCGGGTCGGCGAAGAGGTCGAACACGCGGGCGCCGCCGGGGGAGCGGGCGGAGTGGGGTTGCCCCTCGGCGATCTCGTAGCTGTCTCCGGGCCCGAGGGTTCGGGTCCTGCCGTCCACCGTGAGTTCCAACTCTCCCTCCAGCACGAAGCCCCACTGGGGGCCGTGGGAGTGTTCGGGGACCGACGCGCCGGGCTCGATGGCGAAGAACACCCCCTGGCGGTCGGGCGCCTGGAGGAGCCAGCCGCGGATCCCGGGCAGGGGGACGTCGGCACGCGGCATCCCGGTGACGATCGTGGGGTATTCGGGTCTCATGGGGTCTGTCCCTTCCGACGGCCTCGCGGCGCCGCGCTCCGGCGGACCCCGGCTCCAGAGCCGGCATCCGGCAGGTGGTCGATGATCTTCCGGTTCGCCCGGGGCATGGGGTGTTCGGAGAGTTCGGAGGGCCGGACCCACTTCCACGGATTGCCCTCTCCGACCCGCGGGTCCATGGCCACGAACCGGCACAGACGCGGGTGCAGGGTCACGCGGAGGTGGGAGTACGCGTGGTCGACCCGCGGGAGGGATTCCTGGACCTCCACGACCATGCCGAACTCCTCGCGCAATTCCCGGGCGAGGGCGCCCTCCACGGTCTCCCCCGGTTCCACCTTTCCCCCGGGAAACTCCCAGAGCCCTCCGAGGAGGCCCCCGTAGGGCCGGCGGTCGATGAACAGCTTTCCGTCCCGGCGCACGATGGCGACGGCGACGTCCCGGTGGGGCACCGGGGGGCGAGAGCGGCGGCTCGGATAGGCCTCCGGCCTGCCGGAGGCCCGCCCGCGGCAGGGGGGGGCGAGGGGACACTCCGGGCAGTCGGGGGCGCCGGGCGTGCACACCGTGGCCCCGAGCTCCATGAGCGCCTGGTTGTGGACCGGCGCCGTGCCCCGCGGCAGCAGTTCCTGCGCCAGCGCGCGGAGCGCCGCGGCGACCGGACCGCTCCGGGGATCTTCGGCGAGGGCGGCCAGGCGCGACAGCACGCGGCGCACGTTGCCGTCCACCACGGCGAGATCGGTCCCGAAGGCGATGCTCAGGACCGCGGCTGCGGTGTACTCCCCGACGCCGGGGAGCGCCCGGAACGCCTCCGGGTCGCGGGGTACGGCCCCGCCGTGGCGCTCCTCCACCGTGCGCGCGGCTGCCCGGAGGTTCCGGGCGCGGGAGTAGTACCCGAGGCCCTCCCAGAGGGCCAGGACCCGATCCTCCGGAGCCTGTGCGAGGCGACGCAGGGTCGGGAAGGCCTCCATCCACCGTTCGAAGTAGGGAATCACGGCACCGACCCGCGTCTGCTGGAGCATGACCTCCGACACCCAGATGGCGTAGGGGTCACGGGTTCGGCGCCACGGAAGCTCCCTGGAATGGGATAGATACCAAGAGTGAAGGTCGGGCACCGCCGCGCGGAGGCGTTCGAGGTCTCCCGGCCCCAGGCCGAGGATCCTCCCGTGTTCTCCGGCGAGGCGCGGGAGGGCGGAGGAGCGCCGGCGCGGCAGGGACTTCCGCCGGGTTCGTGGCGTCGGCATGGTGCGAGCCTAGCACGCGGGCCGGGGACGCGGAAACCGGCTTCGACGGCCCGCCGGTTATGGGACCGCGCCCCCGGGAATCCGGGGGTGCGGCCGGATTGACACCCGGCCCCCCGGGCCGTATAAGGGCCGGTCCCCGGACCCGAAGCGAGAGGAGTCGTCCATGGGCATTCTGAGCGGCGGCGTGCGGTTCCGCCGTTACCAAGCGATGGGGGAGGTTCCGAAGGGCTTCCAGGAGGAGTTCGAGGAGTCGATCCAGCGGAACGCGTTCCAGGATTTCGGGGCGGACGACCAGCGGGAGCAGGTGGCGGGATGGGCCCCGGTGGACGATTGGTTCGACTCGGGTCTCCCCGTGGACCGGTGGCTCGTGCACAACACGGTGGCGCTGACCTTCCGGGTGGACACGAAGCGCATCCCCGCCCGGTTCCTGCGCCAGGAGTGCAGGAAGATGGAGGCCGAATGGCGCCTGCGGGCGGGGCGTGAGGACCTGACCCGCGCGGAGAGGGACGAGATACAGACCATCGTTCGGCGGCGACTGCTGGAGCGGGTGATCCCGGCGTGCCAGGGAATCGACGTGGCCTGGGACCTGGATCGGGGCGACGTGCTCTTCTGGAGCACCGGCGAGCGGGTGAACGAAGCGTTCCGCGCTCTCTTCGAGAGGACCTTCCGCGTGAAACTGAGGCCCCTCTTCCCCTATGTGCTGGCGCTCCGGGCGCTCGCGGACGAGACGGGGTCCGTGGCGGACCGGGTGGTGCCGGCCTCCTTCCGGCCGGAAGGGGGTGCGTGATGGACGTGCTCAAGAACCTGGAGGAGAAGGCGTTCTGGGGCCACGAATTCCTCACGTGGCTGTGGTTCCGCTCGGAGGAGTCGGGAGGGACGCTGGAGATCGGAGGGGTTGGGCCCGCGACCCTGTGGATCGAGGACCGGATGGTGCTCGGGAGCCTCGAAACCGAGAGCAAGCAGAACATCCTGAAGGACGGGGACGTCTCGCGCTCGGGGGAGGCGGCCGCCGCCCTCAAGGTCGGCAAGAAGCTGCAGGAGGCCCGTTTCGTCCTCGTCCGGGAGGACCGGGAGTACCGCTTCGTGCTCCGGGGGGACACCTTCGACCTGCAGGGCGTCCAGATGCCCCGGGTCGCCGCGGAGGAGGGGGACGACTGGCACGCCACGGCGCTGGTGCGCCTGGGGCTGGTTCGGGAGTGCCTCGAGGTCCTGGACGGGCTCTTCGAGGAGTTCGCCCGTCTGCGGGCGTCCCCCGAGTGGCAGCGGGATACGGTGCCGTCGGTCGTCGCCTGGATCGAGGGGAAGGAGGGGGGGTAGGCGGCCCCCGCTCAGGGATAGCCTTCGGGGTTCGCCGACTGCCACCGCCAGGCGTCGGAGGCCATCTCCGAAAGCCCACGGGTCGCGCTCCACCCGAGTTCGCGCCGCGCCTTGGAGGGGTCCGCGTAGCACGCCGCCACATCCCCGGCCCTGCGTTCCACCACCCGATACGGGACCCGCCTTCCGCTGGCCTCCTCGAAGGCCCTCACCACCTCGAGCACGCTGTGCCCCCGCCCGGTGCCCAGGTTCCAGACCCCGACGCCGGGTTCCGCCGACCGGAGGCGCTCCAGTGCCCTGAGGTGTCCGAGGGCCAGGTCCACCACGTGGATGTAGTCCCGCACGCCCGTCCCGTCGGGCGTGGGGTAGTCGTCTCCGAAGACCCGGAGTTCCGGGAGGCGGCCCACCGCCACCTGGCTGATGTAGGGGAGCAGGTTGTTCGGGATGCCGTTCGGGTCCTCGCCGATTCGGCCGCTCGCGTGGGCTCCCACCGGGTTGAAGTAGCGGAGCAGGGCGATGCGCCAGTCGGGGTCGGCGCGGCCCAGGTCCCGGAGGATGTCCTCGATCATCAGCTTGGACCGGCCGTACGGGTTGGTGGCGGAGAGGGGGAAGTCCTCGCGGATCGGTACCGACGCGGGGTCTCCGTACACCGTGGCGGAGGAGCTGAACACCAGGGTCTTCGGCCCGCGCGCGGCCAGGGCTTCGCACAGGTTGAGCGTGCCCGTCACGTTGTTGGCGTAGTAGCGCAGCGGCACGGAGACCGACTCGCCCACGGCCTTGAGCCCGGCGAAATGGATCACCGCGTCGAACTCCGCCTCGTCCAGCACCGCCCGGAGGCCCGCCGGGTCCAGGAGGTCCACCCGCCGGAACGCCAGGTCCCGCCCCGCGAGTTCCCGCACGCGCCGGAGCGCTTCCTCCTTGCTGTTGCTCAGGTTGTCGAGCACGGTGACGTCCATGCCGGCTCGAAGGAGTTCCACGCAGGTGTGGCTCCCGATGTAGCCCGCTCCTCCGGTGACGAGGACCCTCATGACCCGCCTCCTCGCGCCGGCTGTCCTCCGCCGGGCTCTCGGTCCCATCCCATCCGCTCCGTAACCCTCTCCCCGGGGATGCATCCAACCCCCCGGAACCACGGAGGAGGTGCCCCTTGCTCGACTCGATCCCCTACGCGGCGCTCGTTCCCGCCGCGGTTCTGCTCGGGCTGGCCCCGTTCTACCCCAAGCCCCACCTGCTGGAGAAGCTGGAGATGCTGGTTCACGGACAGCTCCGGCGGCCCCTGGACGTCTTCGACCTCCTGTTCCACGCGGCCCCGCTGATCCTCCTGGCCGCCAAGTGGCTGGCGTCCCGGCGTTGAAGGTGGGCCTCTCGATGGCCGCACCGGGGTGGACTCAGTCGTCCAGGCGCGGGACGTGGGGCCGGACGTCCACCACCGGGGTCCCGTCCACCGCGTCGATTCCCGCGACCACCAGGGTGGTGCCTCGCCGCTCGAGGAGATCCACGGTGTAGACGGCCAGTGGGTTCGGGCGGGACGGGCTGCGGGTGGCGAAGACCCCGGTGAGGGGGGAGGACGGGTCTCCCCGCGGGTGCACCCCGAGGACGTCCCGGTTCGCCCGGTGGAGCCAGCAGGTCACCCGCACTCGCGCCCACCGCTCGATGCCTGCCAGGGCTTCCGCGTACTGCGGGAGGATCTGGACCTCCGCCACGGTGCCGGCGTCACGCCCCTGGCGAGGAGCCTCCTCGACGCTCGCCACCGCGGAGCGGACCCGTCCGATCGGCACCAGTTCGTAGGTCGCGCTCACGGGGCGCCGCTGCGGCAGGTGCACCGCCGCTTGCCTGGCCCTGGCGGGCCGCTAGACTCATCCCCACACCCCAACCCGAACGTCTGGAGGCAGTCATGGAGTTCGAAGACCTCCGCCTCATGGCCACCGGCTTCCAACCGGCGAAGCTCCTCCTGGTCGCCCTGGACGCGGGGGTGTTCGACCTCCTGGCCCACGGGCCCCGCACCGGCGCGGAGGTGGCGCAGAGTTTCGGGTTGGACTCCCGGGCAACGGAGATCGCCCTGAACGCGCTGGTCGGGCTCGGTCTCCTGGTGAAGGAGGAAGACCGGTACCGCAACGCCGAGGGAGCCGGCCGGTTCCTCTCGCGGGGTTCCCCCGAGTACCGGGGAGAGATCCTCCGGCACATCCACAACACCTGGGAGGACTGGGCCGCGCTCGCGCAGACCTGGCGGGACGGGAAACCCGAAGGGACCCGCAGGGCCCGCCAGATGCCCTCCACACCCGAAGGCACCCGGCACTTCATCCTCGGGATGGAGGACATGACCCGGGACGTGGCGCCCCGTCTCGCCGACCGCCTCCCCCTGGCGGGGCGGTCCCGCCTCCTGGACCTGGGTGGGGGCCCGGGCAACTACGCCCTGGCCTTCGCGACGCGGTGGCCGGACCTGCGGGTGGTCCACTTCGACTTGCCGGCCACGTCGGCGATCGCCCGGGAGTTCGCGGCGGGAAAGCCCGGCAGCGACCGGGTCGAGTTCCGGGAGGGGGACTTCCTGTCTTCCGAGCTCGGGGAGGGCTACGACTTCGTCTGGGCCAGCCAGATCATCCACATGCTGGGCGAAGCCGAGGTGCAGACGCTTCTCTCCCGGGTGGCGCAGACCCTGGGGCCGGGAGGCGTGCTGGCGATCCACGACCATTTCCTCGACGCCGGGGGAACGCATCCGCCGTCGGCGTCCCTCTTCGGGGTGCACATGCTCGCCGTCACGGAGCGGGGCAGGACGTTCACCTTCGAGGAGGTGGAGGACTGGCTTCGCGCCGCGGGCCTGGAGCCCGGGGAGCGAGTGGAGTACGGCGGCCCCGCGCGGATCCTGCTCGCCGGCAAGGCTCAAGCCGGGTAGGCCGACGCAGGGTCTGGAGCGGGCGGGTCGAGCCCGCCCGCCCGTCTTCAGCAGGAGCAACTCCCGCAGGAGTCCGCCCCTCCCTGGGAGGTGGTCTTCACGTTGAAGCCGCGTCGCAAGGGCCCGCTGAGGTAGTCCACCTGCACCCCCCCCACCTGGCCCAGCAGCCCCCGGTTCATGATGAGCCGGAAGCCCTGTTCCGCCTTCACTTCGTCTTGTTCCGACGGCTCGTCCAGAGCCAGGCCCCAAGAGGGGCCACCTCACCCGGAGCCGGCGACGTAGATGCGCACCGCCGGGTTCTCTCCCTGGTCCCGGACCGATTCCAGAAGCATCTCCCTGGCCTTGTCCGTGATCTCGATCATGACTCGGTTCCTCCGCTGGGTTTCCGGTGACGCCGGGTTGGATGAGGAGGCGCCTCCGTAGGTTACCGGAAGGCGTCGGCGGGGGACAGACGCAAGTCGATTCCGGTGCCTGCTCCTCCCCCTCGGAAAGCGTTTGCCTCGGGGCTCGGGTTCCTGCTAGTAAGGCGGCCGATCGGGCCTTGCCGGGGCCGTTGCGAAGTGGCTTTTCCCTCCTCTGCCGCTGGTGGAAAGGACGTCCATGAACAACCACGCGAAGCTCGAGGCCTGGGTGCGGGAGGTGGCGGAACTCTGCTGCCCGGCGTCGATCCACTGGTGCGACGGCTCCCAGGCGGAGTACGACCGCCTGTGCGAGGGCATGGTCCGCTCCGGCACCTTCCACCGTCTCGATCCGGCCAAGCGGGTCAACAGCTACCTGTGCCGGTCGAACCCCGGGGACGTGGCCCGGGTCGAGGACCGCACCTTCATCTGCTCCAGGAGCCCGGAGGACGCCGGTCCCACGAACAACTGGAGGGACCCGGAGGAGATGAAGGCCACGCTGACCGAGTTGTACCGGGGCTCCATGCGGGGACGCACCCTCTACGTGATCCCCTTCAGCATGGGGCCGCTCGGGTCCCGGATCGCCCATATCGGGGTGCAGCTCACCGACTCCCCCTACGTCGCGGCCAGCATGCGCATCATGACCCGGATGGGCCGGGGTGCGCTGGAGGTGCTCGGGCGGGACGGCCCCTTCGTGCCGTGCCTGCACTCGGTCGGCATGCCGCTCGCGGACGGGGTGGCGGACGTGCCGTGGCCCTGCGATCCCGAGCGGAAGTACATCGTCCATTTCCCGGAAGACCGGGCGATCTGGTCCTACGGGAGCGGGTACGGAGGCAATGCGCTCCTGGGCAAGAAGTGCTTCGCCCTGCGCATCGCGTCGGCCATGGCCCGGGAGGAGGGGTGGCTGGCGGAGCACATGCTCATCCTCGGCGTGACCTCGCCGGAGGGCAAGAAGAAGTATTTCGCGGGGGCCTTCCCGAGCGCCTGCGGCAAGACCAACCTGGCCATGCTGATCCCGACGATCCCGGGCTGGAAGGTGGAGTGCGTCGGCGACGACATCGCGTGGATGAAGCTGGGCCCGGACGGCCGCCTGTACGCCATCAACCCGGAATACGGCTTCTTCGGCGTGGCTCCCGGCACCTCGATGGAGTCCAACCCGAACGCCATCCTGTCCCTCACCCGCAACTGCATCTTCACCAACGTCGCGGAGACTCCCGACGGGGACGTCTGGTGGGAGGGGTTGACCCCGGAGCCGCCCCCGCGGCTCACCGACTGGGTCGGCCGGGAGTGGTCTCCGGGGTGCGGCCGACCGGCCGCCCACCCCAACGCGAGGTTCACGGCCCCGGCCTCCCAGTGCCCGGCCATCGACCCTGCGTGGGAGGACCCGGACGGCGTGCCGATCTCGGGCATCCTCTTCGGAGGGCGGCGCGCCAACGTGGTACCCCTGGTCCACCAGGCGTACGACTGGCGCCACGGGACCTTCCTCGGAGCGATCGCGAGCAGCGAGACCACAGCGGCGGCTGCCGGCAAGGTGGGCAAGCTGCGGCGCGACCCGATGGCGATGCTCCCCTTCTGCGGGTATCACATGGGCGACTACTTCG
>CAZJSF010000101.1:0-10268 GCA_964548515.1 uncultured Thermodesulfobacteriota bacterium
AGGCCGGACTCGTCCGCGTCGATGCCGAGGTCCGAGGAGCGGACTGCGGTCCAGTGCATCGGGAAGAACGCCTGCACGCCGTAGGAAGCCCCGAAGAGGGTCTTGGAGGTGACCCAGATGAACCGGGGGACCACCACGGTGACGTCCGCCTCGAAATCCACGGGCACCTTCTTCCCGTCGTCGTCCATGAGCCGGTCTTTCTGGAAGAGGGCGAAGTAGTTCTTCAGGTACACGCCCGGCGGCGGCAGGGCCCCCACCACGAAGTCCTCCGCTCCCTCGGGGTAGTGCTGCCCGGCGAGGGGCAGGTTCGCCCAGGAGGGCCCGGCCAGGCCGACCAGCAGGAGAACCAGGAGGAAGCTCTGGAACCAACGGGGGAAGTGTCGCGTTGCTCGGTACATGCCGCACTCCTTTCCCTCTCGGGGATGTGGCCGTGAGCCCAGGGGTCACGGACGACGCACTCTCCCGGAACGTCTCCGCCCCGGGTTCCTCCTCCAGCGGTCCGGGGGAACCTACCCTTCCGGGGCCGCCAGGTCCTCGAACTGGATCTGCAGCGCGCGGAGCGACCCCCGGAGCCGCACCACGTTTCGCTCCACCGCCGGGACCCCCCTGCCCGCCTCGGCCAGGGCCTCCAGGTCCCGGGAGAGCGCCTCCAGGGCCCGGGCGATTCGCGAGGCCTGCGTCTCCGTCCTCACGAGAGGCCCTCCTTCCGCCGGTCGTGGAACCGCCGCGCCTTGAGCGCGTAGCGCGGCAGCGTCCCGAACTCCGCGGGCTCGATCTCGAAGTTGAGCTGGGTCTTGATCCGCAGCGCGCTGCCCAGTCGCTTGAGCAGATCGTCCCGCCCCTCGCCCCCCAGCCCCGGGGGCATCTCCACCCGGAGCCGGATGTGGTCGAGGTCTCCCCGCTTGGTCACCTCGATCTCGAACTCCCCCTCCAGTTCGGGGAAGGAGCGCACCGCCTCCTCCGCGGCGATCGGCGAGAAGAGCACCCCCTTCACCTTGGTGATGTGGTCCACCCGCCCGTGGACCCCCTGGTCCAGGATGCGCCACGTGCGCCCGCAGGAGCACTCCCGCTCGGCCCACATGGAGACGTCCTTGGTGTCGAAGCGTACACAGGGCTGGGCCTGCCGGTCCAGGGAGGTGATGACGATGCGCCCGGGCACCCCCGCGCGCGTCAGGGGCTCGTCGGAGTCGAGGCCGAGCAGCTCCACCAGGAACATCCCCTCGTTGATGTGGAGCCCCCCGGGCTGGTGGCGGCACTCGAAGGACCACGCTCCCACCTCGGTGGCCCCCACGTGGTCGTACACCGGACATCCCCAGGCGTCCTCCATCCGCTTCTTCGTGCTCGGCACCAGGGCGCCCGGCTCGCCGGCGCACAGGATCTTCCGGATGCCCCACTCCCGCGGGTCGGCCTCCAGTTCCTTGCGCGCGCTCTCGGCCATGCCGAGCACGTAGGTGGGGGTGGCCATGAAGGCCGTGGCCCGGAGCTCCCTCATCTTCATGAGGCGCTCCCGGGTCCCGAGAACGCCGCCGGGCACCACCTCGCAGCCGATCTTCTCCGCGGCGTAATGGCCCGCCCAGTAGGCCACGAAGATGTTGTAGCCGAAGGGGATGAAGACCCGGTCCGAGGGGCGGAACCCCTGCGCCCAGAGGATCGAGGCCCAGCACTCGCTCCACCACTCCCAGTCGGCCCAGGTGTCGGGCTGGTACACGGGGGTCCCCGTGGTGCCGCTGGTCTGGCGGAACTCCGTGACCTCGTCGAGGGGCACGCAGAGCGTGTCTCCGTAGGGAAACGGGTCGGTGCCCTGGCAGCGGTAGTCCTCCTTGGTCAGGAGCGGCACGCGCGCCACGTCGTCCCAGGTCCGCACGTCCTCGGGCTGCAGGCCGGCCTCCCCGTACTTTCGCCGGTACAGCCGGCTCCGCTCCCAGACCCAGGAGAGCACGCGCCGGAACTTCCGCAGCTGCAACGCTCGCAGGGACTCGAGATCCATGGTCTCGAGGATGGGGTTCCAGCACTCCTGCGCGTCTCGTCCGATCGCCAACCGACGCCTCCCGCTCACGTTCCGCGGCACCCGACCCGTGCTCCGCGTCCTGGCCGTGCCCTTCCGGGACGGCCTTTGCAACGTCCGTACCCGCCGCACGGCGGCCTTCCCGCGCCGGGCCGATCCCTCCGGCGGGGCTCCGAACCGCGGAAAAGCGCCGCCCGGCGCGACTCACCCCGACCCCCGTCCCCTCCGCCGCGGGCCCGGGTGCCGCGGGTGCCGGCACGAGAGGGCGTCAGCCCCGTCCAACCCCCGGGAATCCGCGTCCGGGCGCGGCGGACGCCGGCTCACCGGCGCGGCGCGTGCGGTGAGGCGTGCCGCGCCCCGGCCGCGATGCGACACGACTGTCGCATCATTTCGAGCCTATGTTTCGGCATTCCCGGAGATCCTCCCGGCCGAATGCGACTGCGGCGTCGCATCATCCCCCATTTCCGGTCGCTGCACAACCGGCGTTTTGCTATCTTTTCGGGAAGCGGCACGATGCTTGCTCGGTGCTTCAGAGACTCGACACGGGCGGCGCTCTCCGGATCGACACGGATCGAATCAACCCGTGTTTATCGAAGGACGAGGGCCCGGCCGTCCGGCGCCGCGCACTCCCGGCGCGCCCGAAGCGGAGGGCGCCCTTCCCAGCAAGAGAGCGGAGGATCGCGATGTCTCTTCTTCTCACCCAGGATTGGGACGTCATCCGCGGGCAGGAGGACGCCTACGCGGACTTCGTGACGAAGCGCTTCATCCCCGAGTGCAACCGCCTCGGCCTGCAGTCGGTCGGCGGCTTCTACGTACATGTGGGCATGGGGCCCAAGATCATCTCCATCAAGAGCGCGAAGAGCCTCTCCGACCTCTACGCCGCGCTTTCGGACGAACGCTTCAAGGCCCTGAAGTCCGAGCTGAAGACCCACGTGATCAACTACGCCAGCAAGATCCTCGAACCCATCCCGCTGTCGTCGAGGTCGGACTACGAGATCCAGAAGGGCGTGTGGAAGTACAACCAGTACTGGGACGTCCGCCCGGACCAGCGCGGCGCGTACGGGACCTTCCTCGAGAAGACCTACCTCCCGGCCCTCGCGGAGCTCGACTACGTGGAGGTGACGGAGGGGTGGAACGTCCTGATCGGCGGCTTCAGCGAGGTCATCCTCGAACTGACGTTCAAGGACCCGGTGGACATCGGGCGCCTCTTCGACAACCCGAAGTTCCGCGGGGTCACCTACACCCTGTGCCGCGACTACGTGCGAAACCACAAGAGCCGGATCCTGCGGACGACCGAACGCTTCGACGAGCCCCGGTGGTTCCGGCTGTAGGGGCGCGCCGTCGGCAGGATCCTTCGAAGGTGAGCCCGGGAAACGTCCACGCCCACACGACGCCAGGAGGCAGCCCATGAGCAGCAAGTTCCTCGACCCCCACGACGTCCCGACGATCCCCGGCACCGAGGGCTGGGAGCGGATGTACCCCTACCACTACCAGTTCGCCAAGGACGACCCGGCGCGGAGCAAGTTCGAGAGCGACCAGCTCTGGTTCTACGACGGCCTCCACTACCCCGAGCCCCACTACCCCTTCGACCTCATCTGGGACGAGGCCTGGTTCCTGGCCCTCTCCCAGAACAACACCCGCACCTTCCTGATGCCGCCGGCCCTCGGCATCGACCACCGCATCGTCAACGGCCACGTGTACATCACGCCGGTGGGCGTGCCGGACCCCGAGGAGGTCGGGCGCCGCGTCCCCACCTTCCTGAAGCGCGCCGGGTACTATTTCGAGAACTGGGACAAGCTCTACGACGAGTGGAAGGTCAAGGTGACCAAGCTCCTGGCGGAGCTCGAGGAGGTGAACTTCGCCCCCCTGCCGGAGGTGGAGGACGAGAGCATCGTCTTCGAGAACAAGGGCATCGGGAGCGGCTACCACCTGCTGACCCAGTACGACGACCTCATCCACAAGGGGCTGATGATCTGGCAGTACCACTTCGAGTTCCTCAACCTCGGGTACGCGGCCTACGTCACGTTCATCAACACGGCCAACCAGATCTTCCCGGACATCCCGATCTCGACCCTCACCAAGATGGTCTCGGGCATCGACGTGGTGATGTACAAGCCCGACTCCGAGCTGATCCGGCTGGCGAGGCTGGCCATCGACAACAACCTCGACGGGGTCCTGCTCGAGACCAAGACCGCCGTGGCCGCCATGGCCGCGATGGAGAAGTCGGCGGGCGGCAAGTACTGGCTCGACGAGCTCGAGAAGGCCCGGTACCCGTGGTTCTACATCTCCACCGGCACCGGCTGGTACCACCACCACAAGTCCTGGAACGACGACCTCGACGTGCCGTTCGACTCCATCCGCATGCACATCCAGGCCATCAAGGCGGGCAAGCCGGTGGGGCGGCCCACGGAGAAGCTCATCGAGGAGCGCGACCGGCTCATCCAGGAGTACCGCGACCTGATCACGTCGGACGAGGACCGCCAGTCCTTCGACCAGGGCCTGGCCGTCTCCCAGCGGGTCTTCCCCTACGTGGAGGACCACCTCTTCTACGTCGAGCACTGGTTCCACAGCATCTTCTGGAACAAGGTGCGGCAGGTGGCCGACATCCTCGTGGGCGCCGGCTTCCTCAAGGACCGCGAGGACATCTGGTACCTGAAGCGCGGCGAGATCCGCGACGCCCTCTGGGACCACGTCACGAGCTGGGCCACGGGAACCCGTGCGCGGGGGCCCTCCTACTGGCCGAAGGAGATCGACTGGCGGCGCGGCGTGATGGAGAAGTTCCAGGCGTGGACGCCGCCCCCGGCCCTGGGAACCCCGCCCGAGGTGGTCACCGAGCCCTTCAGCATCGTGCTCTGGGGCGTCACCACCAACGTGCTCAAGAACTGGCTCAAGGGCGTCGAGGCCGCGGCCGGCGTCGGCGGCGACGAGCTCGCCGGCTCGCCGGGATCGTCGGGCGTCGTGGAGGGCAAGGCGCGGGTGATCCGCGACGTGAAGGATCTCAGTCTGCTCCAGGACGGCGAGATCCTGGTCGCGACCACCACGTCCCCGAGCTGGGCCCCGGCCTTCACCAAGATCGCCGGCTGCGTCACCGACGTGGGAGGCGCCATGTGCCACGCCGCCATCGTGTGCCGGGAGTACGGGCTGCCCACGGTGGTGGGCACCGGCCGGGGCACCTCCTTCATCAAGACCGGCGACGTCATCCGCATCGACGGCGACGAGGGCTCGGTCCGCGTCGTGAAGCGCGCCGCCTGAGGCTGCCCGGTCCCGCCCCCCGGCGCCGCCGGGGGGCGGGACCCCGTTTCCGGGACCCCCCTCCCCACGCAGGAGCAAGCCGGTGTGCACCCAACCAGATCAAGGGACCGACATGTCTGACAGGGAAAGCAGGTTCTCCTTCTGGTACGACGAGCTGGAAGGGCAGGACTTCAACCTGGTCGGGAAGAAGAACGCCAACCTGGGCGAGATGCTCAAGGCAGGCATCCGGGTTAGCCCGGGCTTCGCCCTCACCCTCCACGCCAACGACCGCTTCATGGAGGAGACCGGCATCAAGGCCGAGCTGGCGAAGTACGTGGGCGAGCTGGGCGCCGTGAACTACGAGAACTGCGAGGCGGCGAGCCGCTTCGCGGTCGGGCTCATCGAGACGGCCACCGTGCCGGACGCCATCGCGGGCGAGCTGACCCGGGAGTACGACAAGTTGTGCGAGATGGCGCAGGTGGCGAACGTGCCGGTCGCGGTCCGCTCCAGCGGCGCCGTCTCCATGCCCGGGCAGATGGAGACCTACCTCAACATCCGGGGCCACGCGGACCTCGTCCACTACACCAAGAAGACCTGGGCGAGCGCCTACCACGTGGAGGCCATCACCTACCGGATGAACAAGGGGATGAACTTCTTCCTCAACATCGGCGTCGGCGTCCCGAAGATGGTGAACTCGCGGCTCTCCGGGGTCATCTTCACCCTCAACCCGCTCAACGGCGACCGCTCCAAGATCTCGGTGGACGTGAGCTACGGGCTCGGCGAGGCCGTGGTGAGCGGCCTGGTCACCCCCGACAACTACCTCGTCGACAAGATCACCCTGGGTGTCATCAAGTCGACGAAGGGGGCCAAGGAGGTGCAGTGCGTCTACCGCCAGGGCGGGAGCGACATCGACACGGTCCCCGTGACCGAGGAGGACCGGAACCGGTTCTGCGTCACCAACGACGAACTCAAGGAGCTCTGCCGCGTCGCCAAGGCGATCGACAAGTACTACGGCAAGCCCTACGACATCGAGTTCGGCATCGACGCCGACCTCCCCTTCCCGGACAACGTGATCATCCTGCAGGTCCGGCCGGAGTCGGTGTGGTCCAAGAAGGAGACGGCCCCGAAGACGGAGCAGAAGAAGGACGCCTTGGACCGCATCGTCGCCCAGCTCGTGACCGGGGTGAAGCTCAAGTAGTGGCGAACCGTTCCCGGCCGGGTGCCGCCCGATGATCCTGCGGGGAACCGTGGTCAGCGGCCGCCGGGAGGCCGCCGGGTTCCTGGCGGTGCCGTGGGTGGAGCGGCAGCTGCGCGACGGGTTCGGCCTCGCCCCCTACCCCGGCACCCTCAACCTGCGCCTCGACGGCCCGGAGGCGCCGGCCCGGTGGGCCGCGTGGCAGGGCGCCGGCGGCGGGCGGCTGCTGCACCCGCCGGAAGGCAGCGGGTTCTGCGCGGCTGCGTGCTACGCGGCGGAGGTCAACGGCGAGGTCCCCGGGGTCGTGGTGGTGCCCGAAGTGGATGGGTACCCCCGCGACGTCGTGGAGGTGATGGCCGCCGAGAACCTCCGGCAGCGCTTCGGCCTGCGGGACGGCGGCACCTGCCGCCTGCTCCTGCGCTCGGACTCGGGCCCCCGGATCGACGGCGTGCTCTTCGACCTGGAGGGCACCCTCGTGGACTTCCAGTGGCAACTCGCCGAGGCCGAGGCGGAACTGCGGGCCGCGGCGGGAACCTTGCTGGGGCTGGACCCCCGCCGGTTCGAGGGCGACAACTACGCCGCGATCCTCCGCCGCGCCCTGGAACTGGCGCCCACGCCGGAGACCCGCGTCGAGATCCGCCGACGGCTGGACCCCATCTACGACCGGTTCGACGAGGACGCGCTGTCGCGCTGGGCCCTGCGGGAGGGGGCGAGGGAGCTGCTGGCCGACCTCCGGGGGTGCGGCATCCGCACGGGGCTCGTGAGCAACATCGGCACGCGGGCGGTCACGGGGGCACTGCGAAAGTTCGGGCTGGAGGGCGACCTCGAGGCCGTGGTCACCCGGGACGACGTCGCGGCGATGAAGCCCGACGGCGGGGGCATCCGGCGGGCCATGGGCGCCCTGGGGATCGCGGAGGGCGGGACCCTGATGGTCGGCGACAGCCTGTCCGACCTGGGGGCCGCCCGCAGCGCCGGCGTGGCGGTGGCCATCGTAGCCGGCGGGGAGAGCGCCCCGGCCGACGTCGCCGCCGCCCGTCCCGACCACCACCTCCAGCGGCTCGCCGAGGTCGCGGACCTGGTCTAGACTCGGCCCGGCAGCCGCCCCGAGACCCCGCGCCGGAGGAATCGCCCCCACCATCGAAAGGAGAGCACCATGGCCGACGTCACCCCCGAAATGCCCGACAAGCTCGTCTCCCACCTTCGAGCCGGCGCCCCCGCCCTGCTGCTGACCGCCGGCGCCGACGGCTACCCCAGCTCCGCCTACACCTGGGCCGTGGCGCTCGACGCCAAGTGCGTGCGCTTCGCCGTGGACGCCGGCGGCACGGCGCTGGTCAACCTGAAGCAGTCGGGGCTCGCCGGGCTGCACATCATCGGCCCCGACAACCTGGCCTACCTGGTCAAGGGAAAGGCGACGAAGCGCAAGGACCGCATCGCCGCCGTCACCCCCGGCGAGATGTCGCTCTGGGAGATGAAGGTGATCGGCGCCCGGGACCAGTCCTTCCCCGGCGTCACCCCCAAGCCCTTCACCTACGAGTGGCCCGCCGACCAGCGGTCCGAGATGCAGAAGATGGAGAAGGCGGTCTTCGCGGAGATGAAGGCGTAGCGGGGACGCGGAGGCTTTGGCCCCCGGGAAGGCGATGTTTCCCGGGGTGCACCCCCGTCGTCTCACCCCTCCGGCGGTTGCCCGGGAGCGACCCGGTCGTCCGCTCCGGCAGAGAGCACGGCGGCAAGCGCCGGGCCGGCCGGCCCGGTCGCGTCGCGGGGGGGCGGCCCGGCCACGGGCCCCGGGTCAACTCCACCAGACGTTCGCGACGCCCGGCACTCCGGCCCGGTCCCGTAGCCGGATCGCGTCCGCCTTGCACGGCACCCGGCACACCCCGCACCCGTAGCACCGGCGGGGGTCCACGGCCGACGTCTCGCTCGCCGGGCTGTACCCGATGGCGCCGAACTGGCACTGGCCCATGCACCGGCGGCAGCCCACGCACTTCGCCCCGTCGATCTCGGCGACGTACTCCGACCGGTAGAGGATGGGCACGTCGTGGCCGAGCGCGGCCGTCATCGCCATGCATTCGAACCGGTCGCAGTTGCACAGGCCGCCGATGAACGGGGTCACGAAGGTCCACACGGTGTGGCACAGCCCGTCGCGCTCGTGCTGCCGAAAGGCCTCCATCGCCTGCTCCGCGGTCAGGGTCTCGAACGGCGACGTGTCCGGGCCGGACAGGAAGCTCGAGTCCAGCCCCTCGAGGATCTCGCCCAGCCTTCCCCCCCTCGGCGCGAGACTGATCCCGTAGCAGTACCGCGCCTCCCTGCCCACGCCCGCGTGCCGGCAGATGCACGGCAACCGCACGATGCTGTTGACCATCCCGAAGATCCGCTCCACGTCCTCGATGGGCAGCACCTGGCCGTGGTGCAGCCGGTCGAACCTCTTCCGCAGGCGCCACGACACCAGCCACCGCACGAAAGCCGGGGCCTTGTCCAGCGCCTCGAGCTTCGCCCGACCGCGCCTCAGGGCTCCGGGGTCGCCGAAGAACTCCTCGACGAACCTGCGGCGCTCGACGTCGCCGAGCAGGTCCTCCGAGTAGTTCTCGGCCCGCAGGTACCACTTCTCGCCTTCTCCGTGCCGGGTGCAGAACTGGCACATCGCTCCCTCCCTCCCGCCCCTTCGCGGGGCACGGCCTTCAGGGTACCCGGTCAGCAAAGCAACCGAATCGGTGCGCGTCAATCGGAGGTTTCACGGAGGAGGAGATCGGGAGGGACCGCGTCTCCACCCCTCCGGAACCGCGTTAGCCCCCCAGGACGACCGCGTCCGGGATCTCGTAGCGCTCGTCGCCGACGCGGATGAGGTTGAGGTCGCCCTCGCGCGTCGCGCGGAACTCCCCGGGGTCCGCCTCGCTGGTGTCGGCGCCGATCGGCCGGCCCATGCGGAAGAAGATCGCGCGGGACCGGCCGTCGGGTCGCTTGACCACCACCGTCGCGTAGCCCCCGCCCGCCCGGGCCACGCCGAACTCGCACTGCATCGTCGGCTGGCCGAGATGCTGCGCGCAGGGGATGGTCCCCGTCGCGTCGAACTGCCCCTGCCCCGCGCGGAGCGCCGAGTCGTCGGGCCCCGTCCTGGCGCTGCCGTCCGGCGACACCGCGGGCTTCAGGAACGCCGCCGACACGTAGCCCCGCGGCCCTCCCCCCAACTCCTGCACGTCGCACCACACCCCTCCCTCGCCGACGCGGCACCCCAGGTTGTCGAGGATGGTGCCGGGCGCGTACCGGGCCACCACCCGCGCCGCCGTGGACGGCCCTTCGCGGAGGTTGAGGAAGCTCGTCACCCCGACGACCTCCCAGTTGCGCGGCCCACCGTCCTCCGGCGCGGCGGGCACACCGCCCCCGGACCCCGCCGCCGCGGCGAAGAACACGAAGAGCACTGCCATCAGAGACCGTCGGCCGACACGCATTTCCCTTCCTCCTTCGAACTGACCGTCTTCCGCTGTGCCGTTCGCACGAGCGGCTCGACTGGGGGGCCCTCCCAAGCTGTCCAACGCCTAGAATAACGCGATTTCACGGCCCCTTTTCTGAATTCTGTGGACGCGACTCCCCTTTGGGGCCCACGGGTCTTCTTAAGGAAGCCTTTGGCTGCTATCCTTTCGCAAGCCTCGGACGAACGAAAGGATCGCTTCGGCATGGCGGGTACGGAGAAGGGATCGAGGGGCGGGGAATACGTGACGGGCAGCCTGGCCGGCGAGTCCTACCGGGCCTTTGTTCCGCCGCCCCTGCCCCCCGACCCGCCCCTGGACCTCGGCCCCGCCTTCGGCGCCGTCGACCGAGCCATGCAGGCCCTGGGGCGAT
>CAZJSF010000102.1:0-10060 GCA_964548515.1 uncultured Thermodesulfobacteriota bacterium
GGAGCGGGTGGTGGAGTCGATCCTGCGGAGCCGGAACCTCGGCCCCTGCGTCACCCACCACGAGGTGATCGAGCCGGTTCCCGCCTCCTTCGGGCCCTTCCCCGATGCGTCCCATCCGGGCCTCATGGCCGCCCTGCGCGGCCGCGGCATCGGCCGGCTCTACTCCCACCAGGCCAAGGCTGCGGAACTCGCCTTCGAGGGACGGCCCTTCGTGACTGTGACGCCGACGGCGTCGGGCAAGACCCTGTGCTACAACCTGCCGGTTCTGACCGAACTGCTCCGGGACCCGGGCGCGCGGGCCCTCTACCTCTTCCCCACCAAGGCCCTGGCCCAGGACCAGCTCGCGGAACTCCACGACCTCTCGGAGGCCCTGCCCCGCGCCGTCAAGGCCCAGACCTACGACGGGGACACCCCCCAGGACATCCGGCGGCGGGTGCGGGAAGAGGCCCAGGTGGTGCTCACCAATCCCGACATGCTCCACCAGGGGATCCTCCCCCACCACCCGCGCTGGGCCCGCTTCTTCGCGCAGCTGCGCTACGTGGTGGTGGACGAGATGCACGTGTACCGCGGCATCTTCGGCTCCCACGTGGCCAACGTGCTCCGGCGGCTCCGGCGCGTGGCCCGCTTCCACGGCTCGGATCCCGTGTTCCTGCTCTGCTCCGCCACCATCGCGAACCCCGGCGAGCTCGCCGCGCGCCTCGTCGGCGAGGAGGTGACCGCGGTGGCCGAGTCGGGTGCTCCCCGGGGGAGGAAGCACCTGCTGCTGATGAACCCGCCGGTCATCGACGCGGCGCTCGGCGCGCGGGGCTCGCCGGTGAGCCTGGCCCGGAAGGTGGCCGGCCGGTTCCTCCGGGCCGATGTGCAGACCATCGCCTTCACCCGGAGCCGGCTCCAGGTGGAGGTGCTCGCTCGCTACCTCAAGGACCGAATGGAAAGGCGGCCCGACCAGGCCGGACGCATCCGCGGGTATCGGGGCGGCTACCTCCCGAATCTGCGCCGGGAGATCGAGGAGGGCCTGCGCGACGGGTCGATCCGGGGGGTCGTCTCCACCAACGCCCTGGAGCTCGGCATCGACATCGGCCAACTGGAGGCCGCGGTCCTCGTCGGCTACCCGGGCAGCGTGGCGAGCACCTGGCAGCAGGCGGGCCGCGCCGGGCGGCGGGCGTCCACCAGCGCCGCGGCCCTGATCGCGTCGAGCCAGCCCCTCGACCAGTACGTGGTCACCCATCCCGAGGCCGTGGTCGGCCGCAGGCCCGAAGTGGGCCTCATCGACCCGGACAACCTCCACGTGCTGGTCTCCCACGTGCGGTGCGCGGCCTTCGAACTTCCCTTCGAGGAGGGGGAGGCCTTCGGGGCCGAGCCCCTAGAGGAGATCCTGGCGTACATGGAGGAGAAGGGGGTGCTCCGCCGAGCCGGGGCGCGGTGGCACTGGACCGAGGACTCCTACCCGGCCGACGGGGTGGCGCTGCGGACCGCGGAGCCGGCGAACTTCGCGGTGGTGGACACGACCGAGGGGACGGCGCGCATCATCGCCCAGGTGGACTTCGAGAGCGCGCCGACGACGATCCACCCGGGCGCCATCTACATGATGGAGAGCCGCCCCCACCACGTGGACCGCCTCGACTGGGAAGGCCGCAAGGCCTACGTCCGCCGGGTGGACACCGAGCACTACACCCAGGCCATCACCTACTCCAAGGTCCGCATCCTCGACGATTTCGCCTCCGAGCCGGGCGCCTGGGGGGCGGCGGAGTGGGGAGAGGTCCACGTGGTGACCCACGTGCCCGGGTACAAGAAGATCAAGTTCTACACGCTGGAGAACATCGGGTACGGCGAGGTGGACCTGCCCGACCAGGAGATGCACACCACGGCGGCGTGGTGGACCTTCGACGAGGCGCTCGCCGCGCGGCTGGGACTGTCCACCTGGGCCTTCCTGGAGGGTCTCGCCGGCATCGCCCACGCGCTCCAGCACCTGGCGGCGCTGCGTTGCCTCTGCGACGTCGGAGACCTGGGCCGGGCCCTGGGGGACCGCGAGGGTCGCTGGTCCGCCGCGCTCGCGTCGGGAGCGCGGGGCACCGCCCGCCTCGCCGGCGACGCCCCGCCGGAGGCCGGCGCCTTCCGCCCCACCATCTTCCTCTACGAGCGGTACCCGGGCGGCAGCGGCCTGGCCGAGGGGATCCACGGGCGGGCCCGCGACCTGCTCCGAGACACCCTGGACCTGGTCACGGCCTGCCCCTGCACGGCGGGCTGCCCCTCCTGCGTCGGCCCGGCCGGGGAGTCCGGGGAGGCCTCCAAGGAGGCCGCCCTCGCCATCCTGGCCGCGGCGCTGCCCTCGTGACCCCCGGAGGGAAGCGTCCGTGAGGAGCCTGCGGGATCGCCTGCAGAGCTTGGAGCGCGGGGGGAGCCACGGGGGGGATGCGCAGCCAACCGCCTCCTCCGAATTGCGCGCCCGCTTGGACCGGTTGCTGGGGCCGGGGCGGGTGGTGCCCGGGAGCGCGCTGCCGCAGAGGCCCGCCCCGGAACCCGTGGACCGGTTCGTGGCGGGCCGGCGGGTGGCCACCCCTTCGGGCAAGGTCTTCGCTGCCGAGTGGGTCGGCCCCGGATCGGGGCGGCACGGCCGCATGGCTCTGGGGGAACTCGCCGGGTTGCCCTGGCCGGAGGCCGTCGACCTCTTCCCCGGCGAGCTTGCAGACCTGCGGAGCCCCGCGGAGGTGGCCTTTCTGGACACCGAGACGACGGGGCTCGCCGGGGGGGCCGGTACGATCCCCTTCCTCGTGGGGGTCGCCCGTTGGGACGCGGACCTCGGGGGCGTCCGGGTGGTGCAGCTGTTCCTCGAGGACCTGGACGGAGAGGCGGCCCTCCTGGAGCGCCTCGCGGTGGAACTCGAGGGCGTCCGGTGCCTGGTGACGTACAACGGGCGGTGTTACGACGTGCCCCTGCTCGAGAACCGTCACGTCCTCAACCGGAAGCCGTGGCCCCTGCCGGGGGCGGCCCACCTAGACCTCCTCCACCCCGCCCGGATCCTGTGGCGCCACGCCCACCCCGACTGCCGGCTCGCCACCCTGGAAGCGCGGGTGCTCGGCCACTCCCGCTGCGGGGACATCCCGGGAGCCGAGATCCCGGCGCTCTACAACGCCTTCCTCCGCCGCGGAGCAACGGAGCGCCTTGCCGCCGTCTTCCGCCACAACCGCGACGATCTCCTGAGCCTCGCGGGTCTCCTGTGGCTGGCGACGCAGGCCGGAGCAGCCCCGAGCCTGGGGCGCGGGCTGCTCCAGGCCCGTGGGGGCAGGCTCGAGGCGGCCCTGCCCCACCTGGAGGCCGGGCTCGACGAGAGGGCCCCCAGCGAGGTCCGGGTCCGGGCGCTGCGGGAGATCGTGAAGGCGTGGAAGCGCCAGGAAGACTGGACGGCGGCGCTCGAAGCCTGCGCGCGGCTCCGACGGCTCGCGCCGGGCGACCCGCGCGGGTACACCGAGGCAGCCATCGTGCTGGAACACCGGCTGGACCGACCGGCGGAGGCGCTCGCCGTCGTCGAGGAGGCCCTTTCGCGCGGGCTGTGGCCGCGCCCGGACCGGGAGGGACTCGAACGACGTCGGGGCCGCCTGATCCGACGGCTGGAGGCCGGCAAGCGGCCCTGATCCGTCAGACGGACCGGGTGCCGCCGCCGTGCCCCGGCACCGTGGGGAGTTCCACCCGCACCCGGGTCCCTCCGCCCTCGCGACCCTCCACCGACAGCGTGCCCCCGTGGAGCTCCACCAGGCGCCGGGCCAGCGCCAGTCCCACCCCGACGCCCCCGCCGCCCTGCTTGGGAACGAAGCCCCGGAGCGCGGAGCGGACCACCCCGCTGTCGGCCCCGGGGCCCATGTCGGTCACGACGACCTCGAGCCGGTTCTCCCCAATGCCGCGGGCCCGGATCTCCACGCACCCCTCCTCGGTGTGCCGGACCGCGTTCTCCACCAGATGGAACAGGACGTCACGCAGGGCCTTGAGATCCCCGAGAATGGAAGGGCACCCGGGCTCCAACTCCACGACGACGTCCACGGGCTTTCCCGACGCGAGCCTCCTGCCGATGGTGGCGATCTCCTCCACCACGTCCTCCACCCGGATGCGGTCGATGCACAGGACCCGCCTCCGCCCCTCGAGGCGGGCGAGCTCCAGCAGGTCCTCCACCAGCATGAGGAGCAGCCGGCCGTTGCGGAAGACCGCCTCCACGTCCCGCCGTTGCGCCTCGTTGAGCTCGCCGTCGATCCCGTCGAGCAGGATCTCCGAGTAGCCGATCACGGCCTGCAGCGGCGTGGAGAGTTCGTGGCTGATCCCCGCGAGGAACTCCGTCTTCATCCGGTCGCTGTCCTGCGCGGCCTCCAGGGCCGACTCCAGTTCCCGGGTGCGCGCGGTCACCTGTCCCTGCAGATCCCTGTTGAGGGCCTCGAGCTCCGTGCGCGACTGCCCCAGGGACTCGGCCATCGAGTCGAACGAGGCGAGCAGTTCTCCCAGCTCGTCGGAGCGGCGGACCCGGCTGCGGACCTCCAGGTCGCCCTCCTCCACGCCCCGCACGAGCCGCAGGCACTCGCTCAGGGGCCGCCCCACCACCCACCGCAACCCGAGGAGGAGGGGCACAACCGCGGCGACCAGGATCACCCCGCCCCAGAAGGCCGCGTTGCCCGCCAGGCCCGCGACCCGGCTCCGGAGGACCGACGCGTCGAGTTCCACCTCCAGGAACCCCAGCAGGGGCCCGTCGGCCCCGTGGCACCCTCCCGCGGCGCACCCGGGCTCCTTCCGGATGGGGGTGAACACCCTCAGCCCCTGGTCGGTGCGGTGCGAGCAAACCCCTCCCGTCGTGATGGCCCCGCGGGGATCCGAATGGCAGGCGGTGCACTGGGGTCCGGAAGGATCCAGGTTGCGCCCGCTCTCCGACGCGGGCACCCGCAGGACGCCGCTGCGGTCGTAGAGCCGCGCCGCGAGAACGCCGTGGGCACCGGAGATGCTCTCCAGGATGTCGCGCATCTCCTCGCGGTCCAGGGTGCGCATGGCGTGGGTGCCCGCGCGGCGCACCGTCTCGGCGAGGGCCACGGCGTCCGCCTCCGCCTCCTCCCAGAGATAGCGCGTCACCAGGTGAACGGTCGCGGCGGACGCCACCACGACCGCCGGAACCAGGGCCAGCACGGAAAGGAGTACGATTCGGTGGCGCAGGGACAAGGGCACGGCCGCCCTCCTTCGAGGAACCCCATTCTAGCACGCCTTGGTCGGCCCCTCCCGCCGTGGTAGCTTGACGCGCCGGAGGAACCGCCATGGACCACGACCGCTGCACCGTAGACCCCGCGCTGCGACGCAAGGTGTACGAGCGCTTCTACCAACTCCCCGCCCGAGGGATCATGAACGGGGACCTCGAGAGATTGGTCTTCCTGCCTCCCCACGTGCCGGTGGAGGAGCTTCTCGACGTGTTCGTCGAGGCGGACCACGCCTGGATCCTCGCGGGGGGCCCGGGGGCACGGCGACGGGTGGAGAGCATCCTGCTGAGGCGCGATCTGCTGCGGGCGCTCGAGCCGACCCACGCCTCCTACACGCGCTTCAGCACCGCCCGCTTCCGGAGCCTCGCCCACGGGAGCGCCGACTGCATCTGCTGTTTCCACGAGGGGCGCGTGCTCCACACGGTGACGCCCGAAACCACCTGCCGGGAAGCGCTCCGGCTGATGGAGAGCAAGGGGGCCTCCTACCTGGCGGTGTTCGAGGGAGGGGAGATGCTCGGCGAGATCGGAGCCACCGACCTGCTGCGCAGCCTGGCCGCCGCCTACCGGGCCGAGGGCGTCTTGACGTGAAGGAAGCCAACTTCCTCTGGACGCTGGCGCTGGCGCTGGCGGGCTCGAAGGTCCTCGGGCACGCCTTCGACCGGCTCCGGCTCCCCCCGATCCTGGGTCAGATTCTCGCCGGCGTGCTCCTGGCGGCCGCCCCGGGCTTTCTGGCCGAGACCCTGCGCGGAGAGGCGTTCCGGGCCTTCGCGGACCTCGGCCTCGTGTGCCTGCTCCTCGTCACCGGCACCGAGTCGAGGGTCGCAGACATGAAGCGGGCCGGGAGGTCCTCCACGCTGGTGGCCCTCGGAGGCGTGGCCGCGCCCTTTGCCGCCGGCATCCTGGCCGCGGAGCACCTGGGCCTGACAAAGGTCCAGGCCCTCGTCCTCGGCGCCCTCTTCACTCCCACGTCCATCGGAGTCACCGCGGTCACGCTGCTCGAGGCCCATCGCCTCCGGACGGCGGTGGGCGCGACTCTGGTGGGGGCGGCGATCGTGGACGACGTGCTGGCGCTGGCCATCCTGGCGCTCGTCCTGGGAACCGGAAGCCTCGCCGGGCTCGCGATCAAGTCGACGGTGTTCTTCGCGGCGGCCGTCGCCCTCGGCTGGAGCGTTCTCCCACGCATCTACAGGGGCTTTCGGGCCGTTCAACTGCCCCAGGCATCCCTGTCCCTCGTCCTGGCGGCCACCTTCACCCTGGCGGCCCTCGCGGAGACCGTCGGCCTCGCGGCCATCACCGGAGCTTTTCTTGCGGGGCTCGCGGTTCGGGAGAAGATGGGGGAGGAGAAGCTCCTCGACCGCGTGCACACCCTGTCCTACGGGCTCTTCATCCCCCTGTTCTTCATCCACCTCGGCGCGACCCTGGACCTCGCCCGCCTCGGCTCCCTCGGCCGCTACGCCCCGATTCTTCTCCTGGCCAGCTTCGGAGGGAAGTTCGCCGGTTCCGCCGTCGGAGCCCTGGCATCGCGGATGGGGTGGATTCGGTCCCTCCAGGTCGGCGTCGGGATGCTGCCCCGCATGGAGGTGTCCCTCGTGATCGTCGCCCTGGCGAACCGGCAGGGGATCTTCGCCGGCCCCCTGGCCGACGTGATGACCGGTGTGGCGCTGCTCAACATGGCCGTGAGCCTGCTCGTCACGCCCGTCCTGCTGCACGCGGCGTTCCGCCTGGAGCCGGCGGTGGAGCCCCACCACCCCGCCCTGTCCGGGGGAGGTGACGATCTCCCGCCCGGCACCGCCTGAGACGGGCGCGGCCGCGGACACCCACGCCCGCGACGGCCGGCGGCCCTTTCCCCCGGCGTCCGGGACGGCGGGGCCCGGCGCAGCGAAAGGGCGGGGGGGTCAAAAAAGGGGGGGCTGTCTCCGTCCGGGCCCCGCAAACGCTAAAGCCGGGGCGCAGGTCTCCCGATCCTTATCTGGCCCGGATCGCCACCCCGACCCCAGACCCCACCCGGTCCGCCGAAGGAGTGCCCCATGCAGCTCGTCCTCGTGGTTCTCGGCCTCGCCACCGTCACCGTCGCCATGGTGGCGTGGAACCGAGACGCCCCTCCCCTGCCCGCCCGCGAGACGAAGCCGCAGGCCGGGGCCCTGCCCGACGAGGCCGAACGCTGAGGACTTCGCCGCAAGACGGGGCAGCCGGGAGACCGGCTCAGCGAGCCGCGCGCGCGCGGGGGATGCGGCTCTCGCACGGCACCCCCGTCTGGCACAGCCCGCATCCCGTCACCTCCACTTCGTACTCCTCGCCCAGCTTCTTCAGCACCACCTCGTAGGAGTACTGGCGGCAGCGCTCCTTGTCGTGGCCCGCCACGGAAATCGCGCCGGCGGGACACCGCCCGATGCAGACCCCGCACTCGTCTCCACGACACGTCAGGCAGTTGGCGCGATAGTCCCGGCCGGGGCGCTCGCTGGGAGGGACCACGGCATCGGTCACCACGCTGCCGAGGCGGTGGGCGATTCCCCTGGGCGTGATGAGCCCGTCGTTCAGGCTGAAGGTGCCGAGGCCGGCCGCGTACGCCGCGTGGCGCTCGGACCACACGGACGCCAGGCCCACGGGCGAGTCCCGCACCGTGCGCCAACCGGGGAGGAGCGCCGGCGCCGCCGCCCGGTGGCCGTGCTGGCCGAGGAACTCCACCACGTGCCGACGCAGCCCGTCGTTGAAACGTTCTCCGGAGTCCCTCGTGTGGGCCCAGCGCCGGGAGGGGAACGCCCCCTCCGCCCGGTTGCTGGCCCGGGTCTCGCGGGTCACGGGCAGGACCCAGGACACGACCGTTCCCCGGGGGCAGGCGTCCGGCCCGTGGGCGGACTCCAAGGCCTCCCGGGGCGTCCAGTGGAACTCGCCGATGATGGTCTTGTACTCCTGGAAGAGCGGGTCCGAGACCGCGGCGAAGCCCACCAGAGGGGCGTCGAAGTAGGGCCCTTCGCCGTCGCGCTGCCGGTTCAGCGGAGACTCCCGCACGAAGCGGGCCACTTCCTCCCTCAACGATTCCGCCAAGTTCATGCTCCGTCCTCCTTTCGGGTTCGCGCTCTCCCGGGCCGGCGCGCGCCCCGTGGGCCGAGGGTGCCCGCGACCGCTGCCGCACCCGGCGGAAGGTACCCTCCCCCTCCCCCGTGTCAACGAAGAACGCGGGGAGACTCCACCCCTCGCGAAGCCCGGCCCGTCGCCATCCAACCCGGAGTCTCAGCCCCTCCCCGCCGTTCTCGGTTCAGGTGGGTCCGCGGTTCCAGTACACTCACCCCATGAGCCTCGAGGTGACGGCGTGGGTCGTGGTGGTGGCGCTCCTGGGGATCCTGGCGTTCGTCCAGTCCCGCCGGGGAGCCGCGCTGGTGGATCTCGCCCGGGTCCGGACCGAACTGGAGCAGTCCAGCGCGTCCGTGGAGCGTCTGGAGAGCGAGCGCGACGACCTGCGCGCCCGTGTGGACCAACTCGCCCAGGACCGCGGCGAAGCCCAGCGGCGGGTCGCGGAACTCGAGGCACGCCGGGACGAAGCGACCCGCGCCCACGCGCAGGCGAGGGCCCAGTTGGAAGAGGCCTTCAAGGCCCTCTCGACGGACGCCCTCCGGGCTTCCAGCGAGCAGTTCCTGCAACTGGCCCGACAGACCCTGGAAACCGAGCAGAAGCAGGCCCGGGGCGACCTCGACCAGCGCCGGCAGGCCATCGAGCTGCTGCTCGCGCCCCTCCGGGAGACCCTGGACCGGTACCGGGCCTCCGTCCAGGAGATGGAGAAGTCCCGGGGCGAGGCGTACGGAGCGCTGCGGTCCCGGGTCGAGTCGATGGCACAGGATCAGCGGGCCCTGCGCGACGAGACGAAGCGGTTGGTCGACGCCCTGCGGCGTCCCGAGGTCCGTGGTCGCTGGGGCGAGATCCAACTGCGAAGGGTGGCCGAACTGGCTGGGATGATCGAGCACTGCGACTTCGTGGAGCAGCACACGGCGGGAGGCGAGGACGGCCCGCTCCGGCCCGACATGGTGGTGCTTCTACCGAATCACCGCTGCGTCGTGGTCGACGCCAAGACGCCCCTCGACGCCTACCTGCGGGCCCACGAGGCGGGCACGGAGGAGGAGAGGGCCCGCCTGCTGGGCGAGCACGCCCGCCAGATCGAGCAGCGGGTGTCCGCCCTGGCCTCCAAGCGCTACGCGGACCAGTTCGAGCGGTCGCCCGAACTGGTGGTGCTCTTCATTCCCGGCGAGAGTTTTCTCCAGGCTGCCGTGCAGAAGCGACCGGAACTCCTCGAGGCGGCCCTGGCCCGAGGGGTCGTGGTGGCCACTCCGGGCACCCTCGTCTCCCTGCTCAAGGTGATCGCGCTCGGATGGAGGGAGGAGCGTTTGGCGGAAGACGCCAGGCGTATCGCCCTCGCCGGCCAGGAACTGCACCGCCGGCTGGCCACGGCCTTCGAGCACCTGGAGGGGCTGCGGAAGTCCATCGAGCGCACCGTGCTGGCCTTCAACAAGACGGTCGGTTCCCTGAACGCCAGCGTCCTTCCACAGGCGAGGCGCTTCGAGGCGCTGACTGCCGCGTCGTCGAGGCAATTGCCCCGGGAAGTGCCCTCCCTGGACGCCCGCCCCCGCGAGGTGCCGGGAGTCGAGTCGGATCCCGACGAGCCGGAATCGACCTGAATCCGCCTGGGACCTCCGGCCAGGCCGCGGCCGCTGACGCGACGAAACGCTGCACGGTAAACGGTCGAAAGGGCCGGCTTCGCGCCGGCCCTTTCGACTCCTCGACGTCAAGCCCGTCGCAACGCCGTCACTTCGGCTCCAACGCCTTGACGATCGCGCGAATCATCCGGT
>CAZJSF010000103.1:0-9955 GCA_964548515.1 uncultured Thermodesulfobacteriota bacterium
GTCGTGACACGTGGGGCATGTTACCTCGCCTCCCCGCCCCACCGGGAGGGATTCGTCCGGGTGGACCTTCTCCGACGGGACCCGGAGATGATCGGCACTTGCGGGGTGCGGCTTGACCTCGTGGCACTGGAGACAGACCATCTTCGGTATCGTCATCAGCCCCACGTCCGCTCCGGGGATCGGCGGGGACTCGTGGCATCGCACGCACATCTTGGGGTCGTCCACGTGGGGGGTCACCCGGGAGAACTCGTCGCGCCGGTGGCAGATCCAGCACAGGTCGTTGCGCAGGTTGACGCGGTCGTAGAACCGCTCCCCCATGTGCTGGTTGCCGGACTTGCAGTGGTTGTCGTGGCAGGTGAGGCAGGTGATGCGGCCGTCCTCGTCCAGCGGGATCTTCTTCGGGGACGCCTGGATGTCGGCCATCATGAAGGGCGGGGGCGGTAGCCCCGTCGGGTGGTGCCCCCGGTCCGTCACGTGGCACGAGACGCACAGCACGTTGATGTCGCCCTTGTAGCGGAGGCGGTAGTCGGGGGCGCGGATCTCGGAGCTGATCGAGGAGGTGTGGCAGCCCTTGCACGCCGAGTACTCGTTGCGGTGGGGGTTCCGCTCCATGCCCCGCTCGAAGTGCTGGGCGAACTCCGTGCGCACGTAGTGGGTCGTGGTCGTGGTGCCGTGGGGGTTGTGGCAGGTCACGCAGGTCCAGGAGCCGTCGGATCCGAGGGGGAGGCCCTTGGGCAGGTCCAGGGTCGGGTCGATGTTGCGGGGATGGTCCTTGGCGATGGCGTCGTGGCAGAAGTCGCACAGCTTGACGATGTCCATGCGTGCCTTCGCCGTGCCCGCCCCCTCCGGGATGGACGCGTGGCAGAAGGCGCACCGGGCCGTTCCCTGGCGGGCCTTGTGGGGGTCGGCGCGCGCCATCTGCTCGCCGTGGCAGCGGGCGCAGAAGGCCGCGCGGTCGGCGCCGGCGGGGAGACCCGAGAAATTGAGGTAGCTTCGTTCCCGCGCCCCGCCGTGGAGCTGGTGGCAGGAGCGGCACACGAGCCGCCCGTCGGGGCCCAGGCCGAACTCCTCCGGGACGGGGGTGGAGGGGATCATCCCGACGGGGTGGATGTTGACCGTCTTCGCGTCGTGGCACTCGTCGCAGTCGGCCAGGGCCTCGCCGTCGTGGCAGTCGGCGCACCCGAGGTCCTTGTGGGGGCCCTCCCGCGGGGCGGGTTCGCCCGCGTGCGCCCAGACCGTCCCCCCGAGCAGGAGGGCCAAGGCCGCGGCCGGGACCCTCACCTTGCGGTCTCCACCCGGGCCAGGAGTTCCACCACCTCCCGAGTCAGGCGTTCGTCGCCGATGTCGGGGAACCGGACCAGGTTGTCGCGCAGCAGCTTCGCGGCCTCTTCCCGCTCGCCGCGGTCGGCCAGGATCCGGGCCCGGTCCACCCGCACCCCGTAGGTGAGGGGGTCGTTCGGGCTGAGGCCGAGAATCTCCGCCTGCACGCGCAGCGCCTCGTCGTCGTGGCCGAGTTCGTGGAGAATCCGGGCCTCGAGGCGGCGGCCCGGCAGGTACCGGGGGGCGAACGCCTTCAGCCTCTCGATCTTCTCCTGGGCCAGTTCCATCTCACCGGCGCGGGCGAGCACCACGGCCTCGTTGTAGATGGCCAGGCGGGTGAACACGCTGCGCAGGTTGAAGCGGGCCTCCGCGTAGTCCGGCTTCCTGGCCAGGGCGATGCGGAACTGGTCCACGGCCTTGTCGTACTGGTCGAGGTAGTACAGGGCGATCCCGAGGGCGTTGTGCACGTCCTCCGGGTTGGAGAACTCCGGGTAGGCCTCCAGGAACTGCTCCAACCGCTCCAGCGCCTTGGCGTACTCGCCCCCCTTCAGGTAGAGGAGCCCCTGGAAGTAGAGCACCTGCCAGAGAGCCCTCTCCTTGGCCGGCGGCGGCGCCGCCCGGATCAGCAGGGCCACCCGCTCGTAGCCGTCCACGGCCTCTTCGTAGTGCTTGGTCTCCATCTCGAAGAGCTCGTGCAGGATGCGGGACAGCGCGAAGGCCGGGTAGGGGTAGGTGGGGTCGGCCTCCTCCGATTGCCGGAAGAGTTCGCGGGCCTGGTCGAGGTTGCCGGCCCGGTAGGCGCGCAGCCCCTCCTTGTAGGCGGCGCGGGCCGCCTCCGCGTAGGCCCCGGCCCCCTGGGGAAGGGCGAGCGCTACCGCCAACGCCAGCGCCCGGAGGGCTCTCGCCGTCATCTGCCGCTTTCGCCCGGCGGGACTCATCATCGGCTCATGGGCACCGGAGAGGCTGGGAGCGAAACACCAAGCAAAGCGACATTACCATACATTTGGCGTGGGACAATCGAATCCCTCGAAAGAGGGAGATTTGGATGCCCGATGCCTTCCGGACGGCACTTTCGACGCCCCTCTCGCCTTCGGCGGCTTGCGCTGTGCGGAACGAGATGTCATCCTCGCACCGCGCGGCACCGCGGTCCCTGCGGAACGCCGCGCCCGTGTGCGATCGGGAACCCTGGAAAGGAGAGAACGGCATGAAGAAGTATCAGTGCACCATCTGCGGCTACATCTACGACCCCGCCAAGGGCGACCCGGACAACGGAGTCCCCGCCGGGACCCCGTTCGAGAAGCTTCCGGCGGACTGGACCTGCCCGGACTGCGGGGCGGATAAGTCGATGTTCGAGCCGATGTGAGCCATGCCCCCGGTGGAACTCGCTCCCGGAATCCGTTGGGTGGGGGTCCTCGATCCCCAGCTGCGCGTGTTCGACGTGATCATGCGGGCCGAACACGGCACCAGCTACAACTCCTTCGTGGTCGAGGGGGCGGAGCGGGTCGCGCTGATCGACACCAGCAAGGGGAAGTTCGCCGACCACTATCTGGATACGGTGAGGGCGGCGGTGGACCCCTCGCGGATCGACTACGTGGTGCTCAACCACCTGGAACCGGACCACTCGGGCGCCCTGGACGCGCTTCTCGCCCAGGCGCCCCGGGCCCGGGTCGTGGTTTCGAAGCCGGGCCGCGTCTTCGTCCAGAACATCCTCAACCGCGACGTGGAGCCCCTGACGGTGGGGGACGGCGACCGGATCGACCTCGGCGGGAAGACGCTGCGCTTCCTGCCGGCGCCGTTTCTCCACTGGCCGGACACCATGTTCACGTACGCCGAGGAGGACCAGATTCTCTTCCCGTGTGATTTCCTGGGGGCGCACTACTGCGACGACCGGCTGTTCAACGACCGCATCGAGGACTACAGCGGGGCGTTCGCGTACTACTTCCAGGTCATCATGCGCCCCTTCAAGGAGTACGTGCGGCAGGGTCTCGACAAGATCGAGGCCCTGCCGCTGCGCCTGGTGTGCCCCAGCCACGGGCCCCTGATCCGGGCCGAGATCCCGAGCTACCTCTCCCGGTATCGGGAGTGGAGCGCGGAGCCCCCTCGACGCGATCGGAAGCGGTTCCTCGTCTTCTACGCGAGCTCCTACGGCAACACGGGCCGGATGGCGGCGGCGGTCGCCGCCGGGGCCGAGGGTGCGGGGGCGGACGTGGGCGTGTTCAGCCTCCAGGGCCTCGACCTGGCCAGGGCGCTCGACGAGATCGAGCGCGCGGACGGCATAGCGGTGGGGTCGTGCACGATCAACGGAGACGCACTGGAGCACGTGTGGGCGCTGTTCAGCGCGATGGCCACGATCAAGGTGAAGGGCAAGGTCGGGGCCGCCTTCGGATCGTTCGGCTGGAGCGGGGAAGGGCCGAAGATGATCGCGGACCGGATGAAGGGTCTGCGCTTCCGGGTGCCCGAGGACCCGGTCCGCGTGCAGTTGGTGCCCACCGAGGCCGACCTGGCGGCGTGCGAGTCCTTCGGGATGCGCCTGATCGAAGGGCTCTGACGCCTCCGGGGGCGAACGCGTGCCGTCCGGCACCGTCTCCCCCCCCGGCCGCGGCAACTCGGATCTTCCCATGTGTCTCGATCTGCTCGCTCCCGCGAAGGTGAACCTGTTCCTGTCCGTCCGCGGACGCCGGCCCGACGGGTATCACGACCTGCGGATGTTCCTGGCCCCCGTGAGCCTCTTCGACCGGCTCCGCATCGAGCGGCTGCCGGAGGCGGGGCGCGTGGAGGTGGCGTGCGAGGGCGACGCCGGGGTTCCGTCCGGTGAGGAGAACCTCTGCGCCCGCGCTGCGCGCTTCTACTTCGCGGAGACGGGCGTGCCGGGAGGCGTGCGCATCTCGATGCGCAAGGAGATTCCCTCGGGAGCCGGCCTGGGCGGAGGCTCCTCAGACGCCGCGGTGACGATCCTCGGTCTCGAGCGCCTCTTCGGCTGCGAGCTCTCGGGGGCGTCCCGCGAGCGGGCCGCGTTCCGGGTGGGTGCCGACGTCCCCTTCTTCTTCGCGCGGAGGGCGGCCTGGGTGGAGGGCATCGGAGAGGCGGTGACCCCCGCGCCGGAGTTCGAGCCCCTGTGGCTGGTCCTGGTTCACCCGGGGACGTTCCTCTCCACCCGGGAGGTCTTTTCCCGCCGGGCGAGTCTGGGGTTGACAACCCCGGGGCGCCCTCATACCATTGCGCAGTTCAATTTCCGGGGTTTTACGGCGGCTCTCCGCAACGATCTGGCGGATGCGGCCCAGGCGCTCGCGCCGGCGATCGGCCGAGCCCTGGCCGCGCTTCGTGAGGCCGGGGCACCGGGGAGCCTGATGTCGGGGTCGGGGTCGGCCGTCTTCGGCCTCTTCCCGGACGAGCCTGCAGCCCGACGTGCCGCTTCTTCGGTGCGAAGCCGCACGGAGGCAGCGAGTTGGCGGGTAGACGTGGTGCGCACCTTGCCTCCGGACGCGTTCCCCTTTCTCGACGGACGTTCGGACTGGGGCGTAGACAAGCGGTAAGTCACCGGATTTTGATTCCGGCAATCGGAGGTTCGAATCCTCCCGCCCCAGCCAAGCCCGGTTTTCCGACCGGGCGCTGTGCTCCCTGAGTTCGAGACGATGCACAACGTCCGCATCTTCACGGGCAACGCGAATCGCCCGCTGGCCGAGTCCATCGGTCGTCAACTGGGTCTCCCCCTCGGGCGAGCGGTGTGCAAGTCGTTCGCCGACGGTGAGATCGCTGTCGAGATCGAGGAGAGCGTCCGCGGTTGGGACGTCTTCGTGGTCCAGCCCACGTGTCCGCCCGTGAACCATCACCTGATGGAGCTGCTGGTGATGATGGACGCGCTCAAGCGAGCGAGCGCCAGCTCCATCTCGGCCGTCATCCCCTACTACGGCTACGCACGACAGGACCGCAAGGTCCACCCCCGGGTGCCGATCACCTCGAAGCTGGTCGCCGACCTTCTCACCGTGGCGGGGGCCGACCGCGTGCTCACCGTGGACCTCCACGCTGGCCAGATCCAGGGGTTCTTCAACATCCCCGTGGACAACCTCTTCGCCACGCCGGTGCTCCTGGAGGACGTGCGCAAGCGTTTCGACGGCGACCACCTGGTCGTGGTCAGCCCCGACGCGGGCGGCGTGGAGCGCGCCCGGGCGTTCGCGAAGCGCCTGGACGCAAGCCTCGCCATCATCGACAAGCGACGCGAGAAGGCCAACGTCAGCGAGGTGATGCACATCATCGGCGACGTCGAGGACGCCGACGCGATCCTCCTGGACGACATGGTGGACACGGCGGGAACCCTGGCGAACGCGGCGCGTGCGCTCAAGGCCAACGGCGCCCGGACGGTGTACGCGGCCTGCACGCACGCCGTGCTCTCGGGCCCGGCCGTGGAGCGGATCGTGGATTCGCCGCTGGAGGAGCTCATCACCACCGACACCATTCCCCTCAGCCCCGAAGCGCGGGCGAGCGGCAAGATCCGGGTCCTGACCGTCGCTCCCCTGCTGGCCGAGGCGATCCGGCGCATCACCGAGTGCGGTTCCGTGAGTTCCCTGTTCGTCTGAGGCGGGGGCGGGACCGTTTCCAAACGTAAATCGGAGAAAGGAAGAGGACCTCATGCATACCGAAGTAAACTTCGCGGTCGAGCCGAAGACGACCGTCGGAAAGGGGGCGGCCCGCAAGTCCCGGGCTGCCGGGAAGACCCCGGGCGTCGTGTACGGCCCGGCCCAGGAACCGGTCATGGTGACGTTCCGGGAGCAGGATCTGGCGAAGGCGCTCTCCACCCCCGCGGCGCGAAACGTGTTCCTGCGCCTCAAGTCCTCCGACGATCGCATCGACGGTGCGCGGGTGATCGTCAAGGAGCTCCAGGTCCACCCCCTGAAGCGCGTGTTCGTCCACGCGGACTTCTACAAGATCGAGGCCGACCGGCTCATCCACGCCACGGTGCCGGTCCACATCCAGGGGACGGCGGCCGGCGTCAAGCTCGGCGGCATCCTCCAGATCGCGCGGCGGGAGATCGCGGTGGTGTGCCTGCCGGACGACCTGCCCGAGTCCATCGTGGTGGACGTGACGAAGCTGATGCCGGGCCACTCCATCCACGTGGGAGACCTGACGGCCCCAGAGGGCGTGCGGGTGCTCACGAGCCCGAAGCTCGCGGTGTGTGCCGTGATCGCCCCGTCCGGCGCCGAGGAGGCCGAGGAGGCCGAAGAGGCCGAAGAGGGCGCCGAAGCCGAGGAGTAGCCCTTCGTGGCCCGGCCCGTGCCGGACCGCCTCGTGGTGGGTCTCGGCAATCCGGGGAGCCGGTACGAGGGAACGCGGCACAACGTCGGGTTCCAGGTAGCGGACCGGCTGGCGTCCCGGTGGGGGGGAGGCTCCTGGCGGGAGGAACTCGGGAGCCTCCTGACCGAAGCCCGGCCCAGGGGGGTGGCGGTGGCGCTGGCGAAGCCCCAGGGCTTCATGAACCGCAGCGGGGACTCGGTGGCGGCCCTGGTGGGCCGGGCGGGGCTGCCGCTGGACCGTCTGCTCGTGGTGCACGACGACCTGGACCTCCCCTTCGGCGTGCTGCGGGTGCGGCTGCGGGGAGGGGCCGGCGGTCACAACGGAATCCGGTCGGTGGTGGACAGCCTGGGCACCGGCGAGTTCGCGCGCCTGAAGGTCGGCGTCGGCCGCCCGCCGGAAGGGATCCCGGGTGCTGAGTACGTCTTGTCGCGGTTCCTGCCGGAAGAGGCCGGGTTGCTGCCCGCGATCGTCGAGCGGGCCGGGGACGCGGCGGAGGCCGTGCTTTTCGAGGGGCCGGTAGTGGCCATGAATCGGTTTCACCAAACCTGAACGGGAGAGAAAAGGGAGGTGCACATGGAAAACCTGATGAGTTGGACCGTCTACGCACCGCTTGTAGGGGTGCTCGGGCTGATCGTCGCGGCCCTGGTGTACTCGTGGATCAAGAACAGCCCGGCGGGCAACGAGCGGATGCAGGAGATCGGCGACGCCATCCACGAAGGCGCCATGGTCTTCCTGAAGAGCGAGTACAAGATCCTCGTCATCTTCATCGCGGTCGTCTTCCTGCTGCTCTTCTGGAAGATCTCCCCGATGACCGCGTGGGCCTTCCTGGGTGGGGCCGGCTGCTCCATGCTCGCCGGCTTCTTCGGCATGAAGGCCGCCACCCGCGCCAACGTCCGCACTTCCGAGGCCGCCCGCGAGTCGGGGATGGGCAAGGCCCTGTACATGGCCTTCTCCGGCGGCGCCGTGATGGGGCTGTCCGTGGCGAGCCTGGGCCTGGTGGGCGTGGGCGTGTGCTACTACTTCTTCGGCACCCCGGAGACGGCCCAGTACATCAACGGGTTCGCCATGGGGGCCTCCTCCATCGCGCTGTTCGCCCGCGTGGGCGGCGGCATCTACACCAAGGCGGCCGACGTGGGCGCCGACCTGGTCGGCAAGGTGGAGGCCGGCATCCCCGAGGACGACCCCCGCAACCCCGCGACCATCGCCGACAACGTGGGCGACAACGTGGGCGACACCGCCGGCATGGGTGCGGACATCTTCGAGTCCTACGTCGGTTCGGTGGTGGCGACCATCGCGATCGCGGCCACGAGCGCCTCGATAGCGGCCGACGTGAAGCTCGCCCACATGGCGTACCCCCTCCTCGTGGTCATGGCGGGACTCGTGGCCAGCGTCATCGGCGTGTTCTCCATGAAGCTCCTCGAGCGGCAGGGGCCCGCCAAGGCCCTGCGCAACGTCACCTTCGTCTCCGCCATCCTCCTGGTCCTCGCGTCCTACTGGCTGGTCGGGGCGCTGGGTCTGCCCACCGGGGCCTTCTGGGCCGTGGTCTTCGGTCTGGTGGCGGGCATCGCGATCGGCCTGACCACGGAGTACTACACGGCCGCCAAGCCGATCGTCCGGATCGCCGAGGCGTCCCAGACCGGTCCCGCGACGACCATCATCACCGGCCTCGCGGTGGGCATGGAGAGCTGCGCCATCCCGGTGCTCCTGATCGCCGGGGCGATCTTCGGCGCCTACCACCTGGCCGGTCTCTACGGCATCGGCGTGGCCGCGGTGGGCATGCTCTCGACGGTCGGCGTCACCATGAGCGTCGACGCCTACGGCCCCATAGCCGACAATGCGGGCGGCATCTCCGAGATGAGCGGGCTGGGCCCCGAGGTCCGCAACATCACCGACACCCTCGACGCCCAGGGCAACACCACGGCGGCCATCGGCAAGGGATTCGCCATCGGGTCCGCCGCACTGACCGCCTTGGCCCTGTTCGCGGCCTACCAGTCCGCTGCCGGCCTCAACATCATCGACCTCAGCCACCCCCGTGTGGTGATCGGCCTGTTCGTCGGCGGGATCATCCCGTTCCTCGTGGGTGCCATGACCATGACGGCGGTGGGTGACGCGGCCTACGAGATGGTGAGCGAGGTGCGCCGGCAGTTCCGCGAGATCCCGGGCATCATGGACGGCACCGGGAAGCCCGACACGGCGGCGTGCGTGGCCATCTCCACCAACGCGGCGCTCAAGCGCATGATCGTCCCCGGCCTGACGGCCGTCATCGTCCCGGTGGTCGTCGGCTTCGCGCTGGGTGCCCAGGCCCTCGGCGGCCTCCTCGGCGGTGCGACGGTTACGGGCGTCCTGATGGCGCTGTTCATGGCCAACGCGGGCGGCGCCTGGGACAACGCTAAGAAGTACATCGAGAAGGGCGCGCTGGGCGGCAAGGGCAGCGACGCCCACAAGGCGGCCGTGGTCGGCGACACCGTCGGCGACCCCTTCAAGGACACCTCCGGGCCCGCGATGAACATCCTCATCAAGCTGATGAGCATCGTGAGCCTGGTCATCGCCCCCTTCCTGCCGCACCTGCTGACGTAGACGGCAGGGAGCGAATCGCGTAGCACGAGGCCGGCCCCTAGGGGCCGGCCTCGATGCTTTTCGGTCAGAAGAAGACCGAGCCGAAGCTCGCGTGAACGAGCCCCTGCAGGCGGCCCGTGGCTTCCAGGGCGTGGCGCAGGAGGTAGCGCTCCTGGATGGTGAGGGAGGGGGGTGAGAGATAGCTGTCGGGGGGCGTTCCCGCCCGGAGCTTTCGCGCCTGGGTGGTGAGGAGGAAGTGGACCAGGGTCTTGTGGGCGGCGAGGACGAATTCCGCGTCCTCCTTCGGGACGAGGCCCCGCTCCGAGAGGCGCCGGAGCCGCTCGGCGGTCCCCGTCTCGAGCACGCCGTGGCGCAGCGCGAGGATCCTCGCACACTCCACCAGGAAGAGCAGGCCGGACCGCTTGAGATCCATCTGTCCGCGTCGGGGGCCCGAGCGCTCGGTCACGAACTGCTTGAAGAGGGTCAGGGGAACCCGGTGGTGGGATGCCTCCTCGAAGAGTTGCCGGAGCATCAGGGAATTGCGCCCGACTCCCCGGGTCACGAAATCACGCAGTTCCCTGGCCAGGGCCGGATCGCCCCACACCGGCTGGAAGTCGCACAGCACGGTCGCGTAGCGCACCGCGTGGGCGTTGGGCCGGGCCAGCCAGCCGGCGACCTGTTCCTTCCACTCCCGCAAGGGCTTCCGCCAGACGGGGTTCTGGCTCATCACGCCACCCCGGCACCTCGCGAACCCCACTTCGGCGAGACCCTCGGACACCGCCTGCCCCAG
>CAZJSF010000104.1:0-9867 GCA_964548515.1 uncultured Thermodesulfobacteriota bacterium
GCCGGTGATCCAGCCCCGGATGATGGCGTCGGCGCACCCGACCCCGGCCGCCACGGAGAGCGCTCCCTCGGGGCAGTTCCGGGAGCACGCTCCGCACTCCATGCACGCGTCCCGATCGAGGACGTGGGCCTTCCCGCCCTCCACGGCGAAGACGCCGTGGGGGCAGACGATCCGGCACAGGCCGCAGCCGATGCAGGCGTCGGCGTCCAGGTGCAGCGTGGAAACGCCCTCGAGGTAGCGGAAACCCTTCATCGTCGAAACCCCTCTCGGCGGGGGCGCGGGGGCCTCCGCGGAAACGGGCTGCAGGCGGCACCGCGCGGCAGCCCGGCGTTCGACCTCAGAACGCGGAAGCGACCCAGAAGACGCCGGCCAACACGGCCGCCCCGGCCTGCCAGGGCAGGGCTCCCCTCATCTCCCGTTCCACGCCGGACGGAGAGGTGAAAGGCGTCGCTCCCGTGAAGTTCATCGCCACATAGGATGCGGCGGCGGGAAGAGCCAGGAGCAACGCGAACGTCTCGCCCCACCCCAGGCCCTCCCGGTTTCCCACGGCGCCCCACAAGGCCAGTGCCAGCCCCGCCACGGCCCCCTTGGCGGAGAACGCCCGCCCGGGGAGCCACGGCAGCAGCACCGGGGTCGCCACCGCCCCGGCGAGGACCGCCCCGACCAGGGTCTCCACACCGCCTACGCCCCGCTCCCACGCCGCCCCGAGAGAGAACCAGCCCGGGCCGACTCCTCCCAGGAGGAACAGCACCAGGGACGCCCAGAGGGCCGGCTTGAGCATCATCACGATTTCCACGGGCGCGAGCGCGAGACGCTCTCCCAGGGGGAAGGTGACGCCGCGCATCTCCGTCGTGGCGTGCATCCCGGCGGCGAGGAATGCCCGGATGTCCCGTGCCCGCACCGGGCCGTAGACCACATGGAAGCCGCACCCCTTCCGCACCTCGCCGGCTGCCACGCCGGGGGCCCCGAGTTGGGGGAGCACCAGCTTCCGGTGGGAGACCACCCGGGCGAGGCCCGAAGACTTGACGCGGCGAACGACTTCGGCGGTTCCGAAGGTCCCCTTGCCCGCCGCGCACCAGACGTTGATGCCGTGGGTTTCGAGCACGAGCACCCAGGCGTCCAATCCGGCCGTGTCGCGCCGGAGGACGTCGAAGGTCATCTTGTAGTTGGCCGTGACCAGCACGGGCGATTCCGGGCCAGGGGTGCCGAAGGCGTAGAGCCCCGGCGCGATCCGGTAGCGGTCGCGGCCGATCCCCCACCGCATCTGCCAGCGGCCCAGCATGTCGCCGCCGTCCAGAACGGACGATGCCCGCGGCACGGGGCCGACGGGCGTCTCGAGCCACCCCTCGACGAAGGGCCAGACTCGGTACCCCGGCACCTCTCCCCCGGGAGACTCCGTCGACGGGCAGCACGGCGACTCGGCCATCTCCAACACGGGCCCCGTGGGCGCCCCCGCCCGCGGTTCGCAGCATACGGCTGACGACCGTCCCGCCGTCGCCTTGCCGCCACCGCCCTCGGGACAGCACTCCGTCTTGCGTTCCAGCTTCATCGCCTACCCTCGCTCGTCCGTGCCACTCGGCAGAGGTGTCGCCGTGGGCACCTCCCCGAACCTGTCCGCTCGCGCCATCATCCACCAGCCGACTCCCACGGTCACCGTGGTCGCCGCGGCCACCAGGGGCTTCGCGAAGGGCAGGAACGCCGCCCCGAAGAGCCCGAGCCACACGGCCAACATCGGCGACCCGCAGCATCCCACGAGGAAGCACCCGGCCACGGCCAGGCCCCCGGTGAAGGTGATGCCGCCCACGGCCATCCGGCGCGAGGCGCAGGACCTCTCCCGGACGAACCGCCTCACCCCCGCTGCTGCAAAGGCAGAGGCAAGACCGTAGGAATAGCCCATCCAGTAAGCTCCGGTCTCCAGATATCGGGTCCCCCACGACTCTTGGGAGGGCAACAGGACCCAACGGCTCTGCTCCGGGTCCGATTCGGGAAACGCGCCGACCCAGACGAAGTGGGCGGCAGCCGCTGCGACGAAGGCGACAGCCGGGAGCCCGGCGCAACGGGCAGAACGGAGAAGGCTCACCGGGATTCGGGCGGCGGCGCCGTCACTTCGAGAGTCCGGGCTACGAACAGCAGGCGCACCCCCTCCTTCTGCACCTCCCCGTCTACCCTCACCGTGCTCGCCAACTCGGGCATGGGCCCTTTCCAGCGAACCGGCAGCGTCAGGCTGGCGCAGCTGACCACCCTGCACTTCCGGAACTCCTCGACGTCGATCAGGCCCACGAGGTCGCGGTCCGGAAAGACCTGGCTGACCACCCCCTCCACGGTCGCCGTTCCCGGACGGCGCTCCGCCTCCCGCATCAGCGTATCGACGCCCACGAGGTCTCCCGCGGCGGCGGTTCCCGCGGTCAGGACCGCCGAGAGCACAACCGCCGCCCACGCTCGAAGCCCCTCTCCCTTCATCGTCCCGTCTCCCCGTTCCCCCGCCTCTCGCGCCCGCGGCTCAACTAGCCGCCCTTGGGGCTTCAGGTGGCCCCGGAACACGCATGGCCCGCCGCCCCCCGCAGCGGAAGGTACGGCCTCACAGCCAGCAGGATCAGGATCAGCGCCGAGACCACGCCCACCGCGGGAGGGAACACCTCGGCTGCGGCCCCCGCCAGGGCCCGCGCGGGCACGCCGAGTACACCGTAGGCTGCGTCGAGGGCGAGCCCCATGCCCACGGCGCCGACCGAGATGGAGAGAAGGTAACGCACGGTCGCGCCCAAACCCAGAGTGCCCGCCAGGGCCGTCACCGAGGCGATGTTCGTGGCCGGGCCGGCCAGCAGGAAGACCAGGGCCGCGCCGGGGCTGAGTCCCTTGAGGATCAGCGCCGCCGCGATGGGCGTCGAGGCGGTGGCGCACAGGTACAGCGGAATGCCCACCACGAGCATGACCAGAAGGGGCAGGAACCCGCTTCCCAGGTTCTCGCGGACGAAATCGGAGGGGACGAGGACCGTGATGAGCCCGGCGAGGACGAAGCCCGCCGCGAGCCACGGGGCAAGGTCACGCAGGAGGTCGCCGAAAGCGTACCGGAGGCCGCTGCGGACGCGCTGCAGCGCCCCGGCTCCCGCCGGCAAGGGCTCTTCGGGACACCCGCAGGGGAGGCGCGTGGGTTCCGGGAGAGCTTCCTCCCGGCCGAGGAGGTTCTCGGCCACGCCGGCGAGCACCGCGGTCACGAAGGCGGCCAGCGGGCGCGCCACCGTCATCAACGGATCCATGAGGGCGTAGGTCAGGGCGATGGAGTCCACCCCGGTCTCCGGGGTGGAGACGAGAAAGGAGACCGTAGCCCCCTTGCTCGCGCCCTTTCGACGGAGCCCGAGGGCCGCCGGGATGACGCCGCAGGAACAAAGGGGGAGCGGCACTCCCGCCAGGGCGGCCTTGAGGACCGAGCGCACCTTGCCCCGGCCCAAGTGCCGCCCGATCGCCTCGGCGGAGAGGAAGCCGTGCAGCAGGCCTGCGGCCAGGAACCCGAAGATCAGGTACGGGGCGGAGTCGGCGAGGATGTGCCAGCTCTCCCGGACAACGGCACCGGCAAACCCGGTCAGGTCCCCCATCGGTCCTCCGCCACGTGCCGCAGGGCCTCGGCGAACAGTGACCTCACGTGGTCGTCGTCAAGGCTGTAGAAGGCGAGCTTGCCCTCCCGGCGGCACCGCACGATCCGATATGCCCGCAGGAGGCGCAACTGGTGGGAGACGGCGCTCGGGCTCACGTCGAAGATCTCCGCCAGGTCGCAGACGCACAACTCCCGCTCCGACAGGGCGAGCAGGATCCCAACCCTCGTCGGGTCCCCCAGCACCTTGAACGTCTCGGCCACGGCACCCACCGGCGAACCGCTCACGGCCCGGCGGGCCTGTTCGACCGCTTCGGGGTGGACCAGCCTTTCCTCGCAGACCTCCAAGGCGCCCTCCATCGAGTGAGTATGTGATCATATGTTCGCAATTTCATGGCCCGCCGTCAACGCCCTCGCTCCGCCTCCGCCGGAGAGGCGGTCGCGGGCGACACCGGGGCCCCGAACGTCGTATCCTGAGCGCCCTTCGGGACGGAACTCTGCAACCGGAGGCCGCTCGACCGGTATGGGCCCTTCCGCCGACCCCTCCCACAAGGCCAGGGTTCCCGGGCAGCACGAAAGGCAAAGGCGTGGAATCGTTCATCGACGGTGCGTTGCGGCTGGGACGGGGAATCGGCGAGGAGTTCCTCTACATCCTTCCGTACCTCCTCTTCGGGGTCCTCCTCGAGGCCACCATCCGCACGCTGAAGTGGCACGTGAAGCTCCGCCACGTGCTCGGCCGCTTCGGCCCCTTCACCATCCCGGTGGCGGCCCTGCTGGGAGTGGCGAGCCCGCTGTGCGCCTGCGCCACCCTTCCCCTGGTGATCTCACTCCTGGTCGCCGGCCTGCCCCTCGCGCCGGCCGTGACGCTGCTCGTGGCCTCTCCGCTCATGAGCCCGGCCGCCTACACGATGCTCTCCGGGATGCTCGGCCTCGGGTGGGCCAACGTGGTGCTCGCCTCCGCGCTGCTCCTCTCGCTGTTCGCGGGGTACGTCACCCTGCTGCTGCGACCGCACGGGTTCCGGGAGGAGGAGATCTTCCGCAAGCAACTGCCGCAGGGGAACTTCCACGACCCGGACTACCCGGTGGAGGAACTGCGGTGCGAGTGCGGCCGCCAACTCTCCCATCGGGTGGACCGCTGCACCCACAACCCGGTCCTGACCTTCCTCGCGCGGGTATGGGAGGGGAGCCTGAAGATCGGCCGCTTCACGCTCATCGGCCTGCTGATCGAGGTCGTGGCCACGACCTTCATCCCCAACGACTGGATCATCCGGCTCCTGGAGGGGAACGGCGTCTGGCCGATCTTCGCCATCACCTTCGCCACGATTCCCCTCCACCTGCCCCAGGTGACCGCGGCGTCCATGGTCTTCGGCTTCTTCCTCCCCGATCCGGGCACCGCCATCCCCCTGGCCAAGGGCCCCGGCATCGCCATGCTGGTGGGCGGCCCGGTCACGGCGCTCCCGGTGATGGGCGTCTTCCTCTCCATGTTCCGCAAGCGGGTGTTCTTCCTCTACCTGGCGGTCTGCGTGGCCGGCACGCTGGCGCTGGCCCTGGGCTACCGCGCCCTCCCCTGGACCTTCTGAATTTCCCCGACCCGGTAGAGGAATTTCTTGACCCAGGGGTACCGTTCCCTATCCTTTGGGGAACGCACCCTTGCGGTACGCCCGCGCCGAGGCCCCGCCCCGTCCAGACCCAGGAGGAATCCCATGCGGCAAGTCCCACGGCTCCTGCTCATCTTGACGGCCGGCACGGCCGCAACGCTGGCCGGCCTGGTGAGCCCTTCGCCTGGCCGGGCGGCGGAACTCAGCGACGCGACGTCCGAGTGCATCGCCTGCCACGAGGAGGTCACCCCGGGCATCGTCGGCGACTGGAGGGCGAGCCGGCACGCCCGGACCACCCCGGCGGAGGCGCTGCAGAAGAAGCCCCTGGAGAAGCGCTTCTCGGCACCCGAGGCTCCGGCCGGTTCCGCCGACACGGTGGTGGGGTGCGCCGAGTGCCACACGCGAAACCCCGACGCCCACGCGGACACCTTCGAGCACAACGGCTACCGGGTCCACGTCGTGGTGACCCCGGAGGACTGCGCGGCCTGCCACCCCGCCGAGCGGGAGCAGTTCGCTCAGAACCTCATGGCCAACGCCCACGCCAACCTGGTGGACAACAGCGTCTACGCCATGCTCGTCGACGCGGTGGCCGGCAGCCACGCCTTCGGCGACGGCAAGCTATCGACCGAGGCGCCCGATGACCTGACCAGGGCGGACGCCTGCCTGTCGTGCCACGGCACCCGCGTGGAGGTGAAGGGCCTCCGGCCCCGGGACACGGCCATGGGGGAGATGGAGTTCCCGGTGCTCTCGGGATGGCCCAACCAGGGGGTCGGCCGCGTGAACCCCGACGGCAGCAGGGGGGCCTGCACGGCCTGTCACACCCGCCACGAGTTCTCCATCGAGATGGCGCGCAAGCCCTACACCTGCGCCCAGTGCCACAAGGGGCCGGACGTTCCGGCGTACCCGGTGTACGCCGTGAGCAAGCACGGCAACATCTTCGACGCCATGAAGTCCCACTGGGACTTCGACGCCGTCCCGTGGGTGGCCGGGAAGCACTTCACGGCGCCCACCTGCGCCACGTGCCACGCGAGCCTCGTGACCTCGACGACGGGAGAGGTCCTGGCCCAGCGATCCCACCGCATGAACGACCGGAGCGCCTGGCGCATCTTCGGGCTCCCCTACGCCCACCCGCACCCCGAGTCGGCCGACACCACCGCCATCCGGAACCGCGCGGGCCTGCCGCTCCCCACCGAGCTCACCGGAGAGCCCGCCGAGGGGTTCCTGATCGGGGTCGAGGAACAGGCCCGCCGGCGCGGGACCATGCAGAAGATCTGCCAGGGGTGCCACAGCGCGCAGTGGGTCCAGGGGCACTACGACAAGTTCGAGAACACGCTGCGCACCACCAACGCCCTGACGCTGGCCGCCACGAAGGTGCTGCTCGAGGCGTGGGACCGGGGCGCTGCCCGGGGGCTCGCCGAGAACGACAGCATCTTCAACGAGACCATCGAACAGAAATGGGTCCAGCAGTGGCTCTTCTACGCGAACTCCACCCGGTACGCCTCGGCCATGGGAGGAGCGGACTACGGGGTCTTCGCCAACGGACGCTTCTTCCTCTCGTCGAATCTCACCGAGATGGCCGACTGGCTGCGCCTGCTGGCCCCTCCTACGCCGAAGCCGTGACCGGCACCGAAGACAGGGAGGAACCTCCATCGTGTCGCCCAAGCGCTCCGCCAAGATCGGCCTCCCGCCCGGCACGCTCGTCCACGTGGGAGAGCCGAGCGAGGAACCCGTCGGCCTCTCGCTGATGGACTTCGGCCCGGAGCACTTCGAGGAGCGGGCGCTCGCCAACCCGGACGAGCTCATCCCCTACCTGCGCCCCGACACGGTCACCTGGCTCAACGTCACCGGGGTCCACCGGGTGGAGGTGGTGGCCCGAATCGGCGAACTGCTCGGCATCCACCCCCTCGTCCAGGAGGACGTGGTCAACACGCACCAGCGGCCGAAGGCCGAGGCGTACGACGGCTACCTGTACCTCGTGGTCCGCATGATCCGCTACGACGCGGAGGACCAGGACCTGGACACGGAGCAGGTGAGCCTGATCCTCCGCCCGGGGCTGCTCGTGACGTTCCAGGAGAAGGAAGGCGATGTCTTCGACGCCGTCCGGCAGCGCATCCGCGGGGCCAAGGGACGGCTGCGGACCTCGGGCGCCGACTACCTGGCGTACGCCCTGCTCGACAGCGTGGTGGACCACTACTTCCTGGCGCTGGAGGGAATCTGGGACACGGCGGAGGAGATCGAGGAGGAGGTGATCAACGAGCCCTCGCCCGAGACCCTGGAGACGATCCACCGGCTCAAGAGAACGGCGGTGCAGCTGCGCCGCTCCATCTCGCCCGTGCGGGAGCTCGTCCTCGCCCTCGAGCGGGACGGCTCAGCGCTCCTGGCCGCGTCCACCCAGCCGTTCCTGCGCGACCTCTACGACCACACCGTCCAGGTGGTGGAGAGCCTGGAGTCGTTGCGCGACGTCATGGGCGGCTACGTGGACCTCTACCTCTCGACCGTGAACAACCGGATGAACGAGGTGATGAAGGTCCTCACGATCATCGCCACCGTGTTCATCCCCCTCACCTTCCTCGCCGGCATCTACGGCATGAACTTCGAGCACATGCCCGAACTTCGCTGGCCCTGGGCGTACCCGGCCCTGCTCCTGCTCATGGGAGCTGTCGCCGGCGGCATGTTCGTGTTCTTCCGCCGGAAGCGCTGGCTGTAGCGCCGGTGCTCCTCACCGGAGCAACTTCGCGACCTCCCCGGATTTCAGCAACTTCCCGGCCGACCTGATCTGGCCGTCCACCGCGAGGGCCGGCGTGACCAGGACGCCCCGCTTCATCAACTCGGCCAGGTCGGTGACGTGGACGACCTCGGCCTGGACGCCCGCTTCCGCCACGGCCTGTTTGGCAGCTTCGTAGAGCTTGTTGCACTTCGTGCAGCCGGTACCGAGCACTTCGACCCTCATGGGGCTACCTCCGGTGATGGTGACTGGTCAGTCGTGACGGGTGACCCGCGCGCGGAACGGGTTCTCGGCCTCCTTCAACCGAGGCCGACGGCCTTCCGGGCCGCCTGCCGGATGAGCTTCGCGGGAACCGCTTCGTAGGTCTGCAGCCCGACCGCCACGGTGCGGCACGAGACCTCCGCGCCGAGGAGCTCGGTGCAGGAACAGCAGGCGTTCTCGCCGGCCCGGGCCCCGGGGAGCAGGTCCTCCAGCGGTACGCCGTTGAACAGGACCTGGTTCGACTCGGAAATGCGGTCCTCCCCGAGCACCGTCTCGGTGAACGAGACGGCCACCCCCTCGCGGCCGAGCTCCTGCTGGAGTTCCGCCACCACCTCGCGAACGGCCTGCCCCGTGTCGGCGCACCGGTCGCAGGTGCGGCCCCGGTGCTCGAGATGTCTCCATTCGACGGCAAGCGTCTTCATCGCCCCTCTTTCACCGAGCCGTGCCGGCCCGCCTCACGCCCCGCTCCAGAGGATGAACACCCCCACGAGCGCTATCAGTGCCCCGGCAGCCTTCTTGAGGACGAGATTGGCCCTCCCGAGTTCCCGCGACTGGACCAGGTTCTTCGCCACCCCCATGCTCGTCCCGGCCACCACGATCAACAGGCAGTGCCCCACGGCGTACGTCCAGAGCAGCGCGAGGCCGTAGGGGAGGTTTCCCTTCGAAGCGATGTACGTGAGGACCACCACCAGGATCGGCGCGGCGCAGGGCGCGGAGACGACGCCGAAGAGGAGGCCCAGGGTGAAGGCTCCCAGCACCCCCGCGTGCCTGGGCCGGTAGCGGGCCAGGCCCTCGGGCACCGGGAACGTCCAGAGGTCCCAGAGGTGGGCGGCCATGACGAAGCACACCAGCGCGATGATCCAGGGCCAGAAGCCTCCCACGTCGCCGAAGAGCCGCCCCACCATCACCGCGATCAGACCCATGGCCGTGAAGCTCGCGGCCAGCCCGAAGACGAAGACCAGCGAGAAACCGAGCGACCTCCTCCAGCCCGAGATGCCTTCGTATCCGCCCACGAAGCCGATCACCAGCGGGATCATGGCGAGCACGCAAGGGTTCGACGCGGTGAGGGCACCGCCGACGAAGACCCCGACAAAGGCCAGCCATGGGTTGGTCTGGATGTATCCCTGAACGTTGCCCAGGAACGCTTCGAGGCCGCCCATGTCAACCTCCTGCCAGGGTGAGGTGGGGGAAGAGGGCACCGAATAACAGGCCTGCGGCCGTGGAGAGCAAGACGACGTAGAACACGAACACCGCCGTCTTCTTCGTGCCGAGCACGCTGCGGATCACCAGCATGTTGGGCAGCGACAGCGCCGGGCCGGCCAGCAGCAGGGCCAGGGCCGGGCCGCTGCCCATGCCGCTCCCCAGCAACCCCTGGAGGATCGGCACCTCGGTCAGGGTGGCGAAGTACATCAGCGCCCCGGCGACAGCCGCGAAGAGGTTGGCTCCCAGGGAGTTGCCGCCGACCAGGTCCGCTACCCAGGAACTGGGGATGAGGCCCCGGTCGCCGCCGGGCATGCCCAGCAGGAAGCCGGCGATCAGCACCCCGGCGAAGAGGAGCGGCAGGATTTGCTTCGCGAAGCCCCACGTCGACTCCATCCACTCGGCCTGCTCGTCCCGGGAGAACCAGGCCCAGACCATGACGAGCGTCGCGATGAGCCCGGCGCCGGACAGGTACCACTTGACGTCGAAGACCGCCA
>CAZJSF010000105.1:0-9648 GCA_964548515.1 uncultured Thermodesulfobacteriota bacterium
CGTACGTGTCGCGCAGGATCGGTTCCAGCTCCGGCAGCTCGTACTCGATCGGGATCTCGCCGTGCTTCCGGCGGGTGAAGTCGGTCACCATGCCCGATCCCAGGGGGCCCGGCCGGTAGAGCGCGACCAGCGCGATGATGTCCTCGAACGTGGACGGGCGGAGCTTGATCATCAGCTCCTTCATGCCCGAGCTCTCCAGCTGGAAGACGCCGGTGGTCTCGCCCCGGCCGAGGAGCTCGTAGACTTTGGGATCGTCCAGCGGCAGCACGTCGACGTCGAGCTCCTCCCCGGCGGGCAGCCTGGCGTTCACGAGGCGCTGGGCGTCCTTGATGACGGTGAGGGTCTTGAGCCCCAGGAAGTCGAACTTGATGAGGCCGATGGACTCCACGCTCTTCATCGCGAACTGCGTCACCCGCTCGCCGTTCTGGCCGCGGTACAGGGGGAGGTAGTCCACCAGCGGCCGGTTGCCGATGACCACGCCGGCCGCGTGGGTGGAGGCGTGGCGGTTGAGGCCCTCGAGCCGCAGCGCGTGCTGGATCAGCTCCGCCACCCGTGGGTCGGCGTCCATGGCCTCCTTCAGGCGGGGCTCCTCGTCCAGCGCCTCCTGGAGCGAGATGCCCAGACGCGCCGGGATCAGCTTGGCGATCCGGTCCACGTCGCCGTAGGGAAGCCCCATCACCCGCCCGACGTCCCGGATCACCGCCCTGGCGAGCATCTTCCCGAAGGTGGTGATCTGCGCCACCTTGTCGGCCCCGTACTTCGCGGTGACGTACTCGATGGCCCGCTCGCGGTTCTCGAAGCAGAAGTCCACGTCGATGTCCGGGAGGCTCACGCGCTCCGGGTTGAGGAAGCGCTCGAACAGGAGGCCGTAGGGGATGGGGTCGATGTCGGTGATCCGGAGCGCGTACGCCACCAGGCTCCCCGCGGCCGAGCCCCGGCCCGGCCCCACCGTGACCCCGTTCTCCTTCGACCAGTTGATGAAGTCCTGGACGATGAGGAAGTAGCCCGGGAACTCCATGTCCCGGATGACCTTCAGCTCGGTCTCCAGGCGCTCCCCGTAGCGCCGGCGGGCCTCCTCGGCCTCCTCGGGACCCGCGAAGCCGCGGGCGGCGAGGCGCTTCTCCAGCCCCTCCCGGGCCAAGCGGTCGAGGCAGTCGGCCAGGTTCTCCGAGGGCCCGACCTCGTAGCTGGGGAAGTGCGCCGTCTTGAGGTCCAGCCCGACGTTGCACCGCTCCGCGATTTCCACCGTGGCGCCCACGGCCTCGGGGCACCAGGCGAAGTCCGCCGCCATCTGCTCCGGGCTCTTGAGGTAGAAGGCGTCCGTCGCCATCTTCATGCGCTTGGGGTCGTCCAGGGTCTTGCCCGTCTGGATGCAGACCAGGACCTCGTGGCTCCTGGCGTCCGAGCACTCCACGTAGTGGCAGTCGTTGGTCGCCACCACGGGAATGCCCATCTCCCGGCCCAGCGCCAGCAGCGACTCGTTGACCGTGCGCTGCTCGGGGATGCCGTTCTCCATGAGCTCGAAGTAGTAGTTCCCCTCCCCGAAGATCGACGCGTACTCCTCGGCGAGGGCCCTCGCCCCCTCCCGGTCCCCCCGGAGGATCGCCCGGGGAACCTCCCCCTTGAGGCAGGCCGAGAGCCCCAGGAGCCCCCCCGACAGCTCCCGGAGCAGATCCCTGTCGATGCGCGGCTTGTAGTAGAACGCCTCGGGCTCGTGCCCGGCCGTCACCAGCCGGCACAGGTTCCGGTACCCCTCGGGGTTCCGCGCCAGGAGGATGAGGTGGTAGTTCGTCTCCCCGTCGCGCGCGGGGCGCTTGTCGAAGCGCGAGCCCGGCGCCACGTACACCTCGCAGCCGAAGATCGGCTTCACCCCGGCCTTGACCGCGCTCTTGTAGAACTCGACGGTGCCGTACATGGCGCCGTGGTCGGTCACGGCCACGGCCGGCAGAGCGTGCTCCCGGGACTTCTTGAGCAGGTCGTCCACCTTGATGGCCCCGTCGAGGAGGCTGTACTCCGTGTGCACGTGGAGATGGGCGAAACGGGCGTGGTGCATCGGGGGGTCCTCGCGCGCGGGCGGTGTGGGAAGGGACATCGGGAAACCGGCGCGCCGGACGGGGGATCTCCCCCTCCGGGGCGCCGGCGCTCCGGCCTCACTCCAGGTTCTGTACCTGTTCCCGGATCTTCTCCAGCTCCGACTTCATCTCCACGACGAGCCGGCCGACCTCCGCGTCGGAGGCCTTGGAGCCGATGGTGTTGATCTCGCGGTTCATCTCCTGGAGGAGGAAGTCGAGCTTGCGGCCCACCGCCCCCCCCTCGTCCAGGACCGCCGCGAACTTCTCCCGGTGGCTGCAGAGCCGGACGAGCTCCTCGGAGATGTCCGAACGGTCCGCGAAGAGCGCCACCTCGAAGGACACCCGCTCGGCGAGGGCTTCCGGGGGGAGGTCGGCCCCGATCTCCTGGACCCTGCGCGAGAGGCGGGCCCGCGCATCCTCCACCACGGCCGGCCGGCGGGCCTCGATCGCCGACCCCAGTCCGGCGATCGTCCGCAGCCGCTCCCGGACGTCGTCCGCCAGATGCTCCCCTTCCCGGGCCCGCATGGCGTCCAGTTGCTGGAGCGCGGCGTCCACGAGGGGGCCGGTCTCCGCCCAGAGCCGATCGCCCTCCACCCGGCCCGACGCCGGAGCCGTGACCGCCGGGAACGCCAGGAGATGGGCCAGGGAGACCTCCTCGGCGACCCCGGCCGCGCGCGCGGCGAGCCGCAGCGCCTCCGCCACCCTCCGTGCCGCCTCGACGTTCACGCACGCGCCGCCCCCGCCGCCGGCCTCGTCCCCCTCCCAGTTGGCGAACAGGCTCACCTGCCCTCGCTGCAGGCGCGCCTTGACGCGGGCCTGGAACTCGAGTTCCAGGGGTTGCAGCTCCGGAGGGAGCCGCACCGCGAAGTTCAGGAACCGGTGGTTCACGGTCTTGATCTCGAGGACCAGGCCGCGGCCCGCCACTTGGCCGGAAGCCCTCCCGTACCCCGTCATGCTGCGGATCATGGTCGCTCCTTGAGACGCCGCCGGTGGCGTTCCCGCGCCTCGTCGAAGAAGGTCAGGACCGAGGGCTCCCGGTAGTCGGCGTAGGTCCACGGCAGGGCGCGGAAGCCTCCGTTCTCGAACACGTACTCCACCTCTCCGTAGATGCCCTCGCCCAGGTAGATCCTGTGGGCCGCCGGCTTCCCGGTGGCGAGCACGAACTGGCCGAGCCCCAGGAAGCCGGGGTCCAGGTTCGCCGCCCGGCGCCCGTCCCGGGTCCACCCCTGCTCCAGTTCGTTGGTCCGCCGCTTCACCGCGCCGAGGCTCCCGGGGTCCCACAACCCGTCGAGGAGCACGAAGGTGCGCGTCAGCCCCGGACCCATCTCCCGCTCGTAGTACCTCGTGTGGGGGAACTCCCTCTCCCCGGTCGCCGCCACCGGCGCGGAGAAAGCCTCCTGCACCCCGGCCAGGACCTCCCCCGCGGAGACGGATCGCCCCAGCAGCAGGCCGAGGGCCAGGCTGGCGGGTTCGGGCGGGCGGGGCCGGCTCATCCGGCCCCCTGCCCCGCGCGGGCCGCCCGGTGCAGCCGGCGGCGCTGGGCCTCCCTGCCGTTGCGCCACAAGACTCCCGCCCGGCTCGGGTCCAGCCCCGCCGCGTCCACGTAGGCGAGGAGAAACGACCAGCGCTCCCGCAGCGACACCGCGCCGAGGTCCGGGAGCGCCCGCCCCAGCTCTTCGAGGTTCTTGACGCGCCGCTTCCAGGAGAGAGGCCGATGGAGGTCCTCGAGGTCCAGGAGGAACGGTCGATCCCGGCCGTCGCCCGCGAACACGAGGTTCCCCGCCAGGTCTCCGTGGTAGTACCCCCGGGCATGGAGGGCCCCAAGCAGGCGACCGAGGGACGAGACCCCCCCGTCGGGCCCCCGTCGCCCTCCGGCGACGGCCTCCCGCCACCCCAGGGCGGGCCCGACCCACTCCGTGACGAGCAGGGCTTCCCGCCAGAGCCCCCGACCACGGAGGAAGAGCCCCAGCGGGCGGGGCGTCGAGAGCCCTTCCCGCACGAGGCGGATCCCGAGGGTGTAGGCCCTCCACGGCTTGCGGTGGATCAGGAAGTCCCGGAGCCGTCCCCCCAGGCCGCCGGGCAGGTAGCGCTTCGCGAACACGGCCCCACCCGCCGGCCCGACCCGGTAGCAGGATCTCCCGGCCCCTTCCTGCAGGGGCTCCCAGGGCCCTTCGCGGAGGAGCGCGACGAGCCGGGCCGAATCCTTCCCGAAGGGTCTCCAGCCCGCCTCAGCGGTCGGCACTACCGGGGGGGGCGAGCGATGCCGCATCTCGGAGCTCTTCCATGGTCACCACCGCCGTCCCCAGCTTGCCGACGACGATGCCCGCGGCGAGGTTGGCCAGACAGGCCGCCTCCACCGGCGACGCCCCCGAAGCCCAGGCCAGGGTCAGCACGGCGACGGCCGTGTCCCCCGCCCCCGTGACGTCGAACACGTCCCGGGCCCTCGCAGGCACGTGCACGCCGGCGTGGCGTCTCCGGACCAGGCTCATCCCCCGCTCGCCGCGGGTCAGGAGCACCGCCCGGCACCGCAGTCGCTCGAGGATCCTCCGTCCGGCCTCCTCGGCCTGGGCGTCCGTCGCCGCGTTCACGCCCGACATCGCCTCGGCCTCGCGGACGTTGGGTGTGACCACGTCGACCCCGCGGTAGTGGACCATATTTGCCGGCTTGGGGTCCACCGCCACGCGGATGCCCGAGGAGCCCGCCAGGGCCATGAGTCGGCGCATCAGTCCGTCGGACACCACTCCCTTGCCGTAGTCCGAGACGATCACGGCCTGAACCGAGGGGACGACGGCCTCCAGCCGGTCGAGCAGGGCGGCGGCGGTCGCCTCGTCCAGCGGGGTCGCAGGTTCGCGATCGAACCGCACGACCTGCTGGTGCTGGGCGATCACGCGGGTCTTCACCGCGGTGGGGCGCCCGCGCGCGGCCAGCAGCCCCGCCCCGCCGGCCCCCAGCTTCCGCAAGGCCCCCCGCACCCTCTTCGCCGCCGGGTCGCTGCCGACGACCCCGACCAGGTCCACCTCGGCCCCGAGGGACCGGAGGTTGTGCACGACGTTCGCCGCCGCGCCGAGCCGATAGGTCTCCTCGGCCACGGTCACCACGGGCACCGGCGCCTCGGGGGAGATCCGGTCCACGGTCCCGTAGAGGAACCGGTCGAGCATCACGTCTCCCACCACGGCCACCCGAACCCCGGCCCGCGGGCGGGAGAGGCGTTCCAAGGCGGCCCGAGCCGCCGCTTGCGTGTCGATCATCTCTCGTCTCGACGGGTCTCCCGGAGGTAGCGGAGGTGGGCCGCCGCACAGCGCTCCAGGGAGAAGCGGGATACGACCCTGCGGCGCGCCCCGCCCCCCAGACGGCGAGCCTCGTCCGGTTCGGAGCCCAAGTATACGAACTTCTCCGCCAGGTCGGAAGCGGCTCCCGGGGCCACCAGGAACCCGGTCTCCCCCTCCACCACCAGGTCCGGGAGCACGCCGATCTTCGACGCCACGAGCGGGACGCCGGAGGACATCCACTCGAGGGCGACCCTGCAGTTGGCCTCGCTGCCGGTGCTCGCCACCACCCCGAGGTCGAAGGAGCGCAGCACGGAAGGCAGGTCGTCCCGCCGGCCCAGGAAGCCCACCCGCGCGCGGAGCAGGGGGTCCCCGGCCACCCGGGCCCTCAGTTCGGCCTCCCGCGGGCACGGCTCCTTCACCAGGACGACGAAGTGCGCGGGGCACCCCCGCGCCGCCGCGGAGCGCGCGGCCTCGAGGAAGACGTCGTGCCCCTTGAGGTGCCCGAGTCGCCCCAGGATGCCGACCAGGAACGTCCCCGGCGGGAAACCGAGCTCCCCCCTGGGGTCGGCCGCCTCTCCTTCCGGGGAGAACTCCGCCGTGTCCACGCCCCCGTGGATCGTGGCGACCCGCAGCCCGGGACCCAGGCGGCGGAGGAGATCCGCCTCGACGGTGCGGTTGCTCGCGACCACGCCCGAGAGCCCCCGCCGGTACACCCACCGGTTCAGGGGATCGGTCCGCACCGGGCGCATGTCTCCCCGCACCCGCACGCAGGGGACGCCCGCCCGGCGGCACGCCCACACGACCAGGGGCAACCCCTCCGAGCGGTGCACCTCCACGGCGTCGAAACGCCCCTCCCGCAGAAGGGCCAGGAGCCGGCGCGACGCCGCGAGGGCCCGGACCGCACCGAGCCCCTTCGCGCTGAAGCCGCCCTCGGCCTCCACCGGAATGCCCCGGGCGGCCGCAGCCTCCAGCGTGGGGGACCCGGGCTCGCCCAGAACGACCGCGCCGTGCCCCTGCCGCGCCATCTCCGCCGCCAGGTCCACCGCGTACTGGGCCTCGGCGTTGTACCAGCGGACGTGGGCGAGGTGGAGCACGTTCACGCGGTCACCCCCTGCCGCCCCTGCTGCGGCCCGCGAGCCGCGCGTAGACCCTCGCGCGCCAGCAGGAGCGGTGGATCCACATCCGGGTCCGGAGCCACCACGCCCCTCGCGCCCGGGGCTCGAAGCGGCCGACCAGGAAACCCGGGGCACCCGCCGGGTTGGGGCCCCGGTCCAGCGTGTACACCCGCCGGATCCCGACCTGCCGGGCGCACTCGAGGGTGACCGCGTCGTACTCCCCCCAGGGGAGGCACAACTCGTCCCGGGTCCCCCCGAGCTCCCTCTCCAACGCCTCCCGGGCCCGGGCCAGGTCCTCCACGGTCCGCCGGCGCCGCTCCTCGTCGGTCTCCCAGCGGCCGGGCCGGGCCCGGGCCGTCCGGCGGGATGCGGCCTCCGCGGCGAGTTCCCGCTGCGTCCGCTCGGCCCCGTGCTCGGCGACGTAGGCCGCCCCTCCCCGCCGCGCCAGCCAGTTCGCCAGATGGTCCCGGAGGCCGGGGTCGTCGCGGTAGATCCGGTGGGCGAGCGCCGAACCCCTCCGGTACACCGGGATGCCGAGCCGGTCGTCTCCCCCGGTGCACTCCGGGAGCGACCAGTGGCCCGGGCGCCCCGGGCCCAGGTGGAAGCCGCGGATCTCGTCGCCCACCCAGGCCGCCGCGTGGGAATGGGAGTGGGACTGCACCGTCGCCAGCCCGGAGGCTTCCAGCGCGCGAAGCTCGCTCCAGCGGAGGAAGGCCGGGTGCGGCCCGCCCGCCGCGACCGCCTCCCGGTGCGCGCGGGTTCCCGAACCGCGGAACGTCTCCGCGTCCCGCACCCGGGGCCCCCCGCCCCCGGTCCGCGAAGGGATCGCGAACACCGCCGCCCGGAACCGGAACTCCTCGAGGAGTTCCGCGACCCTGGTCCACACCTCGGCGAACCCGTCGTCGAAGGTCAGCAGGAAGCCCTTCGCCGGTGAATCGAGGTCGGCGAGGCCGAGGCTCGGGAGACCCGACCGCGCCAGCGTGCGGAGGTGCTCCCGGAACCGCTCGGGCGTGATCCGCTCCCGCGGCCCCACCCGGTGGTACGCCAGAACGGGAACGGAAGCGCCGCTTCCGCGGCCGCTCACCGCACCTCCCCCCGGGAAGCGCCCGACGAGGCGGCGATCCGCCGGAAGAATTCCACGAGTCTCTCCGCGTGGAGCGGATACCCGAAGCCCTCGAGCACCGTGCGGCGCCCTTCGGCGCCCAGTTCGCCCAGCCGCCCGCGGCCGAGGTCCAGGGTCTCCGCCAGCACCCGCCCCCAATCCCGCTCGTCCGGAACCAGGCGCCCGTTCCAGCCGTCCCGGATCAGGTCGGCGTTCATCCCGACCGCGCTCCCGACCGCCGCGACGCCGCAAGCCATGTACTGGAGGAGCTTGTAACTGCACTTGCACCGGTCGAAGGGCGAGTCGGGGTCCAGGGGCATGAGACCCACGTCGATGCCGGCGATGGACGATTCCTGCGTCTCGGCGCTCCACGGGACGTTCTCCACCGGAATGCCGGGCCACGAGAACGCGCGGTCGGAGACCACCCGGAGCGTGAGGGGGCGGGAACCGGCCGCTTCGGCGATGGCCGGCGCGATGCGTTCGAGGCTGCCCAGGTTTCCTCCCACGCCGATCCAACCCAGCCGGAGCACCTCCCCGGCCTCGCCGTAGCTGCGCTGCACGACCCCGGTACGCACCGGCGAGGGGTAGAGCAGCACCGGTGAACGGTCTCCCGGCAGCAGGGCCTCGAGGAAACGGTTTCCGCAGGTGACCGCCGCCGCCAGCCCCGTGACACGGGCGAACCGCCGGCGCCGCCGCCACGAGACGTAGCTCCCCCTGCGCGGCACCCGCCGGAAGCAGACCGCGTCGTCGAAGTCGTAGACGATGGGGCAGCGGACGGACCGGAGGATCAGCCCTGCGACGAACGAGGGGAGCCGCTTCTGGAGCCACAGGAGGTCCCACTCCCGCGCCTGCCGGGCGAGGCGGAGGAGCCCGCCCACCGCCTTCGGGTACCCCACCAGGCCGGCGGTGACGCCCCGCCGCTCCAGGTGCGGCAGCATCTCCACCATCCGGATGCGGGTGGAGGGGAGGTCCCTCCCGTAGTGCACGCAGAGCACCTTCACGCGGCGGCTCCGCCGTGCCCGCGGGATCCCGCACGGAGCCTGGCGCCCTCGTAGACGGCCTCCATCGCCTCGAGGTGGCGGTCGAGGTCGTGCCTCCCCGCCAGGGCGGCGCACTCCCCCCTCGCCTCCTCACCGCCGGCCAGAACGGCTCCCACGGCCTCGGCCAACCCCTCCGCACCCGGCTCCGAGGGGACCACCCGGCCGGTCCGCCCTCCCGACAGGAGGTCCGCCGCGCCGTTCCGTTCCGTGGTGACCACGGGAGTCCCGCACGCCAGTGCCTCGAGGCAGACGTTGGCGAACGGGTCGTACCGGGTCGGGTGGAGCAGCGCGTCCGCCGCGCGGTACAGGTCGTCCAGCCGGGAACGGGCCCCGAGGAAGTGCACGCGCCCGGCGACGCCGAGTTGCCTCGCGCTTCGCTCGAAGACGGCGGGACGGTCGCCGCCGACGACGACCAGGTGGGACGTGGGGAGGCGCGGCAGCGCCGCCAGCGCGAGGTCCAGCCCCTTGAGGTGGAAATTCGTCCCCGCGAAGAGGAGCACGGCCGCGTCCTCGGGAATGCCGAGGGTCTGCTCCCAGGCACGCCGGTCTCGCTCCCGGCCCTCCGCGCGGAAGGCCCGGGTGTCCACTCCGTTGGGGAGGATCCGGACCCGGGGCACGGCGGCCGGGTACCACCGCTCCAACTCCCGGGCGACCCAGCGCGACGGGCAGACGACGGCGTCGAGCCTGCCCGCGGAGAACAGTTCGTCCTCGATGCGGAGGACGACCCGGTCGTAGGCGCTCGGCCTCGTCACCCCCGCGGCGTCGAGATAGGCGCGGTGCAGCCCGCCTCCGAGCCGGTGGACGTTCTGGCACGTGGTCTTGCCGAACCCCTGGATCACGTCGAAGCCGCCTCCGGCGCCGAGGCCGCGGGTCAGCGCCCAGAACGCGAGGGTCTTGACCGCACGCCCCAGCGGCGGCACGGGCACCCGGTGGAACCGCACCCCGGCCGGCGCCCCCCGGGCCTCCCGCCCGTACAGGTGGACCTCGTGGCCCCTCCGGCGGAGCCCCAGACCCAGACCCAGCGCATACCGTTCCGCCCCGCCGGAATCG
>CAZJSF010000106.1:0-9625 GCA_964548515.1 uncultured Thermodesulfobacteriota bacterium
TCGCGAGTTCGAGTCTCGTCGCTCCCGCCATTTTTCCGAGAGCCCCCCTGTCTTCCGGGGGGCTTTTTCGTGCGCCCCCGCCGGCCGGTCGACGCCCGGTCTCTGCACCCGAGACGGCCCCCCGCGCACCTCCCCCCCCTCGGCGAAACGCCGAAAAAAAGTTCCTCGAGGCCCTTGACGCTCCTCGGGCAGGTGGTTATCTTCGGCGCCCGCTAGCACTCCTCGGTGTTGAGTGCTAGCAGACAGGGGAAACCATCCTGCACCCAGGGAAAAGGAGGCGAGAAGACATGAAGATTCGACCCCTGCAGGACCGCGTCATGGTGAAGCGACTCGAGGAGGAGCAGAAGACCGCCGGGGGCATCATCATCCCCGACACGGCCAAGGAGAAGCCGCAGAAGGGCGAGATCGTGGCCGCCGGCCCCGGCAAGCGCAACGAGGACGGCAAGGTGCAGCCCCTCGACGTGAAGAAGGGCGACAAGGTGCTCTTCTCCAAGTACGCGGGCACGGAGATCAAGGTCGAGGGCGAGGAGCTCTTGATCATGCGCGAAGACGACATCATGGGCGTGATCGAGAAGTAGCGCCCCCACCCGGGTTTCGACGAACACTTCTGCCTGAAGGAGGTAGTGACAGATGGCTGCAAAGAAGATCGAGTACGGACAGGAAGCCCGCGGGGCGATCCTGAAGGGCGTCGACACGCTCGCCAACGCCGTCAAGGCGACCCTCGGCCCCAAGGGCCGGAACGTGATCATCGAGAAGAGTTGGGGCAGCCCAACGGTCACCAAGGACGGCGTCACCGTCGCCAAGGAGATCGAGCTGAAGGACAAGTTCCAGAACATGGGCGCCCAGATGGTGCGCGAGGTGGCGTCGAAGACGTCCGACGTGGCCGGCGACGGCACGACCACGGCGACCGTCCTCGCCCAGGCGCTGTTCCGGGAGGGCTCCCGGCTGGTGGCCGCGGGCCACGACCCCATGGACATCAAGCGGGGCATCGAGGCGGCGGTCGAGAAGTGCGTGGGCAAGCTCAAGGACCTGTCCAAGCCGGTGAAGGACCGCAAGGAGATCGCCCAGGTCGGCACGATCTCGGCCAACAACGACCCCACCATCGGCGACATCATCGCCGAGGCCATGGACAAGGTCGGCAAGGAGGGCGTCATCACGGTCGAAGAGGCGAAGAGCATGGAGACCACGCTGGACGTGGTCGAGGGCATGCAGTTCGACCGCGGGTACATCAGCCCCTACTTCGTGACGAACGCGGAGCGGATGGAGGCCGAGCTCAAGGATGCCTACGTCCTGATCCACGACGGCAAGATCAGCAGCATGAAGTCCCTGCTCCCGGTCCTGGAGAAGATCGCCAACACCGGGAAGCCCTTCGTGATCGTGGCCGAGGACATCGAGGGCGAGGCCCTGGCCACCCTGGTGGTGAACAAGCTGCGCGGCACGCTGAACTGCGCCGCCGTGAAGGCCCCGGGTTTCGGTGACCGCCGCAAGGCCATGCTCCAGGACATCGCGATCCTCACGGGCGGCCAGGTCATCAGCGAGGAGGTCGGCCTCAAGCTGGAGAACGCCGGGCTCAACGACCTGGGCAAGGCCAAGACCATCCGGATCGACAAGGACAACACCACCATCATCGACGGCGCCGGCAGCCAGCAGTCCATCCAGGACCGCGTGAAGCAGATCCGGGCCCAGATCGAGGAAACCACCTCCGACTACGACCGCGAGAAGCTCCAGGAGCGCCTGGCCAAGCTCGTCGGCGGCGTGGCGGTGATCAACGTCGGCGCGGCCACCGAGGCCGAGATGAAGGAGAAGAAGGCCCGGGTGGAAGACGCCCTGCACGCGACCCGCGCGGCCGTGGAAGAGGGCATCGTCCCGGGCGGCGGCGTGGCGCTGATCCGCTGCGTGCCGGGCCTGGACAAGCTCAAGCTGCCCGAGGGCCAGACCGTGGGCGTGCGGATCGTGAAGCGGGCCCTGGAGGAGCCTCTGCGCCAGATCGTGGCCAACGCGGGCGCCGAGCCGTCCGTGGTGGTCAACGAGGTCAAGGGGCGCAAGGACAGCCAGGGCTTCGACGCGTACAAGGAAGAGTACGTGGACATGATCGAGGCGGGCATCATCGACCCGACCAAGGTCACCCGCACCGCCCTGCAGAATGCGGCCAGCGTGGCGGGTCTCCTGCTCACGACCGAGGCCATGATCGCCGAGCTCCCCAAGGAGGACAAGGCCCCCGGCATGCCCGGCGGCGGCATGGGCGGCATGGGTGGCATGGGCGACATGGACATGTAGGCCCGGAAGCCCTTACCTGTACTGCGAAGACGAAGAAGCCCGCGGCCTTGCCGCGGGCTTCTTCCCTTTTCCCCCGGGTCTCACGACCCTCGCTTGACACCGCCTCCGGGGGCCCCTAGGATCGCCCTGCCGACCAGCCCATGAGCCCTGTCCTTCGCGCTCTCGCCTCCCTGCGCCTCACCCTGGGGCTCCTCCTCGCCTTGGCGATCCTGGGGGCCCTTGGAAGCGTCGTGCCCCAGGGGCTGCCCCCCGACCAGTACCGGACCCGGTATCCCGGGTCCGCGGAGTTGATCCTGTCCTTGGGGCTCGACCGGTACTACACCGGGCCGGTCTACCGGGGGCTCCTGGGCCTGTTCACCCTCAACCTGCTCGTCTGCGCGGCGGGCCGCTCGGCGGACGGCTGGCGCGGCTTCCGGGGCCGCGGGAGGGCGGGAGCCCGGGCTCCCGCCGGGGCTGCTGCCGTCTCCCCCGCGGCGCTGAGGGCTCGGGGGCTGCGCGTCTCCAGCGAGCAGCCGCTTCGCGCCACTCGGAGGAGGTGGGCCTTCCTGGGGTTTCCCGCGGTCCACCTGGCCCTCCCGGTGGTCGCGGCGGGCGCCCTTGGCGGGAGCGTGGCCGGCTTCGTCGGCACGCAGAACGTCTACGTCGGGCAGTCGACTCCCACCGTGTACGACTGGGCGGCGCTCCGGGACCGCCCGCTGCCCTTCCGGATCGCCGCCGAGGACTTCCGCCTGCTGCACTATCCCGTCCAAGTCCGGATCGACATCCTGGACGCCCCGGAACGCCAGGAGGCCGACGTCCGCGTTGGAGGCGTGGTTTCGGTCGAGGGAACGCCGTACCGGGTCCGGGTCGAGAGCTTCGACCCGGAGTCCGGGGACATGGTGTATTTCGTGGAAACCCCGGAGGGCACCCTCGGCCCCTTCTCACGGGGCCGCGAGGAGGGGGCCCCCGTGCGCGTTCGCCCTTCGGCCTTCCGGGACCCCGAGGTCCGCAGGGCGGAGGCGGTCGTGGCGTTGACGGACGCCGAGGGGCGACCGCTCGTCCGCCAGACCGTGGCGGTCAACGAGCCCGTCGTTCACGGAGGGCTCCGGATCTACCTGACCGCCTGGGACCGGGACCCCTACGGGAACCCCTTCGTTGGGTTCCAGGTCGTCCGGGATCCCGGGCAGCCGCTGGTTTGGGCCGGCTCGGTCCTCCTGTGCCTGGGGTTGCTCTCCCTGCTCTTCGGCGACGGGGCGTGGGTGCGGGAGGAGGGCGGAGAGGTAGCCTGCCGCTCCAGCCGGGGAGTCCGGCGCGCGCGCCAACTCCTCGGCCTGGGAAGGGGAGGCCCGACCGACGGGGCCGCCCCCTCCGGTGAACCCGATGCGGGAGACGGAGCCGGGCGATAGCTCTTTTCCGCCCCTCACGCAGCCCGGACGTCCTGGGGCGACGCCGAACCGTCTTCGGCCGAACCGTCTTCGGCCGGGCCGCTCTGTCGGCCGGGCCGCTCTGTCGGCCGGGCCGCTCTTGACGCTCCCGCCGGCCGGCAGTAGAAGAAACCGTCCCGGGTCCGCTTCGCTCGCCCGGTCCGTCCCAGCCACCCCACCCAGGAGGAACCGGCCATGAGTCCTTCTCCCGTCCGGCTCGCCCTCGTTCTCGCGGCCGCCCTGGCGACGCCCGCGGGCGCCGCCCTCCAGATCAACCTCGCCGTGGTCACGAAGCCGGGCTCGGCGCAGAACGTCGCGGCGGAGAAGTTCAAGGAGATCGTGGAGTCGCGCTCCGGAGGCGAAATCGCGATCAAGATCCACCACTCGGCCTCGCTGGGGAGCGAGACGGAGATCCTCCAGCAGATCCAGATGAACACCGTGGAGATGGGGATCATCACGACCGGCCCCTTCGACACCTTCGATCCCATCGTCCGGGTGATCGACTACCCGTTCCTGTTCAAGGACGAGTCGCAGGCCGACCGCGTCCTCGACGGCCCCCTGGGGCAGGAGATCCTCTCGTCGCTGGAGACTTCCGGGTTCAAGGGGCTCGCCTTCTCCGAGAACGGCTTTCGCCATCTCACCAACAGCCGCAAGCCGGTGAAGACCGCGGACGACGTGGCCGGGTTGAAGATCCGGGTCATGGAGTCGGCCCTTCACAAGGCCATCTGGCAGGCGCTGGGCGCGAATCCCACCCCGATGCCCTGGCCCATCTACACGGAGCTCGAGCAGCGGGTCATCGACGGGCAGGAGAATCCGCTCTGGGTGGCCGAGGTCTACAAGATGTACGAAGTCCAGAAGTACATGACCCTCACGCGGCACGTGTACTCGGGCCACATCGACGTGGCCTCCCTGGCGTGGTGGAAGACCCTGGACGCGACGACCCAGGAACTGCTCCAGTCGGCGATGGTCCAGGCCGCCCGGTTCCAGCGCAGCGACAACCGGGCCAAGGACATGCAGCGCCTCGCGCTCCTGCGGGAGAACGGGTTGCAGATCGAGGAGAAGCCCAACGTGGACTCGTTCCGGGCGCGGGTCGCAGGCCTCAAGGACCTGGAACTCTTCCGGGAGCCGCGGGTCCAGGACCTGCTCCGCCGCGTCGTGGAGGCGACCCGCTGATCGTGGAGTCCCGGGACGGAGTGGGCCCGGACGGGAACGCCCCGTGGGCTTCCTCGAGACCCTGAGCCGGGGGCTCAACCGCTGGGTCGAGGGTGCGCTGGTGCTCCTCGGCGTAACCATGAGCGCGCTCGTCGCGCTCCAGGTGTTCTGCCGCTACGCCCTCAACCATTCCCTCTTCTGGTCCGAGGAACTGGCGCGCTACCTCCTCGTCTGGCTCAGCTTCCTCGGTGCCACCGTGGCGTACCGCCGTGGCGCGCATCCCGGCATCGACGTACTCCCCGCACGGCTGGCGCCGGCGGCCCGCCGGGCCGTGCTCCTCGCGGTGCACGTCGCCGCACTGGCGCTTTTCGCCGTGATGACGGTGGAAGGGTTCCGGTTCGCGTACTTCGTGCGCCACCAGATATCTCCGGCACTGCACCTCCCAAAGTGGTTCCCGCACCTGGCGGTTCCCGTCAGCGGGCTCCTGTTCGCCGTGCACGGCGTCGCCCTGCTCGTGCGCGACGTGCGGAAGGGCGGTCGAGCGTGACCGCCGAGATCCTCCTCGCGGTCCTGCTGATCCTCCTGGTTCTCAACGCCCCCATCGCGGTGGCCATCGCCGTCGCCTCCCTCGCCGCGATCGCGGCGAAGGGGACCTTCCCGCTCATGGTGGCGGCCCAGCGCCTCTTCGCGGGCGCCGACTCCTTCCACCTCCTGGCGGTTCCCCTTTTCATGTTCGCGGGCGTGTTGATGGAGAGCGGGGGCATCAGCCGGCGCATCGTGGATCTGGCCAACGCCCTGGTGGGCTGGCTTCCCGGAGGGCTGGCCGCCGTGGCGGTGGTGTCGGCCATGTTCTTCGCCGGGATCTCGGGGTCGGCGGCGGCGGACGCGGCGGCCGTCGGCTCCATCCTGATCCCCGCCATGAAGCGCGCGGGCTACGACTCGGACTTCGCGGCCGCGGTGCAGGCGTCCGGGGGGTCCATCGGCGTCGTGATCCCCCCGTCGATCCCCATGATCATCTACGGCTTCCTCACCGGGGTCTCCATCGGTCGGCTGTTCGCGGCCGGGATCCTCCCGGGGCTCCTCATCGGTGCGAGTCTCATCGCCGTGTCCTCGCTGATCTCGCGGCGACGGGGCTACGCCGCCACCGCCCGCTTCTCCGCCCGCGAAGTGTGGCGTGCCGCAGGCCGCGCCCTGCCGGCCCTCGGCGCACCGGCCATCATCCTCGGGGGCATCCTGTTCGGGGTGTTCACCGCCACGGAGTCCGCGGCGGTGGCCGTGTTCTACGCTCTCCTCGTGGGGCTCTTCGGGTACAGGGAACTCCGGGTCCGGGACCTGCCGGGGCTGTTCCGCGAGGGTGCCGTGATCTCCTCCGTTGTCATGTTCCTCATCGCAACGGCGGCCGTGTTCTCGTGGATCGCGGCGGTGGAGGACCTTCCGGGCCGGCTGGCCGGCGCGCTCCTCGCGCTCACCGAGAGCCCCGCCGTCCTCTTGTTCCTGGTGAACGCCGTGCTCTTGATCGCGGGAACCTTCGTGGAGACCACGGCCGCCCTGATCCTGCTCGTGCCGGTGATCTCGGCCCTGGTGCCGAGCCTCGGGATCGACCCGGTCCAACTCGGGGCGATCGTCGTGGTGAACCTGGCCATCGGGATGCTCACCCCGCCCATGGGGATCTGCCTGATCGTGTCCTGCTCCATCTCCGGCGACTCGCTGGGTTCCGTGAGCCGCCGCGTGCTCCCCTTCCTCGCCGTGCTCCTCCTCGACCTCGCCCTGATCTCCTACTGGGCGCCGCTCACCACCTGGCTGCCGTCCCTGCTGCGGTGAGGGGCCTACCGTGTCGTGACGGACCGGATCCCGCCGCGGGGGGCGCGGAAGGGAGGGAGCCCCGTGCGGGGACGCCGGGCGGGGCCTACTCCACCGGCAGCAGGATCTCGTTGCGCCTCAGGAACGGGGGCGTCCAGGGGGGATTGTGCTGGGCGAGGCGGGCCGGGCCCGTGACTCGGAGGCCGTCCCGCCGCACCCGGGCCAGGAGCTCGGAACGCTTCTGCGCGGTGCGCCGCTCCGTGGCGTAGCCCGAAAACCGCAGAGCGGCGGCGGTGTGCTCCTCCACCTGCACGATCCGCACGTCGGCTCCCCGCGGCAGGGGCGGGTCCTGGTGCCGGAAGCGGGAGGGGAGGACGAAGGCGACTCGGTGGGCGGCGACTCCGTCGCCGTCCTCCTCGTCTCGGTGGAGCACGGGGGCGGTCATGGCGATCTTCTCGGACCCCTGGTTCTCCCCGGAGATGTAGCGGAAGAGCACCCGGAAGCCCCGGCCGAGGGACTCCTCGTACCCTCCGCGGACACGGGCCTCGACCTCCAGCCGGGGCTCGTACCTCCGGAGCTCGTAGCCCTCCCGCGCCTCCAGCACCCGGTAGGACGGTTCCTCGATGCCCAGGGTGGGAACGATCCCCGCCAGGACCCAGACGGCCAGGAGGACCAGGACTCCCACGACCACGCCGCCGACCGCCACCTCGATTCTCCCGCGAACCACCCGGTGCACTCGCTGCCGCTAGTATCTCACGTCCGCGCCGAGCGCCTCCTCGACCCAGGTCGGATCGAGGAAGGCGGGCCCCGGGCCGAGGAGGGAGGCCAGGCCCCAGAGCGCGTAGGGGCCTCCCCCCTCGGGTTCGGACGCCCGGTACGCCACGAGGCGCCCCCGCTCGAGGCCGGCGCGCTCCAAGGCCAGGCGGAAGGCGTCGTCGGGGTACGCGAGGCGGTCCACGAGGTGAAGCTCCAGCGCCCGGCTCGCCGAGAACGGGGCCGCCGTGGCGACCGCAGCGAGGTCCGCCTCGGTCAGCGCCGGGCGGCTGGCCTTGAGGGTCGCCACGAAGCGGTCGCGCAGGTCGCCCACGATCTCGTCCAGGGTTCGGCGCTCCTCGTCGGACAGGGGGCGCAGCGGGCTCAAGAGGTCCTTCTGGGGCCCCGACTTGGTGATCTCGCTGCGCACGCCCCAACGGTCGAGGAGCCCGGAAGCGTCGAACTTGGCGACGAAGACCCCGACGCTCCCCACCAGGGCCGTGGGCAGGGCGACGATCTCGTCGGCCGCCAGGGCCGTGTAGTAGCCGCCGGAGAGCCCCTTCTCCAGGATGAGGGCGACCACCGGCACCCCGGTCTCCTTCCGGAAGGCGAGGATCTCGTGGTGCAGCACGTCGCTGGAGGAGACCGTTCCCCCCGGGGAGTCGATCCGGAGGAGCAGCGCGCGCACGCGGGGATCCTTCCGGGCCCGGTCCAGGTCGGCCCGCAGGCGCGTGGGGAGGCTTTCGCCCCGGGGGAACCCCGGAGGCGCCCACGGGCGGCGGAAGGACAGGACTCCCGAGACCTCCACCAGGAGCACCTTGTCTGGGCCCTCGCCCTGGAGGGTCACTTCCCGCACTCCTTCGCCCCCCGAGCCGGGAAGCCGCACGATCGCGCAGCCGCCGAGAAGGAGCAGGGTGCAGAGGGCGGCGATCCGTCTCATGGTGACTCCTCGTCGCGCGCCGCGGAGCTCCGGCGCCGGATGGGCCGGAGGCGCGGGTGCTCCCGGCTGCGCCATGCGAAAAAGGGACCCCGGCGTCGGCCGGAGTCCCTCGCTCGTCTGGTGGGCGATGCAGGGATCGAACCTGCGACCCCTGGCATGTGAGGCCAGTGCTCTCCCGCTGAGCTAATCGCCCGTGGAAGGGCTCTTATAGCGGCAAGCTCCCGGCGGGTCAAGGCCCTTGTCCCGGCCGTCGCCCCCTCGGGCGTCCCACGCGCCGGGGACACCGCCGTCCCCGAGACGGTGTGCCAGGTACACCGCCACGCGGGCGCAGGCGAAGGAGGCTCCCCAGAGGTTGGCGGCCGGGGGCAACCCCTCCAGGTCGCGAGGCCTCCCGGGGGCTGCGTACGGGTACATATGCCCCGGGCGCAGGGCGACCTCGCCGGGCGGGAGGGAGTCGTCCGCCACGACGCCGAAGACCCCCGGGAGCGAGGCCGGCAGCAGCCCACGGACTCCGGGCAGCCCTGCCGCCACCAGGAGGCAGCCGGCTTCCTGGGCCGCCGCGCAGGCCCCCGCCAGGGCCTCCGTGCCAGGCCCTGCCCCCACGGAGAGGCTGAGGTTGACCACCTGGCACCCCTCCGCCGCCGCCCGGAGGATGCCTCGGGCCACCAGGGACGGGTAGGTGCGCAGCCCCTCGTCGAAGACCCGAACCGCGAAGACCTCCGCTCCGGGAAGCCCCGAACGGATCACGCCGGCCACGGCCGTGCCGTGACCCACCGGGTCCCGGAAGTCCCCGTCCTCCCGCACGCTCCCGTCCTCGCCCACGAAGACCCGACAACCGTCCACGGCCCCCCGCACGTGCGAGTGCCAGGGGTTCACGCCGGTGTCCACCACGGCCACCCGCAGGCCTTCTCCCCCGGCCGGATTCACGGCGCGACCCCCGGGAGGGCCCCGGCTGCAGCCGTCATCCCCACACCCCGTCGAGGTCCCCGTCCGAGACGTCCCACACGGCCCCCTGGGGCGGCAGGCTCTCCTCGGCGAAGAACGCGGGCAGCCGGTCCGCTTCCCGGGTGAACCCCGCCCTGCGGTTGAACTCCCGCTCCGCCAGGCACACGCGGCCTCCCAGGTCCAGGAGGTAGTCCTCCGGCAACGGGGTGCCCAGGAGCGCCGAGACGGCCTCCCCCAGGCGGGCCTGGATGGCGGCCCACATTTCCTCCCGGGGCGTTTCCGGCGGGTCGTTGTAGCTCTCCCTGAGTCCCATGATCATCTCTTCGAATTTCTCGTCATTCATCTCACGCATACT
>CAZJSF010000107.1:0-9516 GCA_964548515.1 uncultured Thermodesulfobacteriota bacterium
CGGGAGGGCGGGCGCACGGTGGGTGCCGGCGTCGTCACCGCGATCAACGAGTAGGGGCACTGGCGAGCAGCGGTACTGGAGTGAATCGATGACCAGCGACAAGATTCGGATCCGCCTCAAGGCGTACGACCACAAGCTCCTGGACCAGTCGGTGTCGGAGATCCTCGACGCCGCCAAGCGGACCGGAGCGAGGGTGTCGGGGCCGATCCCGCTCCCGACGGAGATCAACCGCTACTGCGTGCTTCGGTCTCCCCATATCGACAAGAAGTCGCGGGAGCACTTCGAGATCCGGACTCACAAGCGGTTGCTCGACATCCTGGATCCCACCCAGCAGACGATCGACGCGCTGATGAAGCTCGACCTTTCTGCGGGCGTGGACGTCGAGATCAAGCTCTAGCGTACGGCCGGCGCCGCGAGCGCCGAAGGAAGGTAAGGGAGCTCCGATGGCCAAGGGACTAATCGGAAGAAAGCTGGGGATGACCCAGGTCTTCGTGGGCGGAGAAGAGCTCATCCCGGTGACCGTCGTCCAGGCCGGTCCGTGTACGGTGATCCAGAAGCGGACCCGGGACGTGGACGGTTACGACGCGATCCAGATCGGCTTCGAAGAGGTGAAGCCCCACCGCGCGAACAAGCCGACGCTGGGGCACTTCAAGAAGGCGTCCTCGGCCCCCCTGCGGATTCTCCGGGAGATCCGGGTGGAGAACGTGGAGGAGTACGAGGTGGGCCAGGTGCTCAAGGCCGACCTGTTCAGCCCGGGCGACCGTGTCGACGTGGTCGGGGTGAGCAAGGGCAAGGGGTACCAGGGCGTCATGAAGCGCCACGGGTTCGGCGGCGGACGCGCAACCCACGGCTCGATGTTCCACCGTCGGCCGGGAGCGATCAGCGCCCACGAGGCGCCCGGGCGGGTCTTCAAGGGGAAGAAGTTCCCGGGGCAGATGGGGAACAAGAGGGTGACCGTCCAGAACCTGCAGGTGGTGGACGTCGATCCCGAGCGCAACATCATATTGATCCGGGGAGCTGTTCCCGGCGCCAAGAACGGCGCGCTGATGGTGCGCAACGCCGTCAAGCTCGGCGGCAGATAGGCGACCGAGGCACAGCGAGACGGGAGCTGACATGGAAGCGCCGATCCTGAACTCTTCGAACCAGCAGGTGGGCACCGCCGCCCTCGACGAAGGCATCTTCGGGGTGCCGGTCAACGAGGCGCTGCTCTGGGAAGTGGTGCGGATGCAGTTGGCCGCCCGGCGGCAGGGGACCCACGACGTCAAGGGTCGTTCGGAAGTCCGTGGGGGCGGCCGGAAGCTTTGGCGGCAGAAGGGCACCGGCCGGGCCCGTGTGGGGTCGCGTCGTTCGCCCCTGTGGCGGGGCGGTGCCACGATCTTCGGCCCGACGCCGCGCAGCTACGCCTACACGATGCCGAAGAAGAAGCGGCAGGCAGCCCTTCGCTCGGCCCTGGCCTCGAAGCTTCGCGACGGAGAGCTTCTCGTCGTGGAGGACCTGGGCCTGAGCGAGATCAAGACCAAGGCGCTGGCCTCGTCGCTGAAGAGCCTCGGCGTCTCCAACGCCCTCATCGTGGTCGGGGACCGCGACGAGGTGGTGGAGAAGTCGGCGCGGAACATCCCGAGCGTGAAGGTGCTCCGCGTCGAGGGCCTCAACGTGTACGACGTGCTCAAGTACGACAAGCTCGTGCTGCTCCGGAGCGCGATCGAGAAGCTGGAAGAGAGGTTCTAGCCATGTCCAGGACCGCCTACGACGTGTTGCGGCGACCCTTGATCACGGAGAAGGCCACGTTCCTGCGCGAGCGCGAGAACGCAGTCGCCTTCGAGGTCGACCCGAAGGCGACCAAGGCGGAGATCAAGCAGGCCGTCGAGCAGGTGTTCAAGGTCAAGGTCATCGGGGTGCGCACGGCGATCGCGCGGGGGAAGAAGGCCCGGGTGGGTCGCTCCGTGGGGCGCAAGAGCAACTGGAAGAAGGCCTACGTGACCCTCAAGGAAGGCGACCAGATCGAGTTCTTCGAGGGGGTGTGACGGCTCCCCGCTGAATCAGATACGCGAGGAATTCAGCCATGGCGATCAAGAGATACCGTCCGACCTCCGCGGGCCGCCGGTTCATGACCGTGTCGACCTTCGAAGAGATCACGGAGACGAAGCCGGAGAAGAGGCTTCTGCGGCCCATCAAGAAGACGGGCGGGCGGAACAACCGGGGCCGGATCACCTGCCGGCACATCGGCGGTGGCCACCGGCGGCGCTACCGGGTGATCGACTTCAAGCGGGACAAGCGCGGGATCCCGGCGAAGGTCTCGTCGATCCAGTACGACCCGAACCGGAGCGCGCGCATCGCGCTGCTCACCTACGCCGATGGGGAAAAACGCTACATCCTCGCGCCCAAGGAACTGAAGGTGGGGGACCGCCTCGAGGCCGGCCAGGGTGCCGAGGTTCGGCCCGGCAACGCGCTGCCGATGACGGAGATCCCGCTGGGCACCATCGTCCACAACGTGGAGCTCAAGCCGGGCAAGGGCGGACAGTTGGCCAGGAGCGCGGGGACCTACGCGCAGCTGATGGCCAAGGAGGGAGCGTATGCCCAGCTCCGCCTCCCCTCCGGAGAGATGCGCAAGGTCCGGGTGGAGTGCTACGCGACCGTCGGCCAGGTCGGCAACGAGGAGCACGAGAACCGCACCCTCGGCAAGGCGGGGCGCTCCCGGTGGTTGGGGATTCGTCCGACGGTGCGGGGCGTGGCGATGAACCCGATCGACCATCCCCACGGCGGCGGCGAGGGCCGAACCTCGGGGGGACGGCACCCGGTGACCCCGTGGGGCGTGCCCACCAAGGGCAAGAAGACCCGGACCAACAAGGCGACGGACAAGTTCATCGTGCACCGCCGCAAGTAGGAGTTAGAGCATGGCCCGATCCATCAAGAAGGGACCGTTCGTAGACGCCCACCTGGAGCAGAAGGTCGCCAGGGCTCGGCAGACCGGCGACAAGCGGGTGATCAAGACGTGGTCGCGGCGTTCGATGATCATGCCCGACTTCATTGGCTTCACCTTCGCCGTTCACAACGGCAAGACCTTCGTCCCCGTCTTCGTGACGGAGAACATGGTCGGCCACAAGCTCGGCGAGTTCTCGCCCACCCGGACCTTCCGCTCCCACATCAAGGGAGAGGGCAAGGGCAGGAAGCGGTAACCGAGAGGACGACATGCAAGCGAACGCCACTCTGCGGTTCCTGAGGATCGCGCCGCGCAAGGTCCGGCTGGTGGCCGACATGATCCGCGGGAAGCCGGTGCAGGACGCCATCAACGCCCTCCGATTCACGCGCAAGTCGGCGAGTCTGCCGCTTCGAAAGCTGATCGAGTCGGCGGTGGCGAACGCCGAGAACAACCACGGCCTCGACATCGACACCCTTTGGGTGAGGGAGATCCGGGTGGATGAGGGGCCGACGCTCAAGCGCTTTTCTCCGCGGGCGCAGGGTCGGGCTTTCCCGATCATGAAGCGGACGAGCCACGTGGCCGTGGTGCTCGAAGAGAAGTAACCGAAGGAGGTGTGCGTTGGGTCAGAAGGTCCATCCCTACGGGTTTCGCGTCGGCATCAACAAGCCCTGGCTTTCCCGGTGGTACGGGGGGAAAGACTACGCGAAGACTCTTCACGAGGACCTGGAACTGCGCGACTACCTGAAGAGGGAGCTCGAGCAGGCCGGCGTCGCGAACATCGAGATCGAGCGGGTAGCCAACAAGGTTCGGGTGGAGATCCACACGGCGCGCCCCGGCATCGTGATCGGGAAGAAGGGGGCCGAGATCGAACGGCTCCGCAAGATGCTCTCCGATCGGACCGGCAAGGAAGTCTTCATCAACGTCCGCGAGGTGAAGCGCCCCGAGCTCGACGCCCAGTTGGTGGCCGAGAACATCGCCGGGCAGATCAAGCGGCGCGTGGGCTTCCGCCGCGCCATGAAGAGGGCGGTCACGTCGGCGATGAAGCTGGGTGCCGAGGGCATCCGGGTGAGCTGCGGGGGACGGCTGGGCGGAGCGGAGATCGCCCGGAGCGAATGGTACCGCGAGGGCCGCGTGCCCCTGCACACCCTGCGAGGCGACATCGACTACGGTTTCGCCGAGAGCTTCACCACCTACGGTGCGATCGGCGTGAAGGTGACCATCTTCAAGGGAGAACTCCTGAGCGACGCCGAGGGCGCAAGGCTCACGAAAGGTAGATAGCCATGCTGGCGCCGAAGAACACAAAGCACCGCAAGCAGCACCGCGGTCGTCGCACCGGGCTCGCGCCCCGCGGCACGCGGATCAACTTCGGGGATTTCGCGCTCCAGACCCTGGACGCGGCGTGGGTGACCTCCCGTCAGATCGAGGCCGCCCGTATCGCCATCACCCACCACGTCAAGCGCGGCGGGAGGCTTTGGATCCGGGTGTTCCCGGACAAGCCCTTCACGAAGAAGCCGCTGGAAACGCGGATGGGGAAGGGCAAGGGCGCCCCCGAGGGGTGGGTCGCGGTGGTTCTGCCCGGCCGGATCCTCTACGAGCTCAAGGGCGTGAGCGAGGACATGGCCAGGGAGGCGCTCCGGAGGGCGGGGCACAAGCTGCCCATGCGGACGCGGATCATCTCCCGGGAGGACGTGTATGAATACTAAGGAGCTGCGTGAGTTGACCGCGGAGGAGTTGCGGGCGAGGGAGGGAGAGCTCCGGCAAGAGCTTTTCAACCTGCGGTTCCAGCACGCCACGCGGCAGTTGGAGAACACGGCCCGGATGGCCCAGGCCAGAAAAGACATGGCGAGGGTCTTGACCGTGCTGCGAGAGCGTGAGCTCGGCGGCGCGAAGTGAGTGCGAGGGGCTCGGACATGGCTGAGAGAATTCGGGGGCGCCGCAAGGAACTCGTCGGCGTGATCGTGAGCGACAAGATGGACAAGACGGTGACGGTGCTCGTGGAGGGCCTCCGCAAGCACCCCACCTACGGGAAGTACGTCGTTCGCTCGAAGAAGTACAAGGCGCACGACGAGGAGAACTCCTGTCGCGAAGGGGACAAGGTCCTGATCGAGGAGACCCGGCCGCTCAGCCGCGACAAGTGCTGGAAGGTGAAGAAGATCCTCGAGCGTGCGGCGTGATCCGGGCGCGGGAGAGAAGCGATGATCCAGCAGGAATCGATTCTGAATGTCGCGGACAACTCCGGTGCGAAGCGCGTGTACTGCATTCGCATCGCCGGAGGGTCGAGGCGCAAGTACGCGGGCGTCGGTGACATCATCACGGTCTCCGTGAAGGAGGCCATCCCGAACAGCAAGGTGGCGAAGGGGTCGGTGACCCGTGCGGTGATCGTTCGGACGGCCAAGGAGGTCCGGCGTCCCGACGGGAGCTACATCCGCTTCGACGACAATGCGGCCGTGCTGATCAACAAGGACGGGGAACCGGTGGGGACGCGCGTTTTCGGCCCCGTGGCGAGGGAGCTCCGGGCGAAGAACTTCATGAAGATCGTTTCCCTGGCGCCCGAAGTGCTCTGAACCGGCCAAGGGGAGAGGTGCTCTATGGGTGCGAGCCGAAAGATCAAGAAGAACGACCTGGTCGAGGTGATCTCGGGCAACGAGAAGGGCAAGCGGGGCAAGGTGCTCCGAGTCCTCGGGGACCGGGACCGGGCTGTGGTCGAGAAGGTGAATCTCGTCCGGCGGCACAAGAAGGCCGACCAGACGAGCCAGGGCGGCATCGTCGACCAGGAGTCGGCGCTGCACCTGTCCAACCTGGCCCTGGTGTGCGAGAAGTGTGACGGTCCGGCGCGGGTCGGATTCAAGGTTCTGGAGGACGGGGCCAAGGTCCGGACCTGCAGGGGTTGCGGCGAGGCTCTCGACAAGTAGCCCGACACCGTCGGGAGGGTGTGGAGAAGATGGCGAGGCTCAAGGAGCGATATCGGGGTGAGGTGGTCCCCCAGATGACGAAGACCTTCGGGTACCGCAACGTCATGCAGGTGCCGAAGATCGAGAAGGTGGTGGTCAACGTGGGGGCCGGAGATGCCAAGGACAACGCGAAGCTGATGGACCAGCTCGTGAGCGACCTGGCAGAGATCACGGGCCAGCAGCCCGTGGTGACGAGGGCGAAGAAGTCCATTGCCAACTTCCACCTGCGAGAGGGGATGCCCGTGGGCTGCCGGGTCACCCTGCGGGGGGACCGGATGTACGAGTTCCTGGACCGGATGATCAACGTCGCCCTCCCCCGGGTGCGCGACTTCAAAGGGATCTCCGGGAAGGGTTTCGACGGAAGGGGCAACTACACCCTCGGCATCCAGGAGCAGATCATCTTCCCCGAGATCGACCTGGAGAAGGTCGAGAAGGTCAAGGGGATGAACGTGTGCATCAACACGACCGCCCGGACCGACGAGGAGGGCAAGGAACTTCTTCGGTTGCTGGGCATGCCCTTCAGGAACTGAGGCAGGAGAGAAGCCGTGGCGACTCAGGCAAAGATGGAGAAGCAGAAGCGGACCCCGAAGTTCCGGGTCCGATGGCGCAATCGCTGCCGGGTGTGCGGCCGGCCGCGGGCGTTCTACCGAAAGTTCGAGCTCTGTCGCATCTGCGTGCGCAGGCTGGCCCACGAAGGGAAGCTCCCCGGCGTGACGAAGGCCAGTTGGTGAGCCTTCCACAGGAGTACAGGTGATGTCGCTGACCGATCCCATTGCCGATATGCTCACCCGGATCCGGAACGCCCTCCAGGCGCGCCGAGACGTCGTGCACGTGCCCGGATCGAAGCTCAAGAAGGCGGTTCTCGAGCGCATGCAGGAGGAGGGGTACCTGGCGGACGTCAGCTGGGAGGACGACGGGAAGCAGGGCGTCCTTCTCGTGCGGCTGAAGTACGACGGGGGTGGGGAACCCGCCATCGACGGGCTCCAGAGGTTGAGCCGCCCCGGCCGCCGGGTGTACGTCTCGGCTGGAGACGTTCCCCGAGCGCAGAGCGGGTACGGGACGGTGATCCTATCCACGTCCCGCGGTGTGCTCACCGACCGGAAGGCCCGGGAGCAGGGAGTGGGTGGCGAGGTGATCTGCTCGGTCTGGTAGTCGGGAAAGGTCGGAGAGGAGAGGGTACCCATGTCGCGGATCGGCAAGATGCCGGTGGCGTTGCCGCCCAAGGTGGAAGTGGAATACAAGACCGGACGTCTGTCCGTTAAGGGCCCGAAGGGGGCCCTGGGGATGGACGTGCACCCGGACATGAATCTGGAGATCACGAAGGACCAGATCCAGGTGGTGCGCCCGACGGACAACCGGAAGCACCGGGCGCTCCACGGGATGACGCGGAGCCTCGTGCAGAACCTGGTTACCGGCGTGACCAACGGGTTCGAGAAAGGTCTGGAGATCGTCGGGGTCGGCTACCGGGCCAACCTGCAGGGGGCCAACCTGACCCTGAGCCTGGGTTTCTCGCACCCGGTGGAGTACGAGGTCCCCAAGGACGTGACCGTGGAGGTCAAGGACCAGCGGTTCGTCACGGTTCGCGGGATCGACAAGCAGCGGGTGGGACAGGTCGCGGCCGTCATCCGCGGCTTCAAGCCCCCCGAACCGTACAAGGGCACCGGCGTGCGCTACGTGGGCGAGCACATCGTGAGGAAGGAAGGCAAGTCCGGCGCCAAGTAGCCGGAGGCCCTTCCTGGAAGAGAGCTGAGGAGCTGTAGATCATGAACCGACTCGTGGCGAAGAGGAAGGCGAGCGCGGGGAGGCGCAAGCGGGTGCGCCGGAAGGTTTCCGGTACCGCGGAGCGGCCTCGGCTCACCGTGTTCAAGAGCGTCAAGCACGTGTACGCACAGATCATCGACGACGCGACGGGCAGGACTCTCGTGGCCGCCTCGACCATGGGCCGGGACCTCCGCGACCAACTGGAGAAGACCGCAACCGTGGACGCGGCGCGCGCCGTGGGCGCGGCCATCGGAAAGAAGGCCGTCGCGCACGACATCGCGAAGGTGGTCTTCGACCGCAACGGGTATCCCTACCACGGCAAGGTGAAGGCCCTTGCCGAGGCCGCCCGGGAGGCGGGGCTGCAGTTCTAGCACCGGTCGACCGGTGACGACAGGAGGGTGAGCTTTTGAGCAGCAGAGACCCCAAGAGCATGGACTCCAAGAACCCCGAACTCTTCGACCGCGTGATCCACCTCAACCGGGTGGCCAAGGTGGTCAAGGGCGGCCGGCGGTTCTCTTTCAGCGCCCTGGTCGTAGTCGGCAACCACGACGGGCTGGTCGGGATCGGTCTGGGCAAGGCCAAGGAGGTCCCCGAGGCGATCCGGAAGGGGGTCGAGGCCGCGAAGCGAAGCCTGATCCGGGTGCCGGTGGTGAACGGAACGATCCCCCACGAGAACGTGGGGCATTTCGGCGCCGGGTTGGTGGTTCTGCGGCCGGCCGCCCCGGGTACCGGGGTGATCGCCGGCGGTGCCGTGCGCGCCGTGATGGAGTCGGCCGGTGTGCACGACATCCTGACGAAGTGTCTGGGGAGCAACAATCCGCACAACGTGGCCAGGGCCACCATGGACGGCCTCGCTCGCCTGCGCCACCCCGACGACATCGCCGCGCGGCGGGGCAAGTCCGTCCAGGAGCTCGGGGCCTGAGCCCGGGAGGTTTTACGCGATGCGACTGCACGACCTGAGGCGCCCGAAGGGGGCGGTGAAGACCAAGAAGCGGGTTGGGCGCGGTCCCGGCTCGGGCTTGGGAAAGACCTCCGGGAGGGGCCACAAGGGTGCCAAGGCCCGCTCCGGTTTCGGAGGAAAGCAGGGCTTCGAGGGCGGCCAGATGCCGCTGATTCGGCGGCTGCCGAAGGTGGGCTTCAAGAACCTCTTCCGGAAGGAGTGGGCGTGCGTAAACGTCTGCGACCTCAACCGGTTCGAGGACGGCACCGAGGTGACGCCGGCCCTGCTCGTGGAGCAGGGGCTGGTGAAGAAGCTCCTCGACGGGGTGAAGATCCTCGGCAAGGGGACCCTCGAGAGGAAGCTCGTGGTCGTGGCCCACAAGGTCAGCGGGGGCGCTCGCGAGAAGATCGAGGCGTGCGGCGGCGAGGTAAAGGAGGCCTAGCTTGGTCGGCGACTTCCAGGGGATCGCGAAGATCCCGGAACTGAAGAGACGGCTGCTGGTCACCCTCCTCCTGCTGGGGGTGTACCGGATCGGCGTGTACGTCCCTGTTCCCGGTATCGACGCGTCGGCGCTCGCGGCCTTCTTCGAGCGCGGCCAGGGGAACATCCTCGGGTTGATCGACATGTTCTCGGGGGGCGCGCTCAGCCGCATGAGCGTGTTCGCGCTGGGGATCATGCCCTACATCAGTGCGTCGATCATCCTGCAGCTCCTCACGGTCGTCGTGCCCACCTTGGAGAAGCTCTCGAAGGAAGGGGAGCAGGGCCGCAAGAAGATCATCCAGTACACGCGGTACGGCACGGTCCTCCTCTCGGTCATCCAGGGGATCGGCATCGCGATCGGGCTGGAGAACATGGCCGGGCCGGGAGGGGCCAGCGTCGTCCTGGCGAGCGGCTGGGGCTTCCGGCTCATGACGGTGATCACGCTGACCGCGGGCACGGCGTTC
>CAZJSF010000108.1:0-9430 GCA_964548515.1 uncultured Thermodesulfobacteriota bacterium
GCTCGCCCTGGCCGGCCGCCCCCCGGTGGAGGCCGAGATGCTCCGGCGGGTCTACCGCATGGCCGCGTTGGCCGGGGTACTCACCGTGCTCGCCTTCGGGCTCGGGAAACTGGCCACCTTCGGCGGATTCCTGACGCTGTTCGGCGGGATGTTCCTCGGCTGGTCGCTGCAGGCACCCGTGAGCGGCGTGGCGGCTTGGGTGCTGGTCCTGCTCAAGCGCCCGTTCCGCCCGGGGGACCGGGTCCAGTTTCCCGAACTGGGGATCACCGGCGACGTCAAGGACGTCGGAGCGATGTACGTGACGCTGGATCAGGTGGGGGGTGCCATCGCCAGCGAGGAACCGGTGGGCCGGAACGTGCTGGTCCCCAACGCGATGCTGTTCGGGCAGGTGATCATCAACTACACCGTCGAGCAGGAGGCCGCTTACATGCTCGACGAGGTCGTGATCCGGATCACCTACGACTCCAACTGGGACGTGGCGGAAGCGATCCTGCTCAACGCGGCTCGGGAGGTGACCGGCGACGTCATCGAGACGACCGGCCGGCAGCCCTATATCCGCTCGGAGCTGTACGACTACGGGGTGTATCTGCGCCTGCGTTACCAGACGCGCGTGAAGGACCGCGCCGAGACGGCGTACCGGCTGGAGAAGAGGATCTTCGACGACGTCCAGAGAACCCCGGCCGTCGACATGGCCATCCCCTATGTCTACTCCTACCGCTCCGTGACCGACGCGAAAGCCGAGGAACTCGCGTCGGCCGCCGACGCCCAGGAGATCCGCGATCTCGATCTCGACCGCATCGAGACCGACGTGTTCCATCTCGACCCCCGCGACGTCGAATCCGTGGCCCGCACCGTCCAGGCGCAGGGCCTGCTCCAGCCCATCGTGGTCTCGAAGCTCCCCGAGGGAGGCAGGTACCGGCTCGTGGCGGGGCGGATGCGGTTCGAGGCGTGCCGGCGCCTCGGATGGAAGACGATCCCGGCGATCGTCCGCGAGGCCCGGGAAGGCGCCGCCGTGCGGTGATCCCCGAGGAGCACCCCGCCGCTCAGCAGCCGCAGCGGTCCTCCTCCAGCACCTTGATGGCCCCCGTCTCCATGTCGTACACCCACCCGTAGAGCGCGAGCTTCCCGCCCCCCATCGCCCGGCGGACGAAGGGGTACTCCCGCAGGTGCTCGAGCTGCAGCCGCACGTTCTCCTCCACGATCAGCTTGAGCCGCTGCTCCCGCGGGATCTCGATGCGGAGCGCCCGGATCCTCTCCTCCACCCGCTCCCGCGCCTTGTAGGCGTTGGTCAGCCAGATCGGGATGTACTTGTCGTCCCCGTCGTCCTGGTCGAGGGCGTCGATCCCGCCGCACCCGTAATGCCCGCAGATGATGATCTGGGGGATGTTGAGATGGTTGATCGAGAACTCCAGGACGGCGCTGAGGTTCCAGTCGTTGTTGGCGACGATGTTCGCCACGTTGCGGTGCACGAACACCTCCCCCGCCTTCGTGTCCGTGATGGTGTTCACCGGCACGCGGGAGTCGGAGCAGCCGATCCAGAGCACCGTCGGCTTCTGTCCCTTGGCCAGCGCCGAGAAGAACTCCTGTTCCTTCTCGAAGGTCTGTGTGACGAACCGCCGGTTGCCCTCCAGGAGCCTCTCGATCACGGCAGCACCTCCCGCGCCCCGGGGCGCGTCAGGAGAGACCCCCCGGGCCCGCTCCCGAGCGGCACCCGCGGGACGCCTCGCGTCGCAGCCTGCATTCTACGAGCGCCGGGGCCGGATACAAGCACTTCCGACCGGGGCCCCGATTGGACGTACGCGGGAGTCGTGCTACAAGGAGCGGTTTCGGCCCGCCCCTCTCCCACCGCAGGAGCGCCGAGCCCCACGGAGCCGGAGAACCCATGCACCCCGTCCAGCACGGCCACAGCCTCCTCACCGAGCACGACGTCTACCTCTTCCGTCAGGGCAACCACTTCCGGCTCTACGAGAAGCTCGGAGCGCACGCGACCCGCATGAACGGCGTCGAGGGGGTCCACTTCGCGGCGTGGGCACCCAACGCCGAGGCCGTGGCCGTGATCGGCGACTTCAACGGCTGGGACGACCGGGCGCACCGCCTCGCCCCCCGCTGGGACGGCTCGGGGATCTGGGAGGGCTTCGTACCGGGTCTCGGGGAGGGCGCGCTGTACAAGTACCGCGTGAGCTCCCGGGAGGGCGGCTACCGGGCGGACAAGGGCGACCCCTACGCCTTCGGCTGGGAGGGGGCGCCGGGAAACAGCTCGGTGGTGCGGCGGCTCGACTACGCCTGGGGCGACGGGGAGTGGATGGAGTCCCGCCGCGGGCGCAACGCCCTCGACGCGCCGATGTCCATCTACGAGGTCCACCTCGGCTCGTGGCGCCGGGTGCCCGAGGAGGGGAACCGGTTCCTGACCTACCGGGAGCTCGCGGCGCAGCTCATCCCCTACGTCCGGGAACTCGGCTTCACCCACGTCGAGTTCCTGCCGGTGATGGAGCACCCGTTCTTCGGGTCCTGGGGCTACCAGGTCTCCGGCTACTTCGCCCCCTCGAGCCGCTACGGCCCCCCCCAGGACTTCATGTACCTCGTGGACCAGCTCCACCGCAGCGGCATCGGCGTGATCCTGGACTGGGTCCCCTCCCACTTCCCCTCCGACGAGCACGGCCTCGCCTTCTTCGACGGGACGCACCTCTACGAGCACGCCGACCCCCGGGAGGGCTACCACCCCGAGTGGAAGAGCTACATCTTCAACTACGGCCGCGACGAGGTCCCGTCCTTCCTTGTGAGCAACGCGCTGTTCTGGCTCGACAAGTACCACGTGGACGGCCTGCGGGTGGACGCCGTGGCCTCCATGCTGTACCGCGACTACGCGCGCCGGGAGGGCGAGTGGGTGCCCAACGTCCACGGCGGGCGCGAGAATCTCGAGGCCATCGAATTCCTCAAGCGCCTCAACCGGGTCGTCTACGCCGAGTACCCGGACGTCCAGGTGATCGCGGAGGAGTCCACCGCGTGGCCCATGGTGACCCGCCCGACCCACGTCGGGGGGCTGGGGTTCGGCCTGAAGTGGAACATGGGGTGGATGCACGACACCCTCGCCTACTTCTCCCTCGACCCCGTGCACCGCAAGTACCACCACCAGCAGCTCACCTTCAGCATCTGGTACGCCTTCACCGAGAACTTCCTCCTCCCGCTCTCCCACGACGAGGTCGTCTACGGGAAGGGGTCGCTCCTGCGGAAGATGCCCGGCGACGACTGGCAGCGCTTCGCGAACCTCCGCCTGCTGCTGGGGTACCTGTACGCCCACCCGGGCAAGAAGCTCCTCTTCATGGGCGGCGAGTTCGGCCAGTGGAACGAGTGGTACCACGAGGCGAGCCTCGACTGGCACCTGCTCGAGGCCGAGCCCCACCGGGGCGTGCGCGACTGGGTGCGGGACCTCAACGGCCTGTACCGCTCGGAAGCGGCGCTCTCCGAGCAGGACTGCGAGCCCGACGGGTTCGCCTGGGTGGACTTCCACGACTGGGAACAGAGCGTGGCGAGCTTCCTCCGACGCGGGCGGCACGGCACCTCCACCGTGCTCGTGGCATGCAACTTCACGCCCGTGCCACGCACCGGCTACAGCGTGGGCGTTCCCGCCCCCGGCCGGTGGGACGAGGTCCTGAACAGCGACGCCCGCGCCTACGGAGGCTCGGGGGTCGGCAACCTGGGAGGTGTCGAGAGCTCGCCGACCCCCTCCCACGGACACCCCCACTCGCTGCGGCTGACGCTTCCTCCGCTGGGCATCGTGTTCCTGCGGCACGAAGACCGCTGACGGTCGGGCCCGCGGGCCCCGAGGCGCCATGAACGAACACCTGAACCCGGCCATGCTCACGGACCTGTACGAACTGACCATGGGGGCCGCATACCACCGCCTGGGCATGCACGGGCCGGCCACCTTCAGCCTGTTCATCCGGGAGTATCCCCCCGACCGCGGGTTCTTCGTCGCAGCCGGCGTGGAGGAGGCGCTCGCCTACCTGGAGTCCTTCCGGTTCCGGTCCGAGGACCTCGAATACCTGGAGGGCCTCGGCCTGTTCTCGGCGAGGTTCCTGGAATACCTGGAGGGCCTGCGCTTCACCGGGGACGTGGTGGCCTTGCCGGAAGGCCGTCTCTTCTTCAAGGACGAGCCGGTCCTGGAGGTCACGGCCCCCATCGTGGAAGCCCAGGTGGTCGAAACCTTCGTCATCAACGCGGTAAACCTCCAGACGACCATCGCCACCAAGGCGGCGCGCTGCGTCCACGCCGCCCGGGGGCGCCGCCTCGTGGACTTCGGCCTGCGCCGCACCCAGGGCACCGACGCCGGGCTCAAGGCGGCCAGGGCCTGCTACCTGGCCGGGTTCGGCGCCACCAGCAACGTCCTGGCGGGCCAGCACTACGGCATACCGGTCGCCGGGACGATGGCCCACTCCTTCGTGACCAGCTTCGAAGACGAGTCCGAGGCGTTCCGGGCCTTCGCCGAGACGTTCCCGGAGAACTGCGTCCTCCTCATCGACACCTACGACACCGTCGCGGGCGCCCGCAAGGCCGCAGCGGTGGGGCAGGAGATGAAGGCGGCAGGCAGGCGGCTCCGGGGGGTTCGCCTCGACAGCGGGGACATGGCCGAACTGAGCCGGGACGTCCGGCGGATCCTCCGCGACGCGGGCCTCCCCGACGCCTCGGTCTTCGCCAGCGGAGGCTTCGACGAGTTCAAGATCGAGGACGTCCTCTCCCGGGGCGCGGAGATCGACGCGTTCGGCGTGGGCACGAAGGTCGGCGTCTCCGCGGACGCACCGTACAACGACATCGCCTACAAGCTCGTGGAGTACGACGGGCGGCCCGTGCTCAAGCTCAGCTCGGGCAAGCGGACCCTCGCCGGGCAGAAGCAGGTCTTCCGGCCCGAGGGCCCCGGAGTGCTGACGGCGGACACCCTGGCGCTCCGCGGGGAGTGCCTGAACGGCGAACCCCTCCTCCAACCCGTGATGCGCGGGGGAAGGCGGCTCCACGCACCCGAATCCCTCGACCGGATCCGAGACCGCTTCGCGGCCGAGTTCTCCCGGCTCCCCGAACCCTTCCGGCGCCTGCGCTCCCCGCCGGAATTCCCGGTCGCGTTGAGCCGTGCGCTCCGGGAGGCCCAGGAGGTCGTGGAACACCGGATCCGCGAACGGGAACTGGGGGAGAGTTGACCTCGGCGCCGGAACGCCCGGGACACGGGAGGAACGAGGTGGGGCTGCCCGACCGCCGTGGAGGGGGGCGCGCCGTCCGCTCCCTGGTGCTCGCGCTCCTCCTGCTCCCGGCGTCCGCGCTCCCGGGGCGGGCCGAGGAAGGACGCTGGCAGGACATCCGGATCACCGTCCAATCCTACGAGGTCCGGGCGGAGGACGGCCGCACCCTCCTGTCCTGCCTCGCCACCGTGGAGAACCCCACGGCGGTGACCTGCCGGCACCGGTTCGTCGTCGTCGGGCGCGACGCGGAAGGCCGGATCCTGTTCACCGACCGGGCCGGAGAACTGGAGCTGCAGCGGTTCGAGAAGCTGGCCGTCGAGATCACCTCGGAACTGGAGCCGGGGATCTCGGAGCGGCTGGCAGGCGTGGAGGTGTTGACCGAGAGCGAGTGCCTCGTCTCCGGCATCGACACCGCCGGCGCCGGGAAGGCCGAGACCAGGGTCCGCGAGAAGAAGCTCGCCGACGAGCAGCTGCGCCTGTGGAAGGAGCGGAACGAGGTCCTGGAGAGGCTCGACGCCGCCCGCGGCGCCGGCGACGGGCGGCTCGTGCGGTTCCTCGAAGGCGAGCTCCTCGACCTCGAGGCCCGGATCCGGGACAACGACCGCTGGAGGCGCTCGGAGCGCTGAGCCTCTGCCCCCCCGGGCCCCCCGGCTACTCCCGGGTGCCCACAGGCCTCGGCCGCCACTCCCGGACGAGCCTCTCCGCCTCCGCCAGTTGGCCCGTGGTCAGCCGCGACGCAGCGGTCTCCCGGTTCCGAAGGGCGACTTCCCGGTCGTCCCCCTCCAGGCGATCCGCCGCCAGGCTCAGCCACACGTACGACTGGGGGTAGCTGCGGGGCACGCCCTGCCCATCTCCGTAGGCCGCCCCGAGATTGAGCTGCGCCAGAGCGTGGCCCTGCTCGGCCGCCCTGCGGTACCAGCGGACCGCCTCGGCGGGGTCCCTGTCCACGCCCTCCCCGCCGTCGTACATCACCGCGAGGTTGTACTGGGCGTCCGCGAGCCCCTTCTCCGCGGCCATCCGATACCAGCGCACGGCCTCCGCGTCATCCGGCCGGCCCCCCAGACCCATGTCGTAGGCGAAGCCCAACTGGAACTGAGCGGCGGCGTCGCCTCCCTGGGCCCGGGCCCGGAGCGCCTCCCGGTCGGGTTCCTGGGACGAGCCGGTCCCGGCGAGGAGGAGCACGACGAGGACCGCGAACCCGGCGACGAGCAACGGCCCGAGCCCGCCCGGCCCGCGGGGGGTCCGAGAGTCCGAAAGATGGCTGTTCCGCATCGCCGCCCCGCAGGGTTCCAGGATGGGGACTCGAGGTGGGACCGGGCGGAGGGCCTACACCGGCAGGCCGTACTCCCGGGGAGCCTTCTTGCGGCCCGTTCTCTTCTGGAACGCCCGCGCCTCGGCGTCCGTCGCCTCGACCAGCCTCAGGCCCGGCGCGACCGCCTTCACCTCCCCGCCCTTCTCCACCAGGTATCGCTGACCGCCTTCGAGGTTGTAGTACGCACGGTTGTCCCTGTCTTGTGCCATGCGTCGCTCCTTTCGCCCCCGGGAGGGGGCCAACTGCCTGCCCCAGGGGTCTGGAAGGCCTTGCGCCCCGTCCGCGCCAAACGACGTCTCGAAAGCTCTCGGTCAGGATAGCAGCCCGAACGGGCCAAGGGAATGCTCGGGAGAGCGGCGGGCTACGAATCCGAAGGAGGGAGGCACCGCACCGCGCGGCGCTCGGCCTCCTCGACTTGCGCCGAGCTCATCCGGATGGAGATGCCGTCCGCCAGGCTCATCGCCAGGGCCCTGTCCTCGCCCCTGCTCCAGGCAGCCGAGACGCGGAGCCACATGAGGGCCATCACGTCGTCCTGGGGAACGCCGAGACCGCTGCTGTAAAGGAGCCCGAGAATGAACTGCGCCTCCGGGTGCCCGCCTTCCGCAGCCCGGATGAACCACCCGGCCGCCTCCACGTCGTCGCGCACGGCCCCTTCGCCCTTGGAGTGCGCCACCCCCATGCGGTACTGCGCCTCCGGTTCCCCCTGCTCCGCCCGCCTCCTCAGCTCCGCATCGACCGGAGCCGCGAGGGCGAACCCCGCGAACGAGAGAGCCGCCGCGACGGACAGCCAGAACAGGGCACGCTTCCGCGGACGCATCATCATGGTACGACTCCCGCACAAGACGACGTCGTCCCCTGTACGCCGGGGACATGATCCGGTTACGCCGTTTGATTCCGGTCGATCAAATAGCTCGGCCCCTCGGGGGGGGATCCCGCAGGGGCCGCACGCTGCCGAGGCTCGATCTGGTATCGCCCACCAGCAGAGGGTCCGTGGCTGACGGTCCCGGCTCGCCCCGGCGGGCCTGTCCCGGTGGCCTTGCAGGCTCCGTGCCCGGCAAGGTTCGCGGTGGGAAAAAATCCTAAGTCCGCGTTCGTCGGCGAGTTTGTCCCGGGAGGCCCCCGCGCCGCCAAACGTCGGTTGTGTATTTTGTTTCCGACATGGGAGAGCGAAGACCCCTCCCGGCCCGCCGGACTTCCGACGGGCCGGGCTCCCCCGTCCCCTGCGACCCTAGTCGAGCTTCTTGGGCTCGCCGACCATGTAGCCGGCGTCGTTCAGGGCCTTGATGATCGCATCCAGCTTCGTGGCCTCGTCATCGAAGCCCACGGTCATCACATGGCGGTTCATGTCCGCCTCGGCGGACGTCACGGCGGGAACTCCCTTCACGGCCTCACGGGCACGCGCGGCGGTGCTCCCTCAAACCACGCCCGGCGTCGGCAGTTCGTACCGCACCGGCGCCGCATACGCGGTGCCCGCCAGCAGCGCCGCCAGCAATCCCAGCCACCATCTCCGTCTCATCTCGTCCTCTCCTTCCCCATCCCTCGGATGGACTCGCGGCCGACCGGACCGACCGCGCCGTTTCGAAGATGCATTCTACACTCGATGCGGGCCAATGCCCGAAGGAAACCCTCGAGCAGGCCGGAGCAGACGATTCGCCTTCGCGGTCCGGGGCACGGCTGGTACCATGCCGGCCGGCGGGCCCTTCGGCAGGCTCCGCTCCCCCGCCCGGCGGAACGCCCCCGTGGGGGGCCGGGTGGCAGGCCCTGGGACCGAACTCGATTCCGGAGGACGCTCCATGAAGTGGTCTACCGCGCCGCTCCTTCTCCTGCTCGCCGCGTGCAGCATCACGGACCCCCTCGCGATCGAGTCGTTCCGATACCCGGGGCCCCAGGACGAGGGAAACTTCATCGAGGTGACCTTGAGCCGGGAACTCGCACCCGGGGAGTGCTACGAGATCATCCTCTCGATCGAGACGCGCGCGGGCCAGTCGATATACATCGGCGGCTCGGCGTTCAAGCCCCTCCTGTGCGGGGGAGAGGGCGTCGGCCGCACGTTCCGCAAGGACATCTACTCCTTCTCCACGGCGCACGACCCCACCGGCGTGATGGACCAGGTCCGCCAGCAGGTGAGGCCCGACAACGTGAAGCGCATGCTGCTCTATCTCACGGGGCACGGCCTCCACCTGGACAAGACGATCGTGTTCTGACGGGCCCCGCCCTCCCGATCGGCACGCGCCGGGACCCTTCCTCCCGCATCGACCCTCCCGGGCGGCTGAACGGGGTTTCGAAGGGCCCCGGAGCCCCACACCCGACGAACTCCGCGTCCCGGAGGATTCGCCCCGGGCGAACGGGGGGAAACCTGGATCCATCCTGTTTGAAAAGCAGGATTTCTCCGGGTACAGTTGCGCTGCCAGCCGCGGAAGCTCGGGCAGAGCGCAGTCGGCGGGGCGTACCGAGGGCGGCCGCCCCGGGCGCGTAACGACAACCCACGGAAAGGAGAACGCCATGCGTCGACGGAGCGTGAGGAGTACCCTCGTATTCGCCGTTGCCGCGGCGGTACTCGCCGGCGCCTCGACGGCCTCGGGGGAGATGGTCGTGGCCCAGACCTCCTTCGAGGAACGGAAGGTGGACTTCGTCATCCAGACGCGCGACCAGGTGCAGAAACTGCGCTACCAGATCCAGACCTTCCGCCGCCAACTCGGCGAGGACAGCAACCCCCAGTTCGAGGCCGCGCGGCACGACTTCGAGGCCAAGGCCTCGGCGCTCACGAAGAAGCTCGACGAGATCGGGGCCCTCCCGGTCCAGCAGGCGATCCCGCGAAAGTGGGAAGTGGATTCGGCCCTCCAGGGGGTCATGGACGCCTACGACAGGGTCGTGGCGACCGTGAAGTAGG
>CAZJSF010000109.1:0-9246 GCA_964548515.1 uncultured Thermodesulfobacteriota bacterium
GAACCACAGCACGGTGCACCCCGCCGTGGCCACGGCCACGAGGGACCAGAACTTCACCCGGGCGGAGACGCCCCGGGCGTTCCTGCGGCTCACCTTGAGATAGTCGTCGGCGAATCCGACCAGCCCGAACCCCAGGGTGACCGCGAGCACGACCCAGACCGTGACGGAGGCCGGCTCGGACCAGGCCAGGGTCGCGAGTCCCAGGGCGATGAGGATCAGGATGCCGCCCATGGTGGGCGTCCCCTGCTTGGCCTGGTGTGTCGCGGGGCCGTCGTCGCGTATCGACTGGCCCACCCGGAGCCGGGCGAGGGCGCGGATCACGGGGGGGCCGAGGACCAGGGCGAGGAGCAGCGCCGTCAGCATGCCGAGCACGGAGCGAAACGTGATGTAGCGGAACACGTTGAGCGCCCCGAAGGTCTCGTGGAGGCTGTAGAGGAGTCGGTAGATCAATGCTCCCTCATCGCAGGACTCAGCGCGCCTCGAGGCTCTCGGCGACGGCCTCGAGGCCCATGGCGCGGCTTCCCTTCACCAGGATCCAGTCGCCGGGGCGGATCCGCCGGGCGGCCGCCGCGGCCAGGGCCTCCCGGTCGTCGTAGACCCAGACGCGCTCCGCCGGCATCCCCGCTGCGGTGGCGCCCTCGCGTACCCACGTGGTGGCGCGGCCGAGCAGGTGCAGTTCCTCCACTCCCAGCTTTGCCGCCGCCCGTCCGATGCGCAGGTGCCCCTCCCGGGCGAGGTCGCCGAGTTCCCGCATTTCGCCCAGCACGGCGATCTTGCGGCTCGCCCCCGCCAGCTCTCCCAGGGTTTCCAGCGCTGCCTCCATGGCCCGGGGGTTGGCGTTGTAGCAGTCGACCAGGAGGTGGGCCCCGGCGGAGGTCTCTCGAATCTCGCCCCGCAGCGATGGGGGGGGCAGCGATCCCAGCGCTTCGGAGGCGCGGGGGCACTCGACCCCGAGGGCGCGCACGGCGGCCAGGGCCGCCAGGGCGTTGGTGGCGTTGTGGCGTCCGGGCAGCCGGAGCTCCACGGGCAGCGCTCCGGCCCGGAACCGGGATCCCCCGCCCGGGAGGGACTCCCACCCGGACCCCGCCACGTCAGCCGAGGGGTCCCACCCGAACGTGAGCGTCCGGGCGCCGGGAGGCGGCCGGAGCAGCGGGTCGCCCGCCGGAAGCACCACGGTTCCGCCCGGCCTCAACCCCTCGACGATCGCCATCTTCTCGCGGGCGACCGTCTCCAGGCAGCCGAGCCCCTCCGTGTGGCACTCGGCCACGGTGGTGACGACCGCCACGTCGGGCTCGCAGATCCTCGTCAGGCGCCCCATCTCCCCCGGCTCGCTGATCCCCAGCTCCAGGACCGCTGCCTGCTCGTCGCCGCGGGCGCCGAGCAGGGTGAGGGGGAGGCCGACCAGATTGTTCCAGTTGCCCGGCGACTGGAGGGTGCGCAGCCCGCCCGCGCGCAACAGGGAGGCCACCATCTCCTTGGTCGTGGTCTTCCCGACGCTCCCGGTCACGGCGACCACCCGGAGGCGGAGGCGGTTTCGCACCCAGCGGGCAAGACGCCCCAGCGCCTCCAGCGTGTCGTCGACTCGGACCACCGCCAGCCCCGCGGGGGCGTCGCCGTGGTCGATGACCGCTCCCCGCGCGCCCCGGGCGACGGCATCGCCCAGGAAGTCGTGGGCGTCGTGCCTGGGGCCCCGCAGGGCGACGAACAGGCTGCCGGGGGCGGGACGGCGGCTGTCGGTGGAGATGCCCTCGAAGGAGAGGTCTCCCTGCCCCGTGGCCGAGCCTCCGGTCGCCTCGACCAGTTGTTGGAGGGTGAGCCTCATGCGGCTGCCCTCTCGGCCAGGGCGGCCCTGGCCTCGATGCGGTCGTCGAAGGGGGTGACGGTGCCCCCGATGGTCTGCGTGGTCTCGTGGCCCTTGCCGGCGATCAGGACCGTGTCTCCGGGCTGGGCGGCGGCCACGGCCGCGCGGATGGCCCTCGCCCGGTCCGCCACCACCGAGTATCTGTGGGCGCCGCCCCGCAGGTCCGCCACCGAGGCCGTCCGCACCCAGCCCTCGGGCATGCCGGCCTCGATCTCGGCGAGGATCGCTTCCGTCGGCTCCGAGCGCGAGTTGTCCGCAGTGAGGACGATGCCGTCCGCCCACTGCGCCGCCGCCCGGGCCATGCGGGGGCGCTTGCCCCGGTCCCGGTCTCCTCCGCAGCCGAACACGCACACCACCTTGCCGTCGGAAAAGCCGCGGATGCACCGGAGCACCCCTTCGAGGGCGTCGGGGGTGTGCGCGTAGTCGACGAAGACGAAGACACCGGAGTCGTCGGGGACCGCTTCCAGCCGGCCCGGCACCTGGGGGCAGCGCGCCAGCGCAGCCACGGCCGGGCCGAGGGGGAGGCCGAGAGCCGCCGTGACGGCCAGCGCACACGCGGCGTTCGAGGCGTTGTAGTCGCCGGCCAACGGGAGTTCGAGGGGGAAGCGGCTGCCCGCGTGCTCCACCTGCCCGCGACAGCCCCGGGCCGAGAGCGACTCGACGTGCACACGCAGGTCGCCCCGCTCCAACCCGTAGCTGACCGCCCGCGGACCCACCTCGCCGAGGAGGCGTCTTCCGTAGGCGTCGTCCGCGTTGACGACGGCCGGCGAGGTCGGGGCGTACCGCCGGAAGAGCAGGCGCTTGCCCTCGAAGTACGATTCCATGTCGCCGTGGTAGTCGAGGTGGTCCTGGGTGAGGTTGGTGAACGCCGCGCAGGCGAAGAGGCAGCCCTCCACCCGCTGGCGGACCAGGGCGTGGGAACTCACCTCCATGACCACGGCCGCGGCCTGCTCTTCCACCATGCGGGCCAGGGCGGCCTGCAGGGAGGGGGCGTCCGGCGTCGTCAGGGGCGCAGGTTCCTCCCCGGAGGGGAACGAGTAGGAAACCGTGCCGAGGCGGCCGCACCGAATGCCCGCCTCCGACAGGAGGTGCTGGACCAGGTACGCGGTGGTGGTCTTGCCGTTCGTTCCCGTGACGCCCACCAGCCGCAGCCGCCGCGAGGGATTCCCCCAGAAGGCGCTGGAAACCCGTCCGAGCGCGCGTTCGCTGTCCGGGACGCGGACCCGAACCATCCCTCCGCCGGATTCCGGGCGCTCGACCAGGCACGCCACGGCGCCGCCCTGCGCCGCACGCTCCAGGTGGGCGTGTCCGTCGGCGCGGGCTCCCCGGATGGCGGCGAAGAGGTAGCCCGGACGGACGGCCCGCGAGTCGCAGACCACCCCCGTGATCTCGGGGTCACCGTGATCCAGCGCCTCGGCCGCGATGCCCTGCAGTAGTTGCGAGAGCCGCACGCTCCTCATCCTCGTTCCTTCGAGCCGGCGCCTAGAGAAGGGGCCGGAACTCGACCCGGCACGACTGGTTCGCCCGCATGGCCGTCCCCGGAGCGGGATCCTGGCCCGAAGCCAGCCCGGTGCCCGCCAGCGTGAGGCGCAACCCTACGCCCACGGCCTCGATCCGCCGGAGCACCTCCCGCATCGTGAGCCCCCGCAGGTCCGGCATGTGGCCCCCGGCGACCTCCTCCTGTGCCCGCTGCGGCCTCGCGGGGGCCACGGCCGCCGACCCGGCCACCGCTTCGGCCTCCGGGGGAACCTGCAGGTAGGTCAGGATGCGCGCCGCCATCTCCCGAAACGCGGGGGCTGCGATCATGCCCCCGTACCGGGAGCCGCGGCTCGGCTCGTCGAGGGCCACCAGGATCGCGATCCGCGGGGCCCGGGAGGGGACGAAGCCGGCGAAGCTCGCCACCACCTTGTCCCGGAGGTAACCGCGGCCGTCGGGGTCGGGTTTCCAGGAGGTCCCGGTCTTCCCGGCGACGGTGTAGCCGGGGATGGCTGCCTTCGCGGCCGTGCCTTCCTCCTCGGCGACGACGCGCTCCATGAGGCGCACCAGCGTCGCGGCGCTCTCGCGCCCGAGGGCGGTGTCGGCGGGTTCGGGGTCGAAGCGCTCCACCTCCCGCCCGGTCTCGTCCACGACGGCCCGCACCAGGCGGGGCTTCATGCGGATCCCGCCGTTGGCGATGGCGGAGATCGCGGACGCCACCTGGAGCGCCGTGGTGGAGACTCCCTGACCGTAGGCGATGGTCTTCGGCGACATCTTCGACCAGGAACGCACCGGCGGCAGGATCCCCCCGGACTCTCCCGGCAGTTCGACCCCCGTGGGGGTGCCGAGCCCGAAGCGCGAGAGGCCCGCGTAGAACGCGTCGGGGGTGAGGCGCTCGGAGAGCTTGGCCACCCCGATGTTGCTCGACACCTTGAGGATGTCCGCCACGCTCAGCCATCCGTGGGGAAGGTGGTCGTGGATGGTGTGGCCGTGGACCCGCCACTCCCCGTTCTCGCAGAAGACGATGTCCCCGGGCCGGGCGAGGCGGCGGTCCAGGAGCAGCCCCACGAAGAGGGCCTTGAGCGTGCTCCCGGGTTCGTACACGTCGACGACCGCCTTCAGCTTGCGGTCCTCGGCCCTGCTCTCCTCGATGGTGTTCGGGTTGAACGGGGGCGCCTGCGCCAGGGCGAGGATCTCCCCGGTGGCCGGGTCCAGCACCAACGCGAGGCCGCCCCGGGAGCCGCTCCCTTCCACCGCCCGGCCGAGTTCCTCCTCGGCGATGTGCTGCACGGCCTCGTCGAGGGTGAGGTGCAGGCTGTTTCCCTGACCCTTCGCGATGTCGGGGGTGCGGGGGAGCATGAGGCAGCCCCGGGCGTCCCGCTCCGCCTCGACCACGACCGACTCCCCGCGCAGCACCGAGTCGAACCGGTACTCGAGGCCGCCCAGGCCGCGCCCGTCCAGCCCGACGAAACCGAGCACCTGGCCGCCCAGCGTCTTCTTCGGGTACGTGCGGTGGGGCTCGGACACGAGGCCCACCCCCGCGATCGCCAGCGCCCGGACGGCCTCCTCCTCCCGGGGCGTCACCTTGCGCTTGATCCACGCGAACCGGGAGCCCCCTCTGCGCAGCGTCTCCTTCACCTCGCGGAGGTCGAGACCGAGCGCGCCGCACAGGCGCTTGAGGGAGGCCGTGTCGCCCAGGAGGGAGGAGGGGTCCGCAAACACGCTTGCGGCGGTGATGCTCTTCGCCAGTTCACGGCCCTTCCGGTCGTAGATCGTCCCGCGGGCCGGGGGCAGTTCGAGTCGGCGGACCCGTTGTTCCTCGGCCCGCGCCTGGAGATCCGCGGCCGCTGACCACTGCAGGTGGACGGCCCGCAGACCGGCGGCGACGAAGAGGGAGAGCACGGCGGTGGAGAGCACCCGCAGGCGCACTCGGATGGCGCGCTCCTCCCGCGATCGTCTCGCCGAGGCCTTACTCATCGAGAATGCGGTAACTCCCCCGGTCGGGATAGACGAAGCCCATCTTCCGCGCGAGCTCCTCGATCCGCTTGGGGGAGGAGAGGGCGGAAGCCTGGACCTCCAGTCGGGCCACATCGCCCGCCAGCGCCTCCCGCTGGCGGTACGTCTCGCTGAGGCCGTAGCGCAGTTTCGTGATCTCGAGGCGGACCGTGGTCAGGAGCAGGGCCGAAGCCAGGCACAGGAGGAACACGGCGGCCCGGCGGCCCCAGGGCCGGAACTCGGGCACCGACAGCGACAGGGCGGGCAGTGCGAGGGCTCGGACGGACTTCATCACGCTCATGGGAGTCCTCCTCGATCGGATGCGCCCGAAGGGGAATCATCCAGCAGTTCCGCGGCCCGGAGCCGCGCGCTTCGCGCCCGGGGGTTGGCCGTGACCTCGGATCGGGCGGGCTTGACCACCTTCCGGGTCAGGGCGCGCAGCCTTCCGGGGGCCCCGCAGTTGCAGCGGTGCCCGTCCCCCGGGCACCGGACCCCGTGCTTCACGAACGCCTGCTTCACCCGGCGATCTTCGAGGGAGTGGTACGCGATCACGACGGCGCGTCCCCCGGTTTCCAGGATCTCCGGCAGGTCGCGGAGGATTCGGTCGAGGGAGTCCAACTCCCCGTTCACCGCGATCCTGAGGGCCTGGAACACACGCGTCCCCGGGTGCTTCCCTCCGCGGCGGCCCAGCGCCCTCTCCACCACCCTGGCCAGATCCGCCGTGGTGCGCAGCGGCTTGCGCTTCCTGGCCTCTGCGACGAAACGGGCCACCCGGTCGGCCCGGGGCTCCTCCCCGAACTCGAGAAACAGCCGGGCGAGCTCCCTCTCGTCGAGCCCGTTCACCAGATCCTCCGCCGTGACGGTCCCCGCAGGGTCCATCCGCATGTCCAAGGGGCCTTCGCGCAGGAAGCTGAACCCCCGCGCCCCCGCATCCAACTGGTGGGAGGAGACCCCCAGGTCCAGCAAGACCCCCCGCACCCTGTCGATCCCCTCGGCGGCCAGGACCTCCCGGAGGGCGGCGTAGTCTCCCCGCCGCAACCTCACCCTGCCGGAGAACTCCGCCTCGAGCGCCGCACAGGCCCGAAGCGCCTCCGGGTCCCGGTCCACGCCGATCAGCATCCCCCGCGGACCGAGTGCCCGGGCAATGGCCGCCGCGTGCCCCCCGCCGCCCAGCGTCCCGTCCACGTAAGTCCCGTCGCGATCGGTCAGGAGGAACTCGAGGGTTTCCTCCAGCAGGACCGGGTCGTGGTAACGCCCGCTCAAGCCGCCTGGCCCGAAGCCGCTTCCCGGAAGGTCCGGTACTCGGGAAACTCGCTCTCCAGGGCCCCGGCCACCCGAAGGATCTGCCGCACGTAGGGGTTCGGCCCGACGAACCCGAGCCGCCCCTCCGTGCGGGCCGTCTCCACGACCAGGGCGGCCACTCGGTAGTGCAGGTGATAGGTGGGCCTGAGGTCGAGGAGCACCTCGGCCGCGCCGAGGCGGAAGGCCTCCTCGAGTTCCCTCGCCAGGTCGTCGCACTGCTCCCGCCCCACCTCGCCGACCAGGCGCACGACGGGGAGGCCCTGCCGGCGCGCCCGCACGATCGCCATTACAGCCCCAGCGCTCCCATCGCCTCGGCGATGGCGTCGAAGTTCTCCAGGGTCGCCTGCATCATGGCGGCGTGGCGGTCCTTGGCCCAGATCTCGATGTACTTGCCCATGCCGCCGATGACGACGTCTCGTTCGATCCCCGCGAACGTGCGCAGCGTGGGGGGGATCAGGATGCGGCCCGCCTTGTCCAGGGGGCATTCCTGGGCCGGGGAGTAGATGGAGCGCTTGAACGCCTGCACCCGTGCGTCGTAGGTGGGCAGTTCGGACATCTTCGCTTCGAGCCGCCGCCACTCGTCCCACGGGTACGCGGCCAGGCAGTCCTTGTGGTGGGTGAGGATCAGGGGCGGGGAGAAGGTATTCTCCAGGGCGTCACGAAGCTTGGCCGGGATGCTGAGCCGGCCCTTCTCGTCGACGGTATGTTCGAAGCACCCTCGGAACATCCCTGCTCCTTGGCCCGACACCCCACTTCAACCCACTCTATCCCACAATTGCGCGGAATATATCGGCCGGGTTCGGGTGTGTCAAGGGATAAGCCCCGAAAGATGGGAACCCGATGGGTGGGGCGGCGTGGGAGGAGACGCTCCTCCCGCAGGGGTGTGCGGAGCTCGAGGTGGGGAGGGCGCGACGTCCGAACGGGCCGTCGGAGGCAGCGGGGCGGGGGGAGATGGGCCCGGGTGCTCGGCGTCAGGCCTTTCGTTCCCGGGGTCGCTGCTCCGCGGGCGCGGGGAGAGGGGTCACCCGGACCAGGAGCACGCGGTGGCGCCCGGTGCGCTCCACCGTGAAGCGCGAGGACCCGTGGCGGAAGCTCTCGCCCACCTCGGGGATGTGCCCCAGGTGGGTGGTGACGAAGCCGCCCAAGGTCACGTCGTGTTCGGAGGGCAGGCGGAGCTTGAGCCGCTGGTTCACGTCCCGGATGGAGACGCCCCCGTGGACGAGGGCCTCCCCGCCGGGGAGGAATCGTAGCGACTCCCCCTCCACGTCGTGCTCGTCGCGGATCTCCCCCACGATCTCCTCGAGCACGTCCTCCAGGGTGACGATTCCCTCGACGCCGCCGTACTCGTCGACGACGACGGCCATGTGGGTGCGCTTGCTCTGGAATTCGTAGAGCAGGCTCTCCAGGTCCTTGGAGTCCGGAACGAAGAAGGGCTCTCGGGCGATGGAGGCGAGGCTGCCGCCGTTTCCCCGCCCCAGGAGGGCCAGCGCGTCACGGGCGTGGGCGATACCCACCAGGTCGTCCAGGTTCTCCCGGTAGATGGGAAGGCGGGTGTACCCCGTGGTGACGAAGGCTTCGACCGCTTCCCTCAGCGGGGTCGCAACGTCCAGGGCGCGCACCCGGGTTCGGGGCACCATGACCTCGGGCACCTTCCGGCGTCCGATCTGGAAGATGCCGTGGAGCATCCTTCTCTTGCTCTCCGCCACGGCGACGGCATCGGCCCCCTCGGCGAGCAGCGCCCGGACCTCCTCCTCGGAGAGGCTGGGGCGGGCAGCGGCCTCCGGTCGGGCACCGAACAGCCTCAGCAGGCCGTTGGACAGCAGGGTCACCGCCCCGACCGCCGGGTACAGGAGTCGGCTCAGCACGGCGAAGATCGGCGTCACCGCCAGGGCCACCGGCTCGCTGCGCTGGCTGGCGAAGGTCTTGGGCGCGATCTCTCCGAAGACGAGGAGGAGCAGGGTCATGCTCCCCGTCGCGATGGCGATCCCGTTCTCCCCGAACCAGGACAGGGCAAGGGCCGTGGCGATGGCCGACGCGGCGATGTTGACGAGGTTGTTCCCCACCAGGATCGTCCCCAGGAGGAGGTCTCGCCTCTCGAGGAGCCTCTGGTGGATCTTGGCGCGGCGGTCGCCCTTGCGGGCCAGGTAGCGCATCTTCATCCAGTCGGCGCCGAGCAGCGCGGTTTCCGATCCGGAAAAGAACGCCGAGAGCACGAGGAGGAACCCGAGCAGCGCGAGCAGCCCGGGAAGGTGCGCGTGGGTTTCGAGGTCGATCATGGTCGCTGTCCTCGCAAGCGGTTTCTCAGGGCGCCGGGGGCTCCGGCCCGACCGCGGGGATCCCTTCGATCCCCCTCCGGAACTGGAGTTCGTAGAGGGTGCGGTACAGGCCTTCGCGGCGCAGGAGATCCTCGTGCCGGCCCTGCTCGGCGATCCGGCCCTTCGTGAGGACCACGACGCGATCGGCCCGGCGCACCGTGGCCAGCCGGTGGGCGACCACGACGCTCGTCCTGCCGCGGAAGAGCACCTGGAGCGCCTCCTCGATCTGGGCTTCGGTGGATTGGTCCACCTCGGAGGTCGCCTCGTCGAGCACGAGGATGCGCGGATCACCCGCCA
>CAZJSF010000110.1:0-9215 GCA_964548515.1 uncultured Thermodesulfobacteriota bacterium
AGCGCCTCAGCTGCGGCTGCCGCATCCCGCCATCCGCCGGGTCCGCCTCGGGGGCGGCCAGACGTGCATAGGCACGGGCCAGGCTCCGCAGGGGCACCCGGAACACCGGGACCCCGCAGCCGTCTACGCCCACCCCGACGCCAGCCGGATCCACGGCGCACATTCCGGCCACCGTTTCCAGGATCCACCGTTGCACCGGGTGCGCGGGCTCCGTGTACCCCTCGATGTCCCAGCCCCGGTGGGCGCACAGGACGAGCATCGCGGCGTGCTTTCCCGCGCAGTTGTTGTGGACGGGGAGGAACGGGGCTCCCTCCTCCTGGAGCCGGCGAGCGGTGGGGCGGTGGCTCGGCCGGTGCACGCCGCAGGCCAGATGGGCCTCGTCGAGCCCCGCTCGCCCCAGCACGCTCCGCACCGCCGCGACGTGGAAGTCCTGGCCGGAGACGCTGCCGCACATCAGCGCCAGTTCGGCCGGCGAGATCCCGTATCGGTCCGCCGCACCGCTCTCCAGGACGGGCAGGGCCTGCAGGGGCTTCGCGGCGGAACGGAGAAACGTCGGGAACTCGGGATCTCCCAGGCTCGCCGCGGTGGAGCCGTCGGGGCGCACCGCGGCGAGGTGGCCCCGGTGGAGGCTCTCGAGGAGCCCGCCCCGGAACACGTGCACGAAGGGAGCGGAACAGGGTGCCATCGGGTCAGCTCCCTTGCACCACCACGCACACCCGCCTGCGCCTCGGCCCGTCGAACTCGGCCAGGTAGATCCCCTGCCACGTGCCGAGCACGAGCCGGCCGCCCTCCACCGGAACCTGCACGCTCGATCCCAGGAGGCTCGCCTTCACGTGCGCGTCGGAATTCCCCTCGGCGTGGCGGAACCGGGTGCTCTGCGGCACCAACTTGCCCAGGAAGTCCACGACGTCCCGAGCCACGTCGGGATCCGCGTTCTCGTTGATCGTCACCGCGGCCGTCGTGTGGGGAACGAAAACGGTGCAGAGGCCTTCTTCGATTCCCGCCTCCTTCACAGCGCCGGCCGCCCGGTCGGTGACGTCCACGAAACACTCCCGGCGCGGGGTTCCTACCTCGAAACGGTTCACGGCACACTCCCTCCCGTTGATGGTCTCGGCTCCGAGGCTACCATACGGGTCGTGTCCCTAGAAACCTGGATTTCCGGGCTTTTTCTTGACTCCGACCGGCGCGTCGAGTAAGAAGGAGGGCCGCTCGGCGGGGGAGGCTTTCTCCGCCCGTCGCCAGAGGCTTCGGACTCGATCGAGAGGGGAGGACGTGCCATGTTCAGCATAACCGACGTGATCGCCCGCGAGATCCTGGATTCCCGGGGGAACCCCACCGTGGAGGCGGAGGTCCACCTCTCGAGCGGGATCGTCGGCCGCGCGGCCGTGCCCTCCGGGGCTTCCACGGGCGAGCACGAGGCGGTGGAACTCCGCGACGGGGACGAGTCGCGGTATCTCGGGAAGGGGGCCCTGAAGGCCGTCGAGAACGTCAACTCCATCATCGCACCCGAGTTGCTGGGGTTCGACGTCCGGGAGCAGGTGCAGATCGACCGCAGTCTGTGCGAGGTGGACGGGACCGAGAACAAGGAGAGGCTCGGGGCCAACGCCATCCTCAGCGTTAGCCTGGCGTGCGCCAAGGCTGCAGCAGACGCCTGCGAGATGCCGTTGTACCGGTACATCGGCGGAACGCCCGCGTCCCTGCTCCCGGTTCCCATGATGAACATCCTCAACGGGGGCGCCCACGCGGACAACAACGTGGACGTCCAGGAGTTCATGGTAGCGCCCGTCGGGGCACCGACCTTCCAGGAAGGCCTCCGGATGGGCACCGAGGTCTACCACGCCCTCAAGAAGACCCTGAAGGAGAAGGGGCACCGCACCTCCATCGGGGACGAAGGGGGGTTCGCCCCGGACCTGGGGTCGAACGAGGAGGCCCTCGAACTCATCCTCCAGGCGATCGAACGCGCCGGGTACAGGGCCGGGGAGGACATCCTGATCTCCCTCGATGCGGCGGCGAGCTCGTTCTACCGCGGAGACCACTACTACCTCGCCGCGGAGTCCGAGCCCCGGAAGGAGGCCGCCGCCATGGTGGCCTACTGGAAGCGGCTCACGGGGAGCTACCCGATCTACTCGCTCGAGGACGGGCTGGACGAGAACGACTGGGACGGGTGGCGCACGCTGACCGAAGCGCTGGGGTCCACCGTGCAGATCGTGGGCGACGACCTCTTCGTCACGAACACGGAGCGCCTGCGTTCCGGCATCGCCATGGGAGTCGGGAACTCGATCCTGGTCAAGGTCAACCAGATCGGCACGCTCACGGAGACCCTCCAGGCGATCGAAATGGCTCACAAGGCGGGATACACGGCCGTGATCTCCCACCGCTCCGGAGAGACCGAGGACACCACCATCGCGGACATCGCGGTGGCGACCAACGCGGGGCAGATCAAGACCGGCGCCCCCTGCCGCACCGACCGGGTGGCCAAGTACAATCAACTGCTCCGCATCGAAGCGTCCCTGGGGCCGGCTGCCCGCTACAACGGCGCGAACATCCTGGCGCGGCGAGAGGGCTAGCCCCCGGGCACACTCGGCTGACACTCGGGGTCTCCGCACCGGAGATTCCCACCAACCCAAGCGAGGAAGAGAGAATGGCCGTTCAACAGACCCTTGCGATCATCAAACCGGACGCCACCGCACGCGGCATCACCGGGAAGATCGTGGACCGCATCGAGCAGGAGGGCTTCGCGGTCAAGGCGATGAAGAAGATCCGCCTCTCGAAGCTCGAGGCGGAGTGCTTCTACGCGGTGCACAGGGGAAGACCGTTCTACGACAGCCTCACGAAGTTCATGTCGGGCGGCCCGGTGGTGGTGCTGTGCCTCGAGCGGGAGGACGCCATCGCCAAGTGGCGGGAAGTCATGGGGGCGACCAATCCGGCCAACGCCGCGGAGGGAACGCTGCGGAAGCTCTACGCCGTGGACATCGAGCGCAATTCCGTGCACGGGTCCGACGCCCCGGAGACGGCGGGCCAGGAGATCCCGTTCTTCTTCAGCGGGCTGGAACTGGTCTGAGCCTCCGCGTCGCGGGATCGTGAGCTCTCAAAGGTCGATCGGCCCGGGGTTCCCGGGCCGATCGGTTTGCGCAGGAGCCGCTCTGCGCACCTACTTCCCGGCGGGGCGCTTCATGCCGGGCGGCATTCCCTGGGGCATGTTGGCCGGCATGCTCGGAGGCCCCGAGAGGGGGATGGGCGTCTCGGTGATCACCGACTTCGCGTCCTTGCCGTAGGCGAGGAGCACCATCTCGCTCTGCTCCGTGTCCGACGTGATGACGCCGAAGGGCAGCACGCTCGGCTCGAAGTCGTAGGTGGCGAGGACCTTGCCCTGAGCATCGAGGATCTTCTTGAGCGTCGCCTCGAAGGTTCCCGCGGGAACCTTCACCTGCCTCTTCTCGCCGGTCTCCAACTTCAGTTCGGTGCCGGGGTCGGCGGGCACTCCGCTCCGGCTCTCGAACATGTGGGCCGCCATCTTCCTTCCCATCGCCACGAAGTCCTTGGCCATCTCCGTCGCCGGGTTGTCTCCGCTCTTCATGATCATGCGCTGGATGTTGTCGGGGTCGTTGGGGCTGCCCTTGAGGAGCATCTTGATGATGTTGCGGCTCCCACCCTCGTCCATCACCACCTCGTACCAGAACGAGTCGCCTTCCACGCCGACGATCGACATGCGCATCTTGGAGGTCTTGCCGGAGCCCTTCTCCTTCACGGAGTATTCCGACCACACGCCCGGCTTCGGGTTGAAGGTTCCGAAGAGGCGGGGGATCTCCTGCACGTTCTCCGCTGCGGCCCCGGGTGCCGCGGCGGCGAGCGGTCCCACGGCCAGCACCCCGAGGGCCACGACGATTCGACGAAAGACCAGCTTCATGGCAGACCTCCTCGCTATCGGTGGCAAAACGGCTGCTCCATCGTATCAGGGCCGAACCCCGGCGCAAGGGAGCCGCGCGCCCGGGGCGGAGCACCTGGATGACGGCGAGCGGCCGCTTTGAGGGGCAGGGCGGGCGAGGGCGTGCGCATCGTGTCCGGGAGCCTCCGGGGACGCGCGATCCGGACCCCGGAAGGCCGGGGCACGCGCCCGCTTCTGACCCGGCTTCGGAAGGCCCTGGCCGACATCCTGCGGCCGCGGCTCGGAGGGGTGCAGGTCCTGGACCTCTTCGGAGGTTCGGGGGCCATCGGCTTCGAGCTCCTCTCCAACGGGGCCTCGTCGGTCACGTTCGTCGAACTCGACGAAGCGGCGGCCCAGCTCATCCGGGCCAACGCTCGGGAACTCGGTGTCGGGCAGCGGGTGGCGGTGGTCGCGGGAGACGCGCTTCGCGTGCTGCCGGACCTCGCGAACCGGAGGGAGGCCTTCGACGTCGTCGTGGTGGCACCGCCCTACGGGAAGGGTCTCCAGGGGGCGGCGTTGGAGGCCGTGGAGCGCAGCGGGGTCCTGAACCCCACGGGGGTGGTCGTGGTCCAGCGAGAGGAGAAGGAGCCTCCCACCACGGGAACCGAGGGCCTCCCCCTGACTCGCGTGCGGCGCTACGGCCGCACGGTGTTCGAGTTCTTCGAACCACGTCCCGTGGCGGAGGAACCCGAGGGAATCGCCTGATACGGCACGTGAACGGAAGAAGTCCAACGTACTGGAAACGGAGCAGGAATGACTCACGATAGGGAGAAGCGCCGGGAGCGGCCCCGATGGGCCTGGTGGGGTCGTCCGGGGGAGGACGTCTCCCTGCGCCACGCCGTGCGGATCCTGAGAAGCGCCGGGTCCCTGGAGGAACTCGTGTGCGGGGGAGGGGCGCCCCTGGATCGGGCGCTTCGCCGCTACCAGCAGCATCACAAGGCCATGGGGCGGAGCGATCGGCTGCTTCTCGGCACCGCGGTGTACGGTCTGGCGCGCAACCGGGAGGCGTTGCGCCTCGCGCTGCCCGATGCGGTGCCGGGCGACGGCCACCTGTTGCTCCTGGCGCTTCTCGACCAGCAACGAGGCGATCCCGGCAAGGTGCCCCACCTCCCCGAGGGCGCCCTCCCGTGGGTTCTCGCCCTGGAGCGGCTCGGGCGGCTCCGGGAGCAGGCGGTCTCCCAGATCTCCGCCGCCGCCCGGCTGTCCCTCGCCGGCGTGGATCCCCTGGTGCTGCGGGCTCTCTCGGTCCTCTTCTCGGTGCCCGAGTGGTGGTTCGCCCGGGGTCCGTGGTCGACGGTGGGGGCGGCCGTGCGGGAGTTGTCGCGTCTCAAGCGCCCCCAGGGCCTTACGTTGCGGGCCCAGGCCCACCGGGGGACACGGGACGAAGCGGTGCGAATCCTGCGTGCGGAGGGGTTTCCCGCCCGGCCGACCCACCGCAGCCCCTGGGGTATCCGGGTGGAGGGGAGGCACAACGTGCTGGCCAGCCCCCCGTACCGGGAGGGACGGGTGGAGGTCCAGGACGAGGGGAGCCAACTCGTGGCCTGCCTGTGCGATCCGAAGCCGGGAGAGCGCATCCTGGACCTCTGCGCCGGCGGTGGGGGGAAGGCGCTCGCGCTCGCCTCCATGCTGGGAGGAAAGAGTTCGGTGATCGCCCACGACGTCGATCCGGGGCGCCTGGCCGACACGCGGCGACGGGCCCGGCGGTCGGGGCTGGGGAATGTCCGTGTCGTCGAGAGCTTGCCCGACGTGGAGCGACTCGGCCCCTTCGGACTGGTCCTCGTGGACGCCCCGTGCTCCTCGTCGGGCACGCTGCGGAGAAACCCGGACGTCGCCTGGCGCTGGTCGGAGGCGGACGCGCTGCGACTGGTCGCTCTGCAGGCGGAACTCCTGGACCGGGCCGCGGGACTCGTGCAGGCGGGCGGGACCCTGGTCTACGCCACGTGCAGCCTTCTGGAATGCGAGAACGGCGAGCAGGCCCGCGGGTTCGCCGCGCGGCACCCCGAGTTCGCGCCGGCCCCGCCGGGGGACCGGAGGGAGCATGCGCCGCTGCTCGACGTCCCCGCCGCGGACCAGGGATGGTTCCGCCTCGCCGCGGACCTGGACGAGTACGAAGGGGACGCCTTCTTCTTTGCCCGGTTCCGGCGCGCATGAACAGGGGAGGGGAGGCAGCCCGCGGACTGCCTCCCGTCGCGTGACTCGTTCAGATGGGATGGACCTCGAACTTGTCGTGGACAGCCCCGCAGATCGGACACTTGTCCGGCGCGGCACCCTTGACCGTGTAGCCGCACACGCCGCAGACTCCGAGCGATCCCCAGGCGATGTCCTTCCCCTGGTCCACGGCCGCCTTGGCTTCCTCGTACAGCGCCTTGTGGATCTTCTCGGTCTCCAGCGCGTAGTGGAAGCTCCGCAGGGCGTCCTTCTCCCCCTGGAACTCGGCCACGGCCTTGTAGACCGGGTACATCTGGTCGATCTCGAAGGCCTCCCCGTCGATGCCCCCCTGCAGCGCCTGGCTCGTGGATCGGTACCCGAAGACGCCCCCCGCCGGCACCAGACAGTCTCCGACGGCATCCTTCAGGACGCGGAAGTGGTTGCCCGCGTGGATCTTCTCTGCGGCGGCCACGGCGCGGAACAGCCGTCCCACGCCCGGGAAGCCTTCCTTCTCGGACAGGGTCGCCCAGTGGTCGTAGCGCATCCTGGCCATGGACTCGCCGCCGAAGGCGCTCTTGAGATGGGACTCGGTCATCGCGTTCATGAAACGGCTCCTCCCTCAGGGGGGGTCTCGGGAAACAAGCGCGCCCATTGTAGCAACGACCCGCGGCGGCGCAACCGCCCGTCGGTCGCCCCGCCGCGGCCCCCGTGCTAAGATCCAAGCCGCGAGGGACGCTCATGGGCAAGGAGCATCACGGCTGCGCGCACGGCCACGTGCACGGCGGGACGGGAGGGTCGGGCCGCAGCCTTCTGCTGTCCCTGATGCTCACCGTGGGGTTCATGGGCGCCGAGGCGGTGGGGGGATGGTTGACGAACTCCCTGGCACTGCTCTCGGACGCCGGACACATGCTCACGGACGCCGCGGCCCTGGGGTTGAGCCTCTTCGCCCTGAGGATCGGGCGGTTGCCGCCCTCCACGCGAAAGACCTTCGGTTATCGACGCTTCGAGATCCTCGCGGCCCTCTTCAACGGACTCGCCCTGTGGGCCATCGTGGGCGTGGTGCTCCGCGAAGCCTACGAGCGGTTCGGGAACCCTCCGGAGGTCCACGCGCCCGGGATGATCGCGGTGGCGGCGATGGGTCTGGTGGTCAACCTCGTCTCTCTCCGCCTGCTCCACGCCCACAAGGACGCAAGCCTCAACGTGCGGGCCGCTTTCCTCCACGTCCTCGCGGATTCCGTGGGCTCGGTCGGCGCCCTCGCGGCGGGACTCGTCGTGGCCTTCACCGGGTGGTCCCCGGTGGACCCATTGGTGAGCGTAGGAATCTGCGGCCTGATCCTGTGGAGTTCCTGGGGGCTCGTACGAGACGCCGTGCACATCCTGCTGCTGGGGGTCCCGCCCCACCTCGACTACCGGGAGATCGAGGGGGAGATGCTCGCGCAGGAGGGGGTGTGCTGCGTCTACGACCTGCACCTCTGGTCGATCGCCACGGGGCAGGAGGCGCTCTCCGCCCACGTCGTCGTCCCCGACGGCTATCCCCGCCGGCAAGACCTGCTGCAGCGGCTCACCGGACGGCTGAAGGCCTTCGGGATCGACCACACGACGATCCAGATCGAAGAGTCCCACGAGATGAGGGAGCAACGAGCGGACGACGTGTGCAGGATAGGGGGCCGTCCCCCTGCGTGCGCGGCACCGGGTCCCGAGGACGCCGGCTCCCGGAGTTCCTCCTGACGGGGGACGACGGGACCCCGGGCGTCGCTCCGGGAGGGGTGCGAGCGCCGGGGCAAGCTGCACTGCGGCTCCTGGCGCGGGGTGGACTCCTGGCGTCGCTGCTTGCCGTGTTTCTCTTCACCACGGATCGGGAGGAACCCTTGACCCTCGGTACCCGAGTGCCGGAACCGGAACGCGCGGCGGCCGCCGACTTGGAGGCCAGGCTGCGGTCTCACGTCGAACGGCTCGCCTCCGGCGGCCGGTCGTGGCGACAACCCGAGGCGCTGCGGGCCGCCGCTGCCCACATCGAAAAGACATGGCAGGACGCCGGGTTGCGCGTCGAACGTCAACCGATTCCTGGCCGCGGTCCGGATTATGTCAACATCCTCGCCACGCCCCCCGGGGCCGGCTGGGAGGGGAACCCCCGCGTCTTCATCGCGCACTACGACACGATCCACGGAACTCCCGGGGCGGACGACAACGCCAGCGGGGTGGCCGTACTCCTCGAACTGGGGCGAGTGCTCGGCGCCAGATCCGCCGGCAGCGTCCCCGTGGCCCTTGCCGCCGTCACCCTGGAGGAGCCTCCCTTCTTCGGGACCGCGTCCCAGGGGGCCTGGGTCCTGGCGAGCTCTCTCCGACGACGCAGGCTCGACATCCGCGGAGCGGTCGTCCTCGAGATGGTGGGCTACTTCCGGCCCGAACCGGGCACGCAGCGGTATCCGTTTCCCCTGGGCTTCCTCGGGTACCCGAACACCGGTGACTTCCTCGGGTTGGTTGCGAACCGCAGGAGCCGCTCGCTCTTGGACGAGGTTGCGTCCGTGCTTCGGGGCGGGAGCATCCCACTCCAGACGCTGGCGCTCCCGGGCAAGGGATGGATCGTTCCGCCCACGCGTTTCAGCGACCACGCCGCCTTCTGGGACGCCGGGTACCCGGCCGTCATGCTCACGGATACCGCGTTCTGCCGGAACCCGAACTACCACGGCGCCGGAGACCTGCCGGAGACGCTCGACTATCGGATGATGGCGCGGATCACGGAGGGTCTGGCGGTCCTAGTGGAGGGGGCGGGGAGCGAGGTGTCCCGGTCCCCCTGAGCCGGGGCCGGAGGCTCCACATCCAAGAGTTAACATAATATATCTTATCGGACATTTGCCGGGACGACAATCCCTCACGGGCCGAAAGCGACCCCCGCCTTCACGAGCGCGCGGATCTCCTCCCGGTTGTAGCCGCACTCCGTCAACACCGCCTCGGTGTCCTCGCCGGGACACGCGGGAGGTCCCTGGATTCCGCCGGCCGTCCGGCTGAAGCGAGGAGCCGGCGCCGGCTGTACGACCCCTTCGCACTCCACGAACGTTCCCCGGGCCCGGTTGTGGGGATGACGAGGAGCCTCGTCCAAGTCCAGGATCGGCGCAACGCACGCGTCCGTGCCTTCCAGGAG
>CAZJSF010000111.1:0-9179 GCA_964548515.1 uncultured Thermodesulfobacteriota bacterium
CTCGAACTCGCGACCTCCGGCGTGACAGGCCGGCGTTCTAACCGACTGAACTACGCCCCCGCGAAAGGGTCCCTACACACAATGGTAGGCGGAACAGGGCTTGAACCTGCGACCTCCGGCTTGTAAGGCCGGCGCTCTCCCAACTGAGCTACCCGCCTGGACGAACTTCGCCCGGGCTAGGAGACCTTGTCCTTCAGGCCCTTACCCGCCTTGAACTTGGGCGACTTGCTGGCGCCGATCTTGATCTCCTTGCCCGTCTGGGGATTGCGGCCCTTGCGCGCCTTCCGCTGGGAGACGCTGAAGGTGCCGAAGCCCACCAGGGTCACCTTCTCCCCGGACTTGAGGGTCTCCGTGACGGCCTCGGTGAAGGCGTCGAGAAACCGCTTCGCAGCCGCCTTGGACGTATTCGCCTTCCCGGCCATCGCCTCGATGAGTTGGGCCTTCGTCACGGCATTCCTCCTTGTAACGGGTCGAAGAATGAGGACGGCTTATAACAACCGGCCTATGGGGTGTCAAGCCCCTTTCTTACTGGATTTGCTGCGCATCGGCCTCGTGGGCGGCCCCCGGGACCGCCGCGGGAGCCGGCGGGAGCCCGAGGATCTCCTCCACCGTGCGGGTCGCCCCGTGGGTGCGCGCCAGGATGGACTTGGGATTCTCCGTCTCCAGGGCGGCCTCCAAGACCTGGTCCATGTGGTCCACGTACAGGATCTCGATGTCGCGCATGATCGCCCGCGGGAGGTCCAGATCCGGCACGTCCTTCTCGTTCTCCCGGGGGAGGATCACGGTGCCGATGTGTCCGCGGTGGGCGGCCAGGAGCTTCTCCTTGAGGCCGCCGATGCCGAGGACCTTGCCCCGCAAGGTGACCTCGCCGGTCATCGCCACGCTCTTCCGCACCGGGATGCCCGTGAGCGCCGAGGTGAGGCAGGTGGCCATGGTGATGCCCGCCGAGGGACCGTCCTTCGGGATCGCCCCTTCGGGAACGTGGATGTGGATGTCGATCTTCTGGTAGAAGTCCCGCTCCAACCCCAGGCGGTGGGCCCTGCTGCGCACGTAGGAGACGGCGGCGCGGGCCGATTCCATCATCACGTCCCCGAGCTTGCCGGTGATCGTCAGGTTGCCCTTTCCCGGTAGCAGCACCACCTCGATCCCCAGGAGTTCTCCCCCGACTTCCGTCCACGCAAGGCCCGTCGCGTAGCCGACCTCGCTTCTCTCCTCCTGCACGCCGTACTTGAACTTCGGCGCGCGCAGGTACCTCGGGATGAGGCCCGGGGTGACGCTCTGCCTGCGCCGGGGCTTGTCCGCCGCCGCGACCACGTCCTTGGCCACTTTGCGGCACACGTTGGCGATCATCCGCTCCAGGTTCCGCACCCCGGCCTCCCGCGTGTATCGGCGGATGATCTCCAGCAGGGCCCCGTCGGTGATCCGGATGTCCTCGCCCTTCAGGCCGTTGGCCTCCATCTGCTTGGAGAGGAGGTGACGCTTTGCGATGTGCAGCTTCTCGATCTCGGTGTAGCCGGCGATCTGGATCACCTCCATCCGGTCGCGCAGGGGCGGCGGGATGTTGGGCAGGTAGTTCGCCGTGGTGATGAACAGCACCCGACTCAGGTCGTAGTCCAGATCCAGGTAGTGGTCGCTGAAGGTGTCGTTCTGCTCGGGGTCGAGGACCTCGAGGAGCGCGGAAGAGGGATCCCCCCGGAAATCCATGCTCATCTTGTCCACCTCGTCGAGCAGGAACACCGGGTTGGAGCTCTTGGCCTTCTTCAGGCTCTGCAGGATCTTGCCCGGCATCGAGCCGATGTAGGTCCTGCGGTGCCCCCGGATCTGGGCCTCGTCTCGCACCCCGCCCAGGCTCAGGCGGACGAAGTTGCGACCGATGGCGCGCGCGATCGACCGGGCGAGGCTCGTCTTCCCCACGCCGGGGGGGCCCACGAAGCAGAGGATCGGCGCCTTGGTCGTGCCCACCAGCTTGAGCACCGCCAGGTACTCCAGGATCCGCTCCTTGACCTCCTTGAGCGCGTAGTGGTCCTCGTCGAGGATCTTCTGCGCGTCGCGGATGTCCACCTTGTCCTCGGTGACCTCGTTCCACGGCAGGTCCAGGATCCAGTCCACGTAGTTGCGCACCACCGTCGCTTCGGCGGACATGGGGGACATCGTCTTGAGCTTCTGGATCTCCTTCTTGGCCTTCTCCTTCACCTCGTCGGGCATGTCCTTGGCCTGGACGCGCTTGGCCAGTTCCCGGATCTCGTTCTGCGTGTCCTCTCCCTCGCCCAGCTCCTTCTGGATCGCCTTCATCTGCTCGTTGAGGTAGTACTCCTTCTGGGTCTTCTCCATCTGCTTCTTGACGCGGCGCTTGATCTTCTGCTCGATCTCCAGGACCTCGCTCTCCCCCTTGATGAGGGCGAGCAGCCGCTCCAGCCGCTCCCGGGGAGCCGCCATCTCGAGAAGTTCCTGCTTCACGCCCGTCTTGATCGAGAGGTGGGAGGCGATCGTGTCGGCGAGGCGCCCCGGCTCGTCGATGGCCTGGGCCGAGCCGACCAACTCGGAGGGGAGCTTCCGGTTGAGCTTCACGTACTCGGCGAAGGAATCCACCACGGTGCGCATGAGCGCGCTGGCTTCCTGGTCCGGCTGGGCGGCCTCGGGCAGCTCTTCCGCCTGCACGAGGAAGTACCGGTCCGCGGCCAGGTAGCTCTTCAGGCGGGCACGAGTGCGCCCTTCCACGAGCACCTTGACCGTGCCGTCCGGGAGCTTGAGGAGCTGGATGATGGCCCCCACCGTCCCGACGCCGTGGATGTCGCCGGGCCCCGGCTCGTTGACCCGGGCCTCCTTCTGCGCGGCCAGAAGGATCTCCCGATCCGCCGCCATGGCCTCCTCCAGGGCTGCGATGGACTTCTCGCGGCCCACGAAGAGGGGAATCACCATGTGGGGGAAGACGACGACGTCGCGAAGGGGAATGAGGGGTAGGACGCGGTCGGAGCCGCTCTTGGGGGTCGTCATGGCTGGTCCTCCCGCCGGTCAGCCGGTGCCGAGGCGCTCGGAGTCCTGCCCGCCGTAGAGGATGATGGGCGCCTCCCCACGGGAGATCACGTCCTCGTTGACCACGACCTCCTGAACGTTCTTCTGTGAAGGGATGTCGTACATGAGGTCGAGCATGACCGACTCGAGGATTGCCCGCAGCCCCCGTGCGCCGGTGTTCCGCCGCATGGCCTCGCGGGCGATGGCCTTGAGGGAGCCGTCCGTGAAGGAGATGGTGACGCCCTCGAGGTCGAACAGTCGCCTGTACTGCTTCACCAGGGCGTTCTTGGGCTCCTTGAGGATCCGCACGAGCGACGGCTCGTCGAGTTCCTCGAGGGCCGCGTAGATCGGGAGGCGCCCCACGAACTCCGGGATCATCCCGAACTTGATCAGGTCTTGCGGCTGCACTTCCCCGAGGATGCCCTCGACGCGCTTCTGGCGACGGCTCTTCACGCTCGCGCCGAACCCGATGCTCTTTGTGCCGCGCCGCTGCTCGATGACGTCCTCGAGCCCCACGAAGGCCCCGCCGCAGAGGAACAGGATGTTGCGGGTGTCGATCTTGATGTAGTCCTGCTGCGGGTGCTTGCGCCCGCCCTTGGGCGGCACGCTGGCGATGGTGCCCTCCAGGATCTTGAGCAGTGCCTGCTGGACGCCTTCGCCGCTGACGTCGCGCGTGATGCTGGGGCCCTCCGTCTTCTTCGCGATCTTGTCGATCTCGTCGATGTAGACGATGCCCTTCTGCGCCTTCTCCACGTCGTAGTCGGCGTTCTGGAGCAGGGTCAGGATGATGTTCTCCACATCCTCGCCCACGTAGCCGGCCTCGGTGAGGCTCGTCGCGTCCGCCATCGCGAAGGGAACGCGCAGGACCCGGGCGAGGCTCTGCGCCAGGAGCGTCTTGCCGCACCCCGTCGGCCCCATGAGCAGGATGTTGGACTTCTCGAGTTCGACGTCGTCGCCAGGACGCGGCTGGGCGTAGATGCGCTTGTAGTGGTTGTAGACCGCCACCGCCAGGACCCGCTTCGCCCGCTCCTGCCCGATCACGTAGTCGTCCAGGAACGACTTGATCTCCGCAGGGGCCGGGAGGTTCTCCTCCAGGGACGGCTGCGGCGCGGCCTCCTCGGCGATGATGTCGTTGCAGAGAGTGATGCACTCGTCGCAGATGTAGGCCGTAGGACCCGCGATGAGCTTCCGCACGTCCTCCTGGCCCTTGCCGCAGAAGGAGCAGTAGAGCCCGCTCCCCTTACCCTTTCTCGAATTCACCCTTGGATTCTCCCGAGCAGATCAGGTGCCGCCGGCCACCGAAACATGCTTCTCGATGACCCTGTCCACGATACCATAGGCGACGGCTTGCTCTCCATCCATAAAGAAGTCGCGCTCCGTGTCGGCGCCGATCGTCTCGATTTCCTTGCCCGTGTGCCGCGACAGGATCTGGTTCAGCGCCCCCCGCAATCGCAGGATCTCCCGGGCATGGATCTCGATGTCCGTCGCCTGCCCGCGGAAGCCTCCGAGGGGCTGGTGGATCATGATGCGCGAGTGGGGCAGCGCCCACCGCTTACCGGCCGTGCCGGCCGCGAGGAGGAGCGCCCCCATGCTGGACGCCTGGCCCAGGCACAACGTGCAGATGTCGGGCCGGACGTACTGCATGGTGTCGTAGATCGCGAGCCCCGATGTGACCATCCCCCCGGGAGAGTTGATGTAGAGGTACACATCGGCAGCCGGGTCCTCCGACTCGAGGAACAGAAGCTGCGCGATCACGACGTTGGCGACGTTGTCGTCGATCTCGGACCCGAGGAACACGATGCGGTCCTTCAGCAGCCGGGAGTAGATGTCGTAGGAACGCTCTCCGCGGCTCGTCTTCTCGACTACGAACGGTATCAGGCTACTCATCGGCCCCTCCCTGCCCCTCGAGCGTTCCAGGTTCCACCTCCTCCACCGTGGCCGTCGAGAGGACCCGCTCCAGGACCTTGGACTCCAGCATGCTGCTTCGAAGGGCGTCCATGCGGTCATCCTGCTCGAAGAAGGCCCGGATCGCTTCGTAGGGACGTCCGTCGGCTTCCGCGATCGCGCGCAGCCTACCCTCGACATCCTCGTCGGAAACCTCCAACTCCTCCTTCGCCGCCAGAGCCCGGAGGAGGAAGGCCCATCGGACGGACCGCTCCGCCGCCCGCCGGTGGAACTGCTGCACGTCCGGGCGCTCGATGCCCAGGGCCTCCGGGTCGAGCCCCCGCTGGGTGAGGTCGCGCCGCAGGCGCTCCAGGCTGAACTCCTGCTGGGACCGCACCATGCTGTCGGGGACCTCGAAGGGGTTGGCATCCAGCACGGAGTCGATCGTCCGCTCCCGCAGCTGCCGCTCGACCCGGCTCGTCTTCTCACCCTCGATGGAGGCCCAGACCTTCGCCCGGAGGTCGTCCAGGCCTTCGGCCCCGGCCGCGTCCCGCGCGAAGTCGTCGTCGAGTTCCGGCAGCTTCCGGACCTTGACGTCCTTCAGCGCGATCCGGAACGCGGCCTCCTTGCCGGCCAGTTCCTCGGCTCGATAGTCGGCGGGGAACTGCACCGTGACCGTGCGCTCCTCTCCCGCCTTCATGCCGAGGATCCCCTCCTCGAAACCGGGCACCAGGGTTCCCGAGCCCACGATGACGGTCCGGTCCTCGCCTCGCCCGCCCGCGAAGGGCGTTCCGTCGACGGAGCCCTCGTAGTCGATCACCACCATGTCCCCCTGCCCCACCTCGTGGCCGTCCCCGGAGGGTTCGAAGGTGGCCCGCTGGGAGCGGAGCGACTCGAGCCGGGCTTCCACCTCGGGGGCGTCGACTGCGACCCTCTCCTTCTGCAGACGAAGCCCCGAGTAGCCTTTCGGCTCGACCGTCGGCCGGATCTCCACGACCGCCGTGAAGGCCACTCCGCCCGTGTCGGACACCGACTGCAGTTCGATGTCGGCGTCCGACACGGGAACGATCTGCTCCGCCTGCAAGGCCTCGTAATAGGCCTTCTCGATGACCCGGCCCACGACGTCCGACCGCACCCGCTCGCCGTAGAGCCTCTGGAGGACGTGGCGCGGTGCCTTGCCCTTGCGGAACCCCGGGACGGAAACCGTGCGCTGAAGGTCGCGGTAGGCGGCCTCCTGCTCCCGGGCAACCTCTTCCCCGGGCACCTCGACGGCGAGCTTGGACTTCACCGGGCTGATGGACTCGACTTGCACCTTCAAGGACGACTCCTTCTTCCTCCCGAGAGGGAGTTCTCGGGCACGCTCAGGGCCCGACGGGTCGGGGAGCGACTCTGGTGGCAGGTGTCTGCCCAGGACCGGGGCGGAGACGACCCCCTGCGGCCGACCCGACAACCCCGGGGGGCGGACCGGAGGTTTCCAGGGAGAATGGTGCGAGAGGGGGGACTCGAACCCCCACGGTTGCCCGCTGGATCCTAAGTCCAGTGCGTCTGCCAGTTCCGCCACTCTCGCACGGGCACGACGAACCGCAGAACGTACACCATCGGGGAGGGAGTGTGAAGCACAAAAGCCCACCCCCCCGAACCGAGGTCACGCGACCGGAGGAACCCCGAGATCCAGTGCTCCGCGTGGATTCCATAGAATGGAATCATTTTACCCTGCCGGGAGGCGAGTGGCTCTTTCTCTTCCACGACAACCCGCGTCGGATGCCGAACTCCATGGTGGTCCGGGACTTGCAGGTGCTCTTGCCCGACGACCCGAAGGAGAGGGGCACCGGGGGAGTGGCACAGGAGGTGCTGCGATGAAGCGATGTGGATACTGCGGGCGGGCGGTCTGGTCGACGTCGGGAGGAGAGGGGCGGTTCTGCCGCGAGTGCGATGAGGCCCTCCGGTCCGACGCCACCACCCGCGTGGCCCGAATTCGAGAATGCCTCGCCACGGCAAGGGGCGCCGGCGACCTCGACGCCGCCCTCCCCCAACTGCAGGAGGCGATGGAGCACGTCGGCAAGCTCGTGAAGTACGACCTCCTGGGCGTGCGCCCCATCATCCCCGACCCCTCGCTGCTGACGGCAATGGTGGACTCCCACCGCGAGGAACTCGCTCGGAGACCGAGGAACGGGAACAACGGGGGAGGAGGCCCCCCGCCGGGAAGGGCCTTCGAGACTTCCCCTCCCGCTTCGCGCCACCTCGCTCGCCCGGAAGCCGTCGCGGCCGCAAGCCGCGGAGGCGACCGCCGCACGGAAAAGCGGCAGAGGTCGCAACTCCTCGCGCGGCTCGACCCGGGGGCCGTCCACGTCCTCGTGGAGGACATCTCCCCCAGGGGCCTGCTGCTTCGCTCCCCGAGCACCCGCCTGCAGGGGAGCCGGGTACGGGTGACGGTCCAGACGAACCGGGGGCCCGTGCACCTGGAAGGGGTCGTACGCTGGGTCCGCGGCTCGGGAGGGCGTCACGACGAAACCCTCTCCGGCGGGATGGGCGTGGAACTCACGGGTGCTCCCGCGCCCGTTGCCCGATCGGGGGGCCCGTCCCCGATGGCCACGAGGCGGGAAGCGACCCTCTGAGGCGGCCACGCGCCTCTTCCTCGCGGAGAAGAGCCCGTCAGCCCGCCTGGAGCAGGTAGCGCGCGGCTCCGAAGACGGCAGCCCTCGGCTCCAGGATCACCCGGACCGGCACCTCTCGAAGCACGGCGGAGAGCCGCCCCTTGTTCCAAAAGGCCTCGAGAAAGGGCCCGTCCCGCAACCTGGAAAGAATCTTCGGGGCGATCCCTCCCCCGATGTAGACCCCGCCCGTGGCCAGCGCCTTCAGGACGAGGTTCCCCGCCTCGGCACCGTAGACCCTCACGAACACTTCGAGCGCCAGGGCGCAGGCCGTGTCCACGCGCCGCAGGGCCTCCTCGGCGATGATCCTGGGAACGTCCCCCGACGCCCGGCACGCGGCGACCTCCGCCGACCCGGTTCCCCGTCCGGTCTCCACCAGGAACCGATAGATGTTGCCCAAGCCGGGCCCGGACAGGACCCTCTCGAAACTCGTCCGCCCGTGGATCGCGTCGAGGTACGCCAGCAGCTCCGCTTGGAGCGGGTCGGTGGGCGCGAAGTCCGCGTGGCCGCCCTCCGATGCCGCCGGCACCCACGCCCCGGCGTGGCGGAACAGGATCGCCTCCCCCAACCCCGTGCCGGCCGCGATCAGGGCCCGGTTGCCGTCAGGGTCGGGACGGCCGGGGCTCAGCTCCGCGAAACACCCCTCCGGAAGCTCTCCGATCCCCCACGCCGTGGCCAGAACGTCGTTGATGATCTCGACCGAGCCGATCCCCAGGTCCCGGATCTCGTCCCGGCCCACCGTCCAGGGAAGGTTCGGCGCCCGCACCGCCCCGTCGCGCACCGCGCCGGCCACCCCCAGGCACGCGGCCTCCACCTCCCGCGCTCGACGGCCGAGGAAGTCCCGCACCAACGCCGCCGCGCTCGCGTGAGCCGCCGTTGGCGCCGTCGCTTCCCGCTCCAGGACAAGCCTTCCTGCCTCCTGGACGCGGAAGAGGGCAAGGGTCGCCTTGGTCCCTCCGATGTCCCCCGCGAGCAACCGTTCTCCCATCGCTTCGACCGACTCCCTTCCCGTCCGCCCACGGGCGCGGGGCGTCCGGGCGAACTCGATGCCGCGCGTCCTTCACTCCCCCCGGAGAAACGGAGCGGGCCTCTGGGCGAGGACCCGCGCGGTTCCGGCCAAACCGAGGACCACCGTGAGCACGACACCGCCCAGTGCCGTGCCCCCGACGGTGAGGGCGGGAAAGGCGAAGGGCGCGTCCATCAAGCCCACCACCACGGCCCACGCCGCCCCCGTCCCCAAGGCGGCCGCCAGGATTCCAGCCCCGGCTCCCAGGATGAGGAACTCCGTCGCAAAGGCGCCGAGAACGTCGCTGCGCGTGGCGCCGCAGACCTTGAAGACGACCGCGTCCCGGATCCTCCCCCGCTGGTCGGAAGCCAGGGCCCCGGCCAGCACCAGGAACCCGATGCCGAGCACCAGCCCCGCCACCGAACGGAACACGGTGCCGAGGTGCGCGAGCACCCGGCCGACGTTCTGGAGCACCTCCTTGACGGAGATGAGGGACACGTTCGAGAAACGGCCGGTCAGGGCGTCGAAGAGGGCCGCGTCGGCCTCCGCTGCGGCGTAGATCGCCGCCAGTTCGGTGTGGGGCGCGACCTCGAGCACGCCCGGAGCGAACACCACGAAGAAGTTGA
>CAZJSF010000112.1:0-9172 GCA_964548515.1 uncultured Thermodesulfobacteriota bacterium
CGACGTCGATCCCGCCGTGCACGGCGATCCACGCCCGGCACCCCCGCCGCCGCCCCCCGGTGCGCAGCCGGGAGCCCGGGCGGGCGAGGAACGCCCGGCCCGGGGGAAGGGGCTCGCCGTCGAGCTCGAAGCCGAGGTCGGCCCCGGCCACGGCCGCGGCGGTCTCCCGCAGGAACTCCGCCTCGAACCCGCCGAGGGTGACCTCGAGGCCCGCGGCGCCGGGGGGGTTTCCCGCCAGGCGGTTGGCGACCCGCAGGGCGACCGGGTCCATGGCCCCGCCCGCCGGCACCCCGAGGTGCTGGTGGGCCGGCCTCCCGAGGTCCTGGACCGTCGAGAGGGGGCCGGGCTGGAGGACGCGAAGTACGCCGGGCGACGGGCTCACGGGAATTCTCCGCCCCGGCGGCGGTACTCGGCCAGGGAGATCGGGACGAACCGGACCGTGTCGCCCGGCTCCGCCCGAGACGGGGGACTTCGCGCGGGGTCGAAGAGCCGCAGGGGCGTCCGGCCGATCAGGCGCCAGCCGCCGGGGCTCGCGATGGCGTAGGCCCCGGTCTGGGCCCCGGCGATGCCCACCGACCCGGCCGGCACCCGGGCACGCGGCTCCGGGAGGCGCGGCGTGTGGAGCCGGCGGTCGAGCCCGCCGAGGAAGAGGAACCCCGGGGTGAACCCGAGCATGTAGACGCGGTAGGCGGGCGCCGCGTGGAGCTCCGCCACCTCGCCGGGAGAAAGGCCGTGGAGCCGGGCGACCTCCTCCAGGTCGGGGGCGACGCGGGGGTCATAGCACACCGGCAGCTCGCGGACGGCGCCGGGCCGGAGCCGTCGTCCGGAGCCGGCCGGGCGTCGGGCCAGACGGGCCTCGATCTCGGTGCAAAGGCTCTCGTAGGAGATCTCCCACGGGTCGTACTGGACGAACAGGGAGCGGTAGGTGGGGACCACGGCGGAGAGCCCGGGCAGGCCCGCGAGGGCGCGTCCCAGGGCGACGACCCGGTCGTTGACCGGCCGGGAGATGCCGTCGCCCAGCTCCACGGTGACGGCGGAGTCCCCGCACGGCAGGATCCGCGGGGTGCGGGCCGGCGGGACCGCCACGGCCTAGCCCCCCCGTGCCGCCAGGACCTGCGGCAGGGGCGCGACCGAAATCCCGGCGCCCTCCAGCGCCGCGCGCACGGCGCGGGCCATGGCGGGCGCGCCCGGGGTGTCGCCGTGGAGGCACAGGGTGTCCGCCTCCACCCGGACCTCGCCCCCGTCGACGGCCGGAACGACGCCGGCCGCGCAGAGCTCGACGGCCCGCCGGGCGGCCGCTTCCGGGTCGGAGAGGACCGCCCCTGGCCGGCTGCGGGGAGCGAGGGAGCCGTCGCGCCGGTACGCCCGGTCGACGAAGGCCTCCCTGGCGAGGGGGAGGCCCCGGTCGGCCGCCGCCGCCGCCATGGCCGAGCCCGCCGGGCACACCACGGCGAGCCCGGGGTCGAAGTCGGCCACGGCCCTGGCCACCTCCCGCGCCACGGAGGCGTCGGACGCCGACCGATTGTACAGCGCGCCGTGGGGCTTCACGTGGGCGAGGCGGCCGCCCCGCGCCCGCAGGAAGGCCTCCAGCGCCCCGACCTGGTAGAGCGTCCACCCGTAGACGTCGTTCGGGCCGGGTTCGAGGTCCCGGCGCCCGAAGCCCTGGAGGTCGGGGTAGCCGGGATGGGCCCCGACGCTCACGCCCCGCTCCAGGCACAGGTCCACGGTGCGCGCCATCACCGCCGGGTCGCCGGCGTGGAACCCGCAGGCGAGGCTCGCCGAGGTCACCAGGGCCGCCAGTTCCCGGTCGGAGCCCATCGTCCAGGGCCCGAAGCCTTCCCCCATGTCGGCGTTGAGGTCAACGAGGCGCACCGGTCACTCCCCGCCGCCGGCGCCCGTCCGGGACTCCGGCACGCGGGCGCGTCGCAGGCGCCGCAGCAGTTGCTCCATGTCTTCGGGGACGGGGGCCTCGAAGGTCATCGGGATGCCGGTCTCCGGGTGCTCGAAGGTGAGGCGCCAGGCGTGCAGGGCCTGGCGGCCGAACCGGGCCTCCCGGGCCTCCTCCGCGGCGTAGTGGACGTCGCCCACGAGGGGGTGCCCCGCGGCACGGAACTGGACCCGGATCTGGTTCTTGAGGCCGGACTCCAGGCGCACCTCCAGGAGTGTGGCTCCCGAGAGGCGTTCGAGCACCCGGAAATGGGTGACCGCCTCGGTGCCCTCCCGGCCGACGACGCGCTGCCGGAACCCGTCGGTGGTGAGTTCGAGGCGGTGGCGGAGCGTGCCCTCTTCCCGGTCGATCTCCCCCCGGACCACGGCCAGGTAGACGCGCTCGGGGGTCCTCGCCCGGAACTGGCGCACGAGGTGGGACCACGCCCTGCGGCTCTTCGCGAACACCACCAGCCCCGACGTATAGCGGTCGATGCGGTGGACCGGGAGCGCCTCGCGCTTCTGGCTCGTCAGGTACCGGTCGAGGAGTTCCTTGAGGTTGCGGGAGCGCTTGCCCGGCAGGGGGACCGTGAGGATCCCGGGGTCCTTGTCGGCCACGAGCAGTTGGGCGTCCTCGTGGACGACGCGGAACGGGTTGGCGCGGGACCTTCGGCTTCTGCGGTCGGTCGGCTTCACGGGTTCTCCTCTCGCGGGATGCCCCCTAGTACGGCATCGCCGGGGAGGTGTCAACGCCGACGCGGCCGCCGCGCCCCGTCCGGAGGCCTCCGGGCTTTACCCGATCGGTTCTGCACACCGATCTGTGGACAAGCTGTGGGCAACGCTGTGGAATCGTTCGGCGCGGGCCGATCGGTGGGCTCCGGGCTCGGGAGCGATGCATTCTTGTGCAATCGGGAAAAGCCCGGAAAATCAACGTCAGGAGCCCGAAACCCTTGTCTGGCGCGGCCTCGGGGCTTTGCGGCGCCCGGGGGAGGACTTCTCCACAGCCGGGTCCGGGCGGTCCACTCGGGAATCGGGCTTCCCGGCCCGGCGATACCCGATCGGATAATCGTGATTTCCGTCGTCGGGTCGGCCCCTCCGGCAGGGGGGATCGGCGCCGACCGGGGGCTCACGGGGTGCGGTAGTAGAGCAGGTCGCGCTGGTAGGGGAACACCTGCTGCTCGAGGACCTCCCGCGCCTCCGGCGCCAGGGGTGGATGGGCGGCGGCCGCTGCCGCGTTGGCCCGGAGTTGCTCCGGGTCGTCGCAGCCGACGCTGGCAACGGCGACTCCAGGCGTGGAGAGGGCGTAGCTCAGGAAGGGCCCCGGGCCGCTCCACCCGGGGACCCGGGCGGCCAGGCCCCGGCACAGGGTCTTCATGGCGACGACTCCCAGGTCGCGCTCCCGGGCGATCGGGAGAACCGCGTCTGCGAAGGAGCCGGCGAAGGCCTCCGCGGGGTTCACCGGCATCAGCACGCAGTCGACGTCGAGCAGTTCCAGGGCGCGCACGAGGATCTCGGGGCTCTGGTGGCCCGACACCCCGAGGAAGCGCACCTCCCCTGCCTCCCGCGCCCGCACCAGGGTCTCCCAGGCGCCGCCGGGCCCGGTGATCGCCTCCAGGTCGCCCTCGGTGCGGACGTCGTGGACGAACCACAGGTCGAGGTGGTCGGTGCGCAGCAGGGCCAGGCTCTCGTCGAGGTGGGCCCGGGCGCCCCGCGCGCGGCGGTTGTGGGACTTGCTCGCCAGGAAGACCCGGTTGCGGTCCGCCCCCAGGGACTGCCCCAGGTACTGCTCGCTCTCGGCGTAGGCCCGGGCCGACTCGAAGTAGGTGACCCCCAGGTCCAGGGCCCGTCGGATCAGCTCCCGGGCCTCGTCCTCGCGCCCGTAGGTGCGCAGGACCCCCTCCCCCCCGAGGCCCAGGGCGCTCACCTTCTCGTCGGTCCGGCCGAGCCTGCGTCTCGGGATCTCCATCGCGCTTCCCTCCCCGGCGGCAAGGCTATCAGGGGTGGCGGGAGGAGCAAGCCGGCGGTGGGCCGCGCGGGGAGTCGTTCGCGCTCCCGGGACCCCGACGGCGTCAGGTCCGTCCCCGGCCCGGAAACGAGACGACCTTGCCCGGAGGGCCCGGGACAGGCGGGTCCTCCTCCGGGGGGGGCGTCTGGGGCACCGGGTCGGGGAGGCGCTCGATGCCGACCGGGGTGCCGCCCATGGTGAAGGGGGCTCCGTCGATCTGGGCCGGCTCGAGGATCCAGGTCAGTTCCTGGGGCGGCACGGTGAGAACCCGGAAGCGCAGCTGGAGCCAGCCCTTCTTCCGGTCGGGGAGGATCTCCTCCACGCGGGCGAAGAACGCGGGCTTCTCCGCCAGCGACACGAGGATCACGTCCCGGGGCTGGACGCGGGTGGCGAGGGGGTGCGGGCGCATCACGGCTCCGGGGGCCAGCGGCGGAGCCGGGCCAGGCTGGCGTTCGTGTAGAAGGGGTCCTCGGTGACATCGCGCCCCACCCACGGCGGGGGCGCGGGGACCTCCCCGCGGTCGGCCAGTTCCACCTCGGCGATCACGAGGCCCTCGAGGGGGGCGAGGTAGACGTCCACCTCCCAGGTCCGCCCCCCCCAGGGGAGCCGGTGCCGCGTCTTGCGGATCACCCCGGTTCCCCGGACCCGAAGCTCCGCGAGCGCCCGTGCCGCCTCCGGGGGGATCTCCACCTCGACCTCCCGGCGCTCCCTGAGCCCCGGCCCCTTGACGGTGAGCCACGCCCGGCCGCCCTCGAGGCGGACCCGGACGACGGGCTCGAAGCCCAGGTAGCACTGCTCGAGCAGGGAGCCCGGCGGGAGGGGCGGCAGGGCCTCGGGGCCCACCAGGTAGCGCTGCTCAATCTCGGTGGCGTCTCGCATGGTCCTCGCTCTCGGCGCGGTTCCGCACGGCTCGGCCGGGCCCGCCGCGCCGGGCGTAACAGTACAGGCAGCCGTGCCCGCAGGTCCCGTAGGTTCCGATGTCGACCGAGGGGGCGCACCGGCACCCCGGCCGCTGTCCCGGGTCGCGGCGGGTGCCGAAGGCGGTGCCCCAGAGACGGTCCAGGAGGTCGCCGTCGATGCAGGCCCCTGCCGGGACTCCCCCGGCCGGGTCGGCCTCGCAGCAGGTCTGCAGCTCCAGGCCGAGCCCGGACGCCGCGGCCGCGACGGCCTCCAGCGCGGAGGCGGCCTCCTCCCCGGGGGCCGCGTCGACGCCGGCGGCCGCGAGGCGGCGTCGGGCCGCCGCGTAGTCGTCGTACCGGCTCACGATGCACCGCCGCGCCGCTCCCCCCCACCGCTCGCCGAGCCGCTGGAAGTTGCGGGCGTGCCAGGCGGCGTCCAGGCCGAGGGCCCGCGAGACGAGGATCGGGTCATAGCGCCACGCGATCCGTTCGGGTCCCACCCGGGCCGCGAGTTCCTTCACGGCCGCCACCGCCCGGTCGGCCTCGGGCACGCGCGGCTCCAGGACCCGGGGGTACCCCGTTACCGTCACCAGCCACAGGGTCCTCAGGCCCCGGCGCTCCCACGCGTCGATCTCCGGGAGGAGAGGGGCGGGGTCACGGGTCCACAGCACGAGGGCTTCGACGGGTCCGGCGGGGGCGGGCGTCAGGTCGACCCGGCGCACCCGGGAGGGCCGGAACGGGTGCCGCACGTCGACCCAGCCGACCGCCAGCCGCTCCCGCAGCCAGCCGGAGTGGAAGGCGGCGACGTCGGTGCGCCGGCTGGCCGAGACGATCACCGGGGCCGCCCGGAGAGGAGCAGAAGGCCGATCGCGTTGACCGCGAAGTGGCCGAGGACCGGTGCCAGCAGCCCCCCGGTGGCCAGGGCGAGGCCGCCGAAGAGCGCACCCGCGCCCGCCGCCCAGAGGGACCACGGCCACAGGCCCGACCGGGGAACGAGGTGGGCCAGGCCGAAGGCGAGGGACGAGGCGATCAGGCCGCCGTAGGGGAGCAGGATGCCCCGGAAGACGATCTCCTCGCCCAGGGCGCTCAGGGCCGCGAGGAGCAGGGCGTCGGCCGGGTGCAGGTGTCCGGCGATGCGGGCGAGGAAGCGCGCGAGGCGCCGGCCCCAGGGGGTCCAGCGGGTCAGGCCCTCGCCCGTCGCCGCGAGCGCCGCGCCCACCCCGAGGCCCCACAGCAGGCCCTGGAGGGGGTCGCGTCCCAGGAGCACGGCCCCGGCGTGGGGAGCCCCGTAGGTGGAGAGCGGTCGCTCCAGGTGGGGCAGCACCGCCAGCCCTCCGGCGCAGGCGACCGCGTACGCGAAGGCCGCGGCGGTCAGCGGGGAGGGGGGAGGGGCTTCAGCGGACAAGGCACGGCTCTGCGCAGGCGGGTCCTCGGGATGCCGGCCCGGCATTGCAACCGGTGCCCGGCTGGGGGAATCTACAGGCCGATCCCCCGAACTTTCAAGGCCTGCCGGCGTGTCCGCCCCGTGCCCGCGCCGGTCGGAGAGGAGTCGACCATGGAGCGCCTTCCGTCGTTTCGGAGCTGTTTCTTCTGCGGAAGCGGCAACCCGAGGGGTTTCGGGATCGCGTACTCCTGGGACCCCGTCGCCGGCACCGTGGTGGGCGCGGTGTCGCCGGGAGAGGAGGTGTGCGGGTACCCCGGCATCCTGCACGGCGGCTTCCAGTCGGCCCTGCTCGACGACGTCATCTACTGGGCGGTGGGCCACCGCTTCTCCACCACGTCGGTCACCCTGAGCCTCACCACGCAGTTCCGGGCCCCGGCCCGACTGGGACAGCGCTTCGTGCTGCGGGCGCGGGCGGAGCCGCAGCCGGGGCGCAAGGTCGTCGGCCGGGGAGGCATCGAGGCCGAGGACGGCACGCTGGTGGCCGAGGCCGAGGGGCTCTACCTGCTGCACCCGCGCGAGGTCTTCCTCCGGGACATGGCGCCGCACTTCGACTTCGGTCCGTGCGCGCCCTCCATGGTGCGACACTACCTGGGCCGCGACGCGCCGTAGCCACGCGACCTCGGCGCCGGAGACAGTGCGGGGAGGGCCGGGCGGCCCTCCCCAAGAGAGGAGGAGAGGAGAGGAAGAGAGGGGCCGCAGAGTGCGACCGGCACCGGCCCTAGGAGGAGCGGGTCGGCGTTGCCACGAGAGTATTGCAAGCCGGGTGCCAACAGCAGCCCGACGCGGATCTCGCGCTCTCGGGCGGTGCCGGCCCGGCGCGCGGGGTGCGAAGGTGTCTGCGTTCGGAGACGCCCGGGCCGGGGATGTGCCGGTGGGCGGCCCGGGAGGCGGCTTCGGGCTGTCGCAGCCGGGCGACAACCCGGCACGGTCGCCCGGCCCGGCCGGGCTGGTGTCACACCTTCAGAATTTCCCGGATTCCCTTCTCTCCCTGAGGGCCATGGAGTGTGGAGACGAGCTGGCCGTCCCGGAACAGGAGGAGGGTGGGCACGCCCCGGATCCCGTAGCGCGCCGCGGTGGCCGGGTTCTCCTCGGCGTTGAGCTGGAGCACCCGGGCCTTGCCGAAGAGGCGCGCCGCCATCTGCCGCACGCTCACCTCGTACTGGGAGCAGACGCCGCACCGGGGGCTCCACACCTCCACCACGGTGGGCACGGAGGAACCGAGGACCTGCTCGCCCCACGCGGCGTCCGTCACGGCCATCGGGAGGGCGTGGGACGGGAGCAGGTGGGCCCCGCACCGGCCGCAGCGGCCGGCCAGGGAGGCCTTGTCGTGGGGGATGCGGTTGCGGGTGCCGCAACCGGCGCACTGGACGAGGTAGGTGTCGGGCATGGCGTGGCTCCCGGGTTGTGGGGTCAGGGGGCGGCCCGCGACGCGATGCAGCGCAGGACGGCCACGGGGATCGGCGCCTCCCCCGCGCCGAGTCCCGCGCGGCGGTTCTCCCGCTCCTCCCGGTCGTGGACGGGGAAGTACCACGCGGGCTCCTGGCCGCAGCGGCCGGGATCGAGGGGGTTGAACGAGAGGCACGCGGTCGGCTTGACGCCGAGCGGCAGGGCGCACCGCAGGTCGTCCTCCAGGAACGGGCAGGTGTAGCGCACCTTGGGCCGGTCGTCCCGGAGGGCGTACCGTTCCACGGCATCGCGCGCGCGGTCCAGCAGGCGGTCGCGGTGCAGTCGGGGGAGGGCGGCCAGGTAGTGGGCGATCCGGGCCGCCTCCAGGGGAAGGATGCGCACCGCGTTGTACCCCTCGGTGCAGCACTGGCCGCAGCCGCCGCAGGTCCTCACGGTGCGCTGGACCACGATCACGTGACGCTCCAGGTCCCGCCGGGAAGCCTCCGGCGCGCCCCCGCCCCTGGTCGTGCCGCGCCGGGGGCGCCCCTTGCGCCGTCGCGTGCCGGGCCGCGGTCCCCTGGTTCGTTCCACGCGGTTCCCCTCGTCCGGGAAGGCCGGCGTCGCCTGGGTCGCCGGTGGAGTCATTTCACCCCGAGCGGCCGTTCGGGAGCAAGGGCGTTGACCCCCCCCGGAGCGGATGCTATAGTTCGCCGACTTTCGGACCCGGGCCCCCCGAGGAAGGAATGGCCGCCCTCCGAATCCTCCGACGAAACGAGCCTTCTCCAGCGACGCGAGAAGGCTTTTTTTTGAGCTAGCGCCGTGACCGACGACGCCGACCGACTCCTCCTCAACGAAGACTCCGTCCGCAGGACCCTCGCCCGAATGGCCCACGAGGTCGTGGAGCGCAACCGCGGAACCGAGGGGCTCGCGCTGGTCGGCGTGGTGACCCGGGGGGCCATCCTCGCCGAGCGCCTGCGCGACCTCATCCGCCAGGCCGAGGGGGTGGACGTCCCCCTGGGTCGCCTGGACATCACGCTGTACCGGGACGACGTCTCCCTGCCCGGGCGCCACCCCGTCCCCAAGCCGACGGAGATCGCCTTCGACCTCGACGACCGCGTGGTGGTCCTCGTGGACGACGTCCTCTTCACGGGGCGCACGGTGCGGGCCGGGCTCGACGCCCTCATGGATTTCGGGCGCCCGCGGGCGGTGCAGCTGGCGGTGCTGGTGGACCGCGGGCACCGGGAGCTCCCCATCCAGGCGGACTACGTCGGCCACGTCGTCCGCACGGTGCGCGACCAGCGGGTCGAGCTCCGGCTCCGGGAGCTCAGCGGGGAGGACTCCCTGGCGCTGCTCGAGCCAGGGAGCGGCCCGTGGGGGCCGGGCATGCCCGACCGCCGGGGCGGCGGGAGCTGACCGTGGCCTTCGACCGCAAGGACCTCCTCGCCATCGCGCCGCTCTCGGCGGACGAGATCAAGTCGATCCTCGACGCGGCGGACGGCTTTGCGGAGGTAT
>CAZJSF010000113.1:0-9076 GCA_964548515.1 uncultured Thermodesulfobacteriota bacterium
CCCGCGACTTCGACCTTGGCAAGGTCGCACTCTACCACTGAGTTATTCCCGCTCGGGCTTGGGACGCGGATTATGCCCAGGAGGCCCCCTCGTGTCAACCCCGGGAACCGCGCCCTGCCTGCGGTATACGTCCATCACCTTGCGGACGTAGGCCTGGGTCTCCGGGTAGGGAGGAATGCCGCCGTACTTGTCCACGGCGCCCGGCCCGGCGTTGTAGGCCGCGAGCGCCAGGTCGAGGCGGCCGTCGAAGCGCTCGACCATGGAGGCCAGGTAGCCGACCCCTCCCTGGATGTTCTCCCGGGGGCGGAACGCGTTGGTCACCCCCAGTTCCTCGGCGGTGGCGGGCATGAGCTGCATCAACCCCTGCGCCCCCTTCGGGGAGACCGCCCGCGGGTTCTCCCCCGACTCGACGTAGATCACCGCCCGCACCAGGCGCGGGTCGAGGCCGTAGCGTTCCGCCTCCCGTTCCACCGCCTCCCGCCAGGGCAGGACTGGCGGCGCCTCCCGGATGAAGATGGAGAAATCGGCCTCCGTGGGCGCGTCGGTGAAGGACGGGGAGCCGTCCGGCCCCCGGGACGAGTAGATGTCCGCGGAAGAGACCGCGGGCAGAAGCGCCGCGGCCAGGAGAAGCGCCCCCTTAGGAAGCGTTCTCATGGTTTCCCCTCTGGTCCTTGACCCAGACGCTGCCGGGGCGGCTCTTGGCGAGGCGCTTCAACTGGGCGGCCACGTCCGCGACCTCCCCCGGGTGGCCGAACGTACGGTTCTCGCTCGTCACCATGGCGATGGAGAGGCTCATGAGGGGGAATGCGGCGCTGCGGCCCTTGCGGTCCTCGGTGACGAGGCTGCCCCGCTCCCGGTCCTCCCGGTCGTAGTAGTAGGGGACGATGCCGTCGAATCGTTCGATGATCGCGTCGGCCACCGCCACGGCCCGCGGCGGCGTCGTGACCACGACGAAGTCGTCGCCTCCGATGTGCCCCACGAAGTCGTCCGCATTGCCGTGGGCGTGGACGCCCCCGAAGATCACGTCGGCGGTCTGCCGGATCACGCTGTCGCCCCGGGCGAAGCCGTAGCGGTCGTTGAACGACTTGAAGTGGTCGATGTCGATGTAGAGCACGGCGAGCGGCAGGGCGTCGCGGATCCGCTGCAGGAGGACCTGCTCGAGGCTTAGGCTCCCCGGCAGGCCGGTGGTGCTCGAGGCGCTCATCCCGAGGCGGGTCCTCTTGATGAGCCGGTCCATGCGGGCCCCGAGCTCCGTGATGCTGAAGGGCTTGGTCACGTAGTCGTCCGCCCCGAGCCCGAGAGCGCGGACCTTGTCCTCCTCGTCCTTGCGGGCCGAGAAGACGATGATCGGGATCAGGGCGGTGGTGGACTCGGCTTTGAGCGCGCGGATCACGTCGAACCCGTCCATGCGGGGCATGTTGATGTCGAGGAGCACGAGGTCGGGCCGGAAGCGCACCGCCTTCTCCACCGCCTCGGGCCCGTCGAAGGCGACGAGCGGGATCATGCCCATGCTGGACACGATGTGGGAGCCCAGGAGCACGATGCTGGCGTCGTCGTCCACGACGAGGACCCGCGGGATGCCCGTGCCGGCCTCGCCGCCGTCCTCGAAGGAGGCCCCGAGCGCCCGGAGCAGTTCCTCCGGGACGACCGGCCGGCCGACGACGGCGGAGGGACCTCCTGGCGCGCCTGCAACCCCGTCCGGATCCTGACGGACCATCACGATCCGGCAGTCGCGGGAGGGCAGGTGGTGCCGGAGAAGTTCGTACACGGCGCCCACCCCGACGTCGGCCTCGTCCCAGAGGACCGCGCCGCCGGGCGCGGCCCGCAGCAGTTCCTGCGCGAAATCCTCGGCCCGGGAGAAACAGCGGACCTCGTACTGCTGCGCGGCCAGGGCTTCGGCCACGGGACCGGTCTCCCCTTCGGGTCCCAGGAGGAAGACGGCCCGCTTCCGGTCGTTCACGGAGTCGCCCGCGGGATGGAACGGCGGTCCGCCGGGAGGCTCACGGTGCAGACGGTCCCCTTGCCGAGTTGGCTCTCGAACTCGATGCTCCCCGCATGCTCCTCCACGACGAGGTAGGCCTTCGCGAGGCCCAACCCGGCCCCGCGGGTCTTTGAGGTGAAGAAGGGGTCGAAGATCTCGTCGAGGTCCTCCTCGGCGATGCCCACGCCCGTGTCTCCGATCACGACCCGTACCCAACGCTCGGCAGCCCGCAGTTCGGCCCGAAGCTCGCCCCCCTGGGGCATGGCCTCGAAGGCGTTCTCGACGATCGCCTCGAAGGCCTCCCCCAGCAGTTCGGGGTCTCCGTACACGAAGAACTCGTCCGCGGCCCCCTCGACGTGCACGGCCACGGCGTCGCCCTCCGTCCGCGAGCGCACCCGATCCACCGCCTCGTCGAGCACCCCCCGCAGGTCCACCCGGCGGCACCGCGCCCGACTCTGTTTCGAGAAGAAGGCGAACTCCTCGATGTCGCGCACCATCTGCTCGAGCCGCTCGACCTCGGCCACGATGACGTCCAGGTACCGCCCCTGCCGGCTGTCCTCCCCGAACTCCTCGCGCAGCTTCCGAGCGAAACCGCCGATGGAGATCATCGGGTTGCGCACCTCGTGGGCGACGCCCTCCACCACCCGTCCCAGGCTCGCGAGGCGCTTCGACTCGAAATAGCGCTTCTCGAAGGCCTTCTGCTTCGTCAGGTCGCGAAGCGCCAGGATCAGATGCCCCTTGAGCGGCTGTTCCACCGCGACGACGCTCGTCAGCACCGGGCCGTTGCGCCCCTGCAGTTGGATCTCCCCCTCGTACCCCATCGCCCCGCCCGCGTCGCTCCGCACCGCCTCCAGCCAGTGGGCGCGCACCTCCGGAACGGCTAGGTCCTCGAGTGCGGCTCCCAGCACGTCCGCCTCGCTGCGGCCCAGCATGCGCACGGCCGCCTGGTTGAGGGCCCGGATCCTGCCGTCGCCGTCGGCGTGCACCATGGCAACAGGCGCCGTGCGGAAGAGCCGGCCCAGGTTCTGGACTCCCTCCCGCGGCGGGGAGCCTCCGGTCTCATCCACCCGGCGCTGCTGGTCGGCACGGCGCAGGTGGATCTCCAGGGACTCGATCAGCCGGGCCTCCCGGAACGGCTTGGTCAGGTAGTCGTCCGCCCCCAACCGGACCGCCTCGATCGCCGTCTGCTCCGAACCGTGTCCCGTCAGGACGATGACCACGGTTTCCGGACGGGCCCGCTTGACGTGCCTCAGCACCTCGAGCCCGTGCACTTCGGGGATGTTCAGGTCGAGGATGATCCCGTCCACGCTCTCCGCCCCGAAGACCCGGACAGCCTCGAGCCCGTCGAACGCGGGGGCGCACTCGTAGCCGTGGCGGACGAGGGCATCGGTGACCAGGCCGCTGATCACCCGGCTGTCTTCGACGACCAGCAGCCTGCGTCCCATCGGTTGGTCGGCCGGCACGCGAGGCTACCGCACCGCCCCGTCCGCCCGGCTGTGCGGAGGTCGGTGGAGGGTTCGTGCGTGGGAAGGAGGGTGCCCGGAAGGGAGGGGGCGCCCCGCCACGCGGGGCTCGCCCCCGGTTCCAACTGCTAGATGTCGTCCGTATGGCAGCACTTGAATTTGGGCTTTCCAGAACCGCACTCGCAAGGAGCGCCGTGACACTTGGCGAACGACTGCTTCGACCCGCAAGGGCAAAGCTCCACCATAGAATCGTTCACCTGGCAGCCCATCTTGAGCGTATTCGCCTCGGTGTGCTCGTGAAACTTCTTCGTCAGGTCGGCCATAGGGGGTCTCCTTTCCCGTGTCAGAGGGTTGCGGGCACCAAGGTATCAGCGGATGCCGGGTCGGCAAGCCGTGCGAGTACTTCGCCCGCCTCCGCCGCCGATTCCACCGACGGTGGTTCGGGGAGCCGGAACCCCAGGAAGCGGACCGAAGCCCGCCTCGCCGCCTCCCGGTCGATCTCCGCGTCTCCCACGTACAGGGCGTCCTCAGCGGACACGCCGAAGTGGTCCAGGGCCCGGAACAGCAGGTCCGGGTGGGGTTTGGGCCGGGCCACGTCGCGAATGCCCACGACGAGATCGAGGAGATCGAGAAGCCCCACGGCGCGCAGCACCGACCGGGCACTCACGCCGCGGTTCGTGGCCACCCCGACGGGGCCGAACGACCTCCACCAGCGGATCACGTCCCCCCAACCCGGCTCCGGTTCCACGAGGCGCGCGAAGGGCTCGTACTCCAGACCGAGCGCGAACTCCCGCGCCGGCTCCTGGAGCGCCGCCGGGAAGAAGGCGTCGATCACCTGGGGGGTGGAGAGCGTGTGGAGCTTCGAGAACGTGGCCCGATCGCTGCGCGAGACCACGGGAAGCCCGAAAGCCTCGAACAACGCGTTGTAGTACGCCAGGTTCGCCGCCTCCGAACGGATGAGGACGCCGTCGCAATCGAGCAACAGGAGACGCACGGGGCGAGAGTGGGCCGGCATGGCCCGAAGGATACCCACAAGGTCGGAACCGGGGCAACCGGTCCGGGCCGGCCCTCCGGGCCGGTGCACGGACGCTCCGGAGCACCCAGGACGGGCGTCGGGCAAGGAAGGACTCCCGGAGAAGAAACCCTACTGTCTTCAATGGGTTTCGTGCCCGCCGGCCGCGTCTGCGGCGCGTTGACTTCCCGTGAACCCTTCTCCTATAATCCGCGCCGCTTAATGTCCCGACCCTGTCCTTTTGATGCGAGGGAGGAGGTACCGCCGTGGGCGAGTCCGTGAGCCGGTTTCAGGAATCCCTTCTCGACCCGAAGACCTTCAGCGTCACCTGGGAGCTCGTGCCCGGACGCGGGTCTTTCGAGAAGGCGCAGGAGGTGGTCATCGCTTCCGCCGAACAGGCGGCGAAGGGCGGGAAGGTCCACGCCCTGACGATCACCGACAACCCGGGGGGCAACCCGGCGATCTCGGCGGAGATGCTGGGCGCGGAGATCTTGAAGCTCGGCGTCGAGCCGCTGGTGCACTTCACGTGCAAGGACAAGAACCGCAACCAGCTCGAGGGTCTGCTCTACGGCATGGAGCGCTCGGGAGTGCGGAACCTGCTCGTGATGACGGGCGACTACACGTACAGCGGCTACCAGGGACGTTCGAAGCCGGTCTTCGACCTCGATCCCACGATGCTCCTGCACATGATCACGGATCTGGACAAGGGCCTGGAGGTGCCGGTCTTCAAGGGCACGGCCAAGCTGGCCCCGACCCACTTCTTCGCCGGCGCGGCGGTGAGCCCGTTCAAGGCCGTCGAGTCCGAGCAGATGGGCCAGTACTACAAGCTCAAGAAGAAGCTCGAGGCGGGCGCGGGGTTCATCGTCACGCAGCTGGGCTACGACGCCCGCAAGTTCCAGGAAGCCCTGCTGATGGTGAAGCACCTCGGCTTCGGGCACGTGCCGGTCATCGGCAACGTCTACCTGCTGCCCCTGGGCGCTGCGAAGCTCATGAACCGCAACGGGCTGCCCGGCTGCGTGGTCACCAACGAACTGGTCGCCGCCATCGAGAAGGAGTCCCAGGCGGAGGACAAGGGCAAGGCGAAGCGCCTCGAGCGGGCGGCGAAGATGTACGCGTTCATGAAGGGGATGGGTTTCGCCGGCGTGCACATCGGCGGCCACGGCATGAAGTACGAGGACGTCGAGGTGATCATCGAGCAGGGCGAGGCCCTCGTGCCCAACTGGCCCGACCTGGTGGGCGAGTTCCACTTCCCCCAGCCCAACGGCTGGTACTACTTCGAGCGGGACGAGAAGACGGGCCTGAACACGGAGACCCCGCTCGACCGCGCCTCCGACCGGCCGGCCGCGCCGCTCGGCTACAAGGCGTTCAAGGTGCTCCACAACGCGATGTTCGAGAAGGAAGGCTCGCTGTTCAAGCCGATGCAGGCCCTGGCGAAGGCCGTGGACGGGTCCATCTTGGAGCACGCCTTCACGCGGGTGGAGCACCTGATGAAGGTGGTCACCAACGAGTGCATGCACTGCGGGGACTGCGGGCTGTTCGACATCGCCTACCTCTGCCCCACGAGCCAGTGCCCCAAGGGGCAGCGCAACGGCCCGTGCGGCGGGAGCTTCGAGGGGTGGTGCGAGGTGTACCCCAAGGAGAAGCAGTGCATCTACGTGCGCGCCTATCCGCGGCTCAAGAGCCACGGCGCGGAGGATACCCTGGGCTCCTACCACGTGGCGCCGGTCAACTACGACCTTCTCTGGACGTCCTCCTGGCTGAACTTCTACCTGGGACGCGACCACACGGCGAAGCGCCTGGGCATCCAGGCCCCGGCCAAGAAGTAGCGGAATCCCCGCCGGGACGGACGCGGACGACGGAGGGGAGGCCCCGGGCCTCCCCTCTTCCTTTCCAACCACCGGGGAGGGGACGCGAGTGGGCCGGACCTCCATCGTTCTCGTGGAACCCATGTACGGGGGCAACCTGGGCAGCGTGGCCCGGGCCATGGCGAACTTCGGCCTCGACGACCTCGTCCTCGTCAACCCGGCGCCGGCGGCCCTCGCGGACCCGGCCCTGGAGCGCATGGCCCGCGGTGCGGCGGACCTGGTCCGGGGCGCCCGCGTGGTGCGCGACCTCGACGAGGCGCTGACGGGTGTGGAGGTGGCGCTGGGCTTCACGACACGGCTCGGAAAGCGGAGGCGCGACGGCTTCGACCTTCGCGGCGGGGTGGAGAGGCTTTTCGAGCAGTGCGCGGAGGCCTGCATCGCCGGGGTCTTCGGCCGGGAGGACGCCGGGCTGACCACCCAGGAACTGGAGCGGTGCCACTGGCTGGTGCGCATTCCGACGGACCGCAGGCTCCCGAGCCTGAACCTGGCCCAGGCCGTGGGCCTGTTCGCGTACGAGGTCAGCCAGGCCCGGGCCCCGGCCGCCGCTCCCCCGCGCCGGGCGCACCCGGCGTCGGCGGACGAACTCGAGGGCCTCTACGCCCACCTCGAGCGCGTCCTCCTGGAGATCGGATTCATCGAAGAGGCGTCGCCGGAGCGCATGATGAACGAGATGCGCCGGATCGTCTCCCGGCGCCTGCCGGAACCGCGCGACGTCCGGATCCTGAGGGGAGTCCTAGCGAAGGTGGAACTCGCCCTGCGGCGGGCACGCGGGGGATGACGAGCCGAGAGGGACTTCCGGAGGACGGGCGGGGCCCGCCCCCTACTTGTCGATGTTGTCGAGGCCGCGCTGGATCGCGTCGCGGGTTCGTGTGACCTGGTTCGCCGCTTCCTTCGCCTGCTCCATGGGCTCGAGCACGACGCGGTCTCCGCGGCGGCCCTGCAGCACGTCGAGGTCGCGCACCACGAGGTACGTCACGGTCAACAGAGCAGCCAGGATGACGAGCCAACCGAATCCCTTCATGATCCACCTCCTGCATCCCCCCACCCGGACCCTATCGACAGCCGCAGGGTGAACCTTGACCACTGCCTTCCTCCCCTTCCCCGAGCCCCTGGTCCTCGCCACGTTCCTCGGCCGCAGGCAGCGCTTTCTCGCCGACATGGAACTGCCCGACGGCACCCGGACGGTGGCCCACTGTCCCAACACCGGCTCCATGAAGGGGTGCCTTTATCCGGGCCACCGCGCGCTCCTGTGGGACAGCCGCAATCCGGGCCGGAAGCTCCGCTACACGTGGAAGGCCATCGAGGCGGGGCCGGTGTGGGTCGGCATCGACACGGCCGTGCCGAATCGACTGGTCGAGGCGGCCATCCGGGGAGGGGTCATCCCCACCCTCGCCGGGTTCTCCACGATCCGGCGGGAGCCCCCCCTCGGCGACCGCAGCCGCGCCGACCTGCTCCTGGAAGGTCGGGGGCGCTGCTGGGTGGAGGTGAAGAACGTGACCCTCGTGGAGGGGGGCGCAGCGCGCTTCCCCGACGCGGTCACTGCCCGGGGACTCAAGCACCTGCAGGAACTCTCGCGCGAGGTGGCGGCCGGGGCCCGGGCCGCCATGGTGTACGTGGTGCAGCGGGCCGACGGAACCCGTTTCGAACCCGCCGAGGACATCGACCCGGCCTACGCGGAGGGGCTTTGCCGCGCCGCCGCCGCGGGGGTCGAGGTCTACGCCTTGGGAACGCGGGTCAGCCTCCACGGGGTCGAGACCACCGGCCTCCTGCCGGTGAGGGGCGTCTGACGCCCCGGCGCTCGCTCACCCCCGGTGGTCTCGCAGGAAGGCTGCGGCCTCCTCCGGGGTGACCGGGTTGACGTGGAAGCCGGTGCTCCACTCGAACCCGGCGATCCGGCTCAGGCGGGGTGCCACCTCCAGGCGCCAGTGCCAGTCGAGGGCGAGGCTGTCCCACAGCCCGGGCCGTCCCGGCCGGGGATGGGGCGGAGGCGCCGTGTGGAGCGCGAGGTTGTAGGGCGGATCCTGGAGCACCCCCTTGAGACGGCCGAGCACCTCGCGCAGTGCGCTCGCGAGGTGCAGCAGGTCCTCGTCGCCGGTCGCCGAGAAGTCGTGGGCATGGAAGCGGGGCACCACGGAGACCTGGAAGGGCAGCGCCGACGCGAAGGGGGCGAAGGCGACGAACCGGGCACCCTCGAAGACCACCCGTTCCCCGTCGTCGAGTTCCTGGCGCACCACGTCGCACAGCAGGCAACGCTCCTTGCGTCCGAAGTACTCCCAGGCGCTGTGGAGCTCCGTGGCGATCTGCCCCGGGATCTCCGGGATGGCGATGAGCTGGGAGTGGGCGTGGTCGAGGCGCGACCCGGCCTCGGCCCCGTGGTTCTTGAAGAGCATTAGGTATCGCAGGCGCCGGTCGCGCTGCAGGTCGGACAACCGGGCGCGGTAGGTGCGCAGCACGTCGAGCAGTTCCTCCACCGTGAGGTCCGCCGTGCCCCGCTGGTGGTCGGGGGTCTCGACGATCACCTCGTGGGCACCGACTCCCGAAACGCAGTCGTACAGGCCGTGGCCCCACCGGTTCAACTCCCCCTCCACGCGCAGCACCGGGAACTTGTTGAGCAGGCAGACGTGGGTCGGCGATGCGTCGGCGACGTACATGACCTCGTCGTAGGGCAGAAACGGGTTGGCCCCGCCCCTCTCGCCGCTCTCCGCGGCCGCCCGGAAGCGCTCCGCGGATGAGCATGCGGCCCTTTTCCTTGTCG
>CAZJSF010000114.1:0-9008 GCA_964548515.1 uncultured Thermodesulfobacteriota bacterium
GGGCCGGGGTCCGCTCGATGGCGGTCGCACCTTCGCCGGCCACTGGACGGAGGTGGCAGTTCGGGGCTTCTACCCGCGCATCCACGACCGGGGCCTGGACGCGGCTGAGTGGCTCGCGAACTACTACCGCACCTACGTGGAGCGGGACGTCCGGGACATCGTGAACGTCGCGGATCTGGAGGCCTTCGGGCGCTTCGTCCGCCTCGCCGCGGGGCGCAACGGCCAGCTGCTGAACCTCTCGTCGCTGGCCACCGACTGCGGCATCACCCACACGACGGCGAGGCGGTGGCTGTCCATCTTGGAGACGAGCTTCCTCGTCGCACTGCTGCGCCCCCACCACCGGAACTTCTCGAAGCGGCTGGTCAAGAGCCCCAAGCTGTACTTCCTGGACCCCGGCCTGCTCTGCTACCTCCTCCGCATCCGTTCCCCGGACGACCTTCGCCTCCACGGGGCTCGCGGGGCGGTATTCGAGAGCCTCGTCGTGTCCGAGTTCCTGAAGAGCTGCTACCACGCGGGGGCGGAGCCGAACCTGTATTTCTGGCGCGACTCCTCGGGGCACGAGGTGGACGTGGTGCTGGACTGGGGGACGGAACTCGTGGCGGTGGAGATCAAGTCCGGCGAGACGGTCACCCCCGACTTCTTTGCCGGCCTCGACCGGTGGCGCGGGATCGTGGGCGATCCGGGGGCTCCCGCTGCGCTGGTGTACGGCGGCACCCAGCCACAGGCCCGCCACGGCGTGGAGGTGTTGCCGTGGGCGGCCCTGTGACGAACGACCGGGGCCTCGGCGGAGGGAACCTTCGATGGCCGGCCTGATCGACGCGCACGTCCACTGGTGCCTGTTCGGCCGCCGGCACGAGGAAGTCGCGGCGGAGCTCGAGTGGCTGGAGGACCGCGGCTACGAGGCCGTGGTGGTCTTCCCCCTCCCCTCCATGGGCGCGCCTCCGGAGCGGGCCGTTCACCTCATCCCCGGGGCGTACCGCGAGTTCACGGGCATCGACGAGACGCGGATCGTCCACGACGACCTGCGGGCGTGGCTCGACTTCCGGCCCCTGTGGGCCGCGAAGGAACGGCGGCTCCGGGTGCTCTCCTTCCTCGACGTGCGCGCCTGGGACGGGCGCTCGGACCTGGGGTCCTGGTGGGGCGCGGGCCACGCGGGCCTCAAGAACATCCTCATCGGCGAGGAGGACGAGGCCAAGATGCGCATGCCACCCCTTCGCCGGGTGCCCGGGATCCGCGCCGAGCAGTACCTCGACGCCCACCGCGCCGTGTTCGGGGCCGCGGCCCGCTGGGACGTTCCGGTGATGTACCACGTGGACCTCGGCCACCACGGGGCGTTCGTGGAGGAGTGCCTGGAGGAGCACCCGGGCCTGCGGGTGGCGATCCCCCACCTGGGCTTCAGCCGACGCCGCATGGCGGGGCTGCTCGAGCGGTTCCCGGCGGTCGTCACCGACATCTCGAGCCTGCGGCCCTTCATCCAGGCGGACCCCGGGGCGTACCGCTCCTTCATCGCCGACTACCCGGACCGGGTCCTCCTGGGGAGCGACGCCATCGCGTGCCACGACCTGCGCCCGGCGCTGGAGTACGTCCGGTGCGTGCGCGGGCTGGGCCTGCCCGGGGAGGTGGAGGCGGCGGTGCTCGGGGGCAACGCCCGGCGGTTCCTGGGGAGGGCGCTGGAGGACGCGGAGGGAATCCCGACGACGGAAGGGCGGGCACCATGAGCGGACCGGACGCCTCGACGCTGGACCGCCCCGAGGTCTCGGGGCGCCTCTTCTTCCCCCGCCGGGAGTGGGGCGGCGCTCCCCCTTCCTGCGCCGAGCTCGCGATCCCGTCCGGGCCGGAGACCCTGGGGGCGAGGTTCCACCCCCTCGGCCCCGACGCCCCCACCCTGCTCTTCTTCCACGGCAACGGGGAGATCGCCGCCGACTACGACGATCTCGCCCCGCTCTTCACGGCGGCCGGGTTCAACTTCCTCGTCGCGGACTTCCGGGGGTACGGCCGCTCGTCGGGCCGCCCGACGGCCTCGGCCCTCCTCTCCGACGCCCACGCCGCCCTCGACTTCGCCCGGGGCTGGCTCGCGCGGGGCGGGTACCGGGGACCGCTGGCCGTGATGGGCCGCTCGCTCGGGAGCGCGCCGGCCCTGGAGCTGGCCGCCCGGCGGGGCCACCCGGAGGTGGCCGGGCTCGCGCTGGAGAGCGCCTTCGCCCACACGCTGGGCCTGCTCGAGACCCTGGGCGTGCCCGCCCGCAGCCTCGGCCTGGGGGAGGAGGACGGGTTCGGGAACCTCGACAAGGTCCGCCGGTACGCCGGCCCCACCCTGGTCCTCCACGGCCGCGGGGACGACCTCATCCCCGTGTCGGAGGCCGAGGCGCTGTTCGAGGCCTCCCCGAGCGGGCGGAAACGGCTCGTGGTGATCGCAGGCGCCGACCACAACTCGCTCTTCGCCGTGGGGGCGGCCGAGTACCGGGAGGCCCTGCGGGAGTTCGCGGGGCAGGTGCGGGAGGCGCAGGGGAGTGGTGGGACGAGGCCCTTCGACTAGAGGAAGGGGTTCACGATCTCGAGGTCCTCCAATCGCTGCCCGTGGCTCAGGTCCTCGGAATACAGGATGCGGCAGCGGGCGCTCTGGGCCGCCGCGACGATCAGCGAGTCGTAGAACGGGAACCGGTAGCGATCGGACACAGCAATCGCGGCGCGAAACAGGGCCGCGCTCGAGGGCACCTCGCAAAGGGGCAGGAGGACTTGGTCCAGGTACACGGCCGCCTCGGACGCCTCGAACGGCCGAGCGAACTTCCGGGTGGCCACGTTGAGGAATTCCTGCACGACCTGGTAGCTGATGATCCCGGCCCCCCCGAGCGCTCCTTCCAGGAGTTCCAGGGCCCTTGCGCGCTTGCGGGGTTCGCGCTCGTCGAACGTATAGACGAGCACGTTGGTGTCGAGGAAGTACCTAGCGCTCGTTGAGTTCGTCACGACTGAACTTCCTTCCGGCCTTCACGTGGGCAAGGTTCTCCATCAAAGCCCTGTAGGCCTTCCCTCTCCCCTCTTGATCAGCGTACCGAAGCAGCCACTCCCGAAATTCTGCGTTGAGCGTGGTCCGCCTGCGTCTCGCCCTCGCCCTCGCCCTGGCGATGAGAGATTCCTCGGCGGTGAAGGTCACGTTGCGAAGCATGGAATTCTCCTTTCTGCGAATCTCGTGTGACAAGTGTACACGAGCATCGTGTACGGAGCCAGGACCTGGCCCTTCTTCCTCGTGAACGAAGGCGCCGGGGGTCTATAATCGGGCGCCGGCGCCGACGGTTCGGCGAGCCGCCGAAGGACCCGGAGGCCCGGTCTCCGCCGGACCGGGGGGAGGCGAGGGGCCCTGGCTTCCAACCAGCTCATCCGCCAGTGGACGCTCCTGCAGGAGCTCGCGGTCTCCTACCGCGGCAAGACCATGGGCGAGCTCGCCCGGCTCCTCGAGGTCAACAAGCGCACCGCCCGGCGCGACCTGGAAGATCTCCAGGCCGCGGGCTTTCCCCTGGAGAAGGTCCCCGACGGCAAGCACGTGCGCTACCGCCTTCTGCGGGGCCACTCCCCGCCGCAGATCCCCTTCGACCTCTCCGAGGCCCTTTCCCTGTACCACGCGACGCTCCTGAGCCCGCTCTTCGGCAACGCGGCCTACCACGAGCTCCTGGAGTCGGCGCTCGTGAAGCTCCAGCACGCCTTCCCCCCGGCGATCCGCGAGTACGTGGGCCGGTTCAAGGTGGCCTTCAGCCACCGCTCCCCCACCCACCACGCGCCGCGCCTCCTGGGGGTGGTGCGGGTGCTCCAGGAGCAGGCGTCGGAGAACTGCCGCGTGAGGATCGCCTACGAGAACCTCAAGGGCGAGGTGACCGAGCGGGTGGTGGACCCCTACTGCCTGCGCCTGTACCAGGGGGACATCTACCTGCTGGGCCACTGCCACCTGCGGGGCACGGAGCGCATCTTCCTGGCGGACCGGATCCGGGACGTGGAGCCGCTGGACGAGGAGTTCCGGCCGCCCCCCGGGTTCGACCCGGAGGAGCTGCTCGACACGAGCCTCGGCATCTACATCGGGGAGCCCTACGTCGCCCGGCTCCGGTTCCGGGACGAGGCGGCGCGCTACGTGCTCCAGCGGCCCCTGCACCCCGACCAGCGGGTGCTCGCGCAGTGCGACGGGGAGGTGCTGGTGGAGGTGCCCGCGAGGGGCGAGCGGGAGGTCCTCCACGCCGTGCTCCGCTTCGGGCGGCTCGCCGAGGTGGTGGGCCCGGAGAAGCTGCGGGAGGCGGCCCGGCGGGAGCTCGCGGCCATGGCGGGGGCCTACGCCGACGAGCCGGATCGATCCGACACGAGAGGGAGGACCCCGTGAACGGCGACGCTGCGGTCTTCTTCCGGATCCGCCCCCGGCGGCGGGACCTGGACCCCCGCGGCCTGGACCGGAGCCTGCGGGCCCTGGACGAGGCGTTCACCGAGCACCTGACGGGCGGCGTGGGGGAGCACGACCACGCCAGCGGGTGCGCCGAGGTGTGGCTGCTCGACGCGGAGCAGGAGACGCTGGCCCGGTCGCTCATCGAGCGCCACGGGTGGGAGGTGGTGGACGAGGAGGAGATCCTCGAGTGAGGGCCCCCACGGGCTCCCCCGGCGCCACCCTCTTCGCGGTGTCGGTGGCCCACTTCCTGATGCCCTTCATGATGTCCGGGGTGGGGGTGGCCCTGCCTTCCCTGGGACGGGACCTGGGGGGCAGCGCCGCGCAGCTCGGGCTCGTGGAGACCGCCTACGTGCTCTCGGCGTCGGTCTTCCTGCTGGCCATGGGGCGGGCGGGCGACATCCACGGCCGCCGCCGGGTGTTCGAGTGGGGCATCGGCGTGTTCACGGCGGTCGGGGGCGCGCTCTCCCAGGCCCGGACCATCGAGGCCGTGATCGCCCTGCGCTTCCTCCAGGGGGCCGGGGGCGCGATGATCGCGGCCACGGGCATGGCCATCGTGGTGGCCGTCTTCCCCCCGGAGCAGCGGGGGCGCGCGCTCGGGGTGTCGGTGGCCAGCGTCTACGCCGGGCTCTCGTGCGGCCCCTTCGTCGGCGGGCTCCTGGTGACGGCCTTCGGCTGGCGCTCCCTCTTCTACCTTTGCGTGCCCCTGGGAATCGGGACCCTCGTGCTCCTGCGCGCGACCCTGCGGGGGGAGTGGGCCGAGGCGCGCGGCGAGCCCTTCGACTGGCCCGGTGCCCTCGCGTGGGGGTCCGCGATCCTGCTCCTCATCGTGGGAGCGACGAGCCTCGGGCGGGGTCCCTGGTCGTGGGGCGTGGCGGCGGCGGGGATGGCCGCGGGCGCCGCCTTCCTGGCGCTCGAGGCGCGCACGGCCCACCCGCTGCTCGACGTGGGGCTCCTGCGCCGCAACCCGGTCTTCGCCCTGAGCAACCTGGCGGCGCTGCTCAACTACGCGGCGACCTTCGGGGTGACGTTCTACCTCAGCCTGTACCTGCAGTACGTGAAGGGGATGTCCCCCCGCGAGGCCGGACTGGTGCTCGTCCTCCAGCCCCTCGCCCAGGCGCTCCTCTCCCCGGCGTGCGGCCGGCTCGCGGACCGCTGGGCCCCGGGCCGCGTGGCCACCGCCGGCATGGCGCTGTGCGCCGCGGGCCTCGGCGCGGCCGCGACGATCTCGGAGGCGACCTCCGTGGGGTTCGTCCGGGGGGTGCTCCTGGTCCTCGGCACCGGCTTCGCCCTCTTCTCGTCCCCCAACACGAGCGCGATCATGGGCAGCGTGCCGCCCCGGCAGCTGGGGGTGGCCTCCGGCCTCGCCGCCACCATGCGCACCCTGGGGATGCTCGCCTCCATGACCGTCGTGACCGTGGTCTCCTCGGCGGTGCTCGGCTCCCGCGCCGTGACGGCCGACTCGGTGCCCGCCTTCGTCCTCAGCCTGCGGGTGGGGCTCGCGGCCTTCTGCGTCTTCTGCGCGGTGGGGATCGGCTGCTCCCTGGGCCGCCTGCGCCCGGCCGCCGGACCGCAGCCGGCCGCCGAGCCGGGGTCAGGTGGAGGGGGGACCGGCGGAGAGGGCCGCGTCTAGCCGCCCGTCGCGGCCGTAGATGTCGGCCCGGAAGTGGGCCGGGCCGTCGCCGTCGGCCCAGGCCGTGAAGTACTCGAGGTGCACCGGCACCGGGGCCGAGAGGGGGATGGTCCGCTCCTCTCCCGCGTCGATGGCGGCCCGCAGCGCCTCGGGGTCCCAGCGTCGGTCGTTCCGGAACAGGTAGGCCGCGAGCTCCTCGGGGCGCTCCACGCGGATGCAGCCGTGGCTGAAGTCTCGCCGGGCCTTCCCGAAGAGCGCCCGGGCCGGCGTGTCGTGCAGGTACACGCGGAAGCGGTTGGGGACGAGGAACTTGAGCCGCCCCAGGGCGTTGGCCGGGCCGGGGCCCTGGCGGAAGTGCAGGGGACCCTGGGCGACGGTGACCGAGCCCCAGTCCACGGAGGCGGGGTCGAGCTCCTCGGACCCCTCCCCCCACCCGCGCAGCAGCCGGAACCCGCGCCGGGCCAGGAGCCCCGGGTCCTTGACGACCTCCGGCAGGAGCTCGTTCTGCGCGATCTCCGGGGGCACGCTCCAGGAGGGGTTGACGACCACGTGGGTCACCCTCCCGGCGAAGGCGGGGGTGGGGTCTTCCCCGCGGCCCACCACCACGGCGAGGGAGAGCACCGTCTCGCCGCCCTCCACCGCCTCCAGGCGGAAGGCCGGGACGTTGACGCGCAGATACCGGGGGGCGGGCTCGCCCCGCCGCCAGCGCCAGCGCTCCAGGTTCGCCTGGATCTGGGCCGCCCGCTCGGCCGCGGGCACCTGGAGGGCGCCCCAGGTGGCCCGGCCCGCCACGCCGTCGGCGTCGAGCCCGTGGGCCGCCTGGAAGGCGCGGAGCGCACCGACCAGGACCTTGTCCATGGTCTCCGGCCCCTCCCCGCTCTCCAGGTAGCCTTCCAGGGCCAGCCGGGCCCGCAGCACCGCCGCCGCCGGGGAGCGGTCACCGGGATGGAGCACCGGGGGCTTCGCCAGCCCGGGCCAGCCGCCGCCGGCCGCGATGGCTCGGTAGCGCGCGAGGGCCCGGCGCAGGGCCCGGTACCCCGGGTCGGCGGGGGCCAGGGCCTCCAGGGCCTCCGCCACGCAGTCTCCCGCGAGGGCGCGCTCCAGCACGGCGCCCGGGTCCGCCTCCCGCGCCAGCGGCTCCCAGTCCTCCTCCACGTCCTGGGGGAGCACCCGGCCTCCGGCGAGGTGGGCGGCGTAGGTCAGGAAGGCGTCGGTCCGGAGGAGCTCGGCCTCGGCGCCCGCGGCCGGGCCCTGGCCCGGCTCCCACGGCAGGGCCAGGGCGGCGGCGTGGTAGTCCGCGGACTGGAGGCCGTGGCTCTCGGCGTCCGCCACCGCCGCGGCGAGGTCGCGGGCCGCGGCCGTGGCGCCCCGGCCGTCGGCCCAGGCGGGCCGGAAGGCCCTGGCCTCGTAGAAGCGGGCCACGGCCGCGGGGGAGAGGAGGTGCTCGGGGGCTTCCTGGAGCCGGGCCCGGAGCTCGGCCGTGAGGGCCGCGAGGGGGGCGTTCTCCCCGGCGGCCGGCCGGGCGCCGGCCGGCGTGAGCGCCAGCAGGACGGCCGCCGCGAGGGCGGGCAGGCGCAACGGTCGGAGAAGGGCGGCGCTCATCCTTGAGCCTCTACGTTTCTCGGGGCGCCCGTGGGCGTCGACGCGGGGCGGCAGCGGCCCCGGAAGCTCCTGCCGCCGGTTCGGGATACCCTGGTGGCAGCAAGGGACGTGCCGCCGGACCGGAACCCCATTTGACGCGGAAATCCAGGGGCGGAAGAGAAGGCGTGGTCCCGCATGCCCACCGGATGGGAAGTTTCTTTCCCAGGCCCGGCTCCGAATTTCCCATCCGGGCGACGGGGATAGCCGGGTTCCCTCGGCGGCCTCGGGACCCGTGGGTCGGCTTCGACTGACAGGGGCTGTCAGGGGTCTTCCGTATCCTGGGCAGCGGAACGGGGAGACGTGGCTCCCCGCCGTGCGCAGGAGGTGGAGGACCATGAACCCGATCGCCGAGACCCTGGGCGCCCTGGAGCTGGGACCGCCCGCCGCCTTCCGGAGCCTGGCCGTCTTTCCCCTTCGGGGCCCAGGCGGCCGGAACCCCGGCTACGTCACCCTGGACGAGGCCCTGGAGGCCGGCACCGCCCGAGTCACCGAGGTCTCCGACGGGGGCAGCGTGCCGGAGCTCCGGTTCGAGAACCGGGGAGACGCCCCGGTCCTGCTCGTCGACGGCGAGGAGCTCGTGGGCGCCAAGCAGAACCGCGTGCTCAACGTCACGATCCTCGTAGCGGCGGGGCAGACGGTCACGATCCCCGTCTCCTGCGTGGAGCAGGGGCGCTGGTCGTGGAGCTCCCCCGCGTTCGCGTCGGCCGAGCGCCTGCACTTCTCCCGGGGCCGCGCCCAGAAGGCCGCGCAGGTCTCCGAGAACCTCAAGGTCTCGGGGGACCCGCGGTCCGAGCAGGGAGAGGTGTGGGAAGCCATCGCCGCGAAGGCGTTCAGCCTCGGCGTGGAGTCCCCCACGGGTGCCATGAGCGACATCTACGAGAAGGCGGCGCCGGACCTCGAGGCCTACCGGAGGGAGCTGCGGCCGGGTGCGGGGCAGCGCGGCGCGGTCTTCGCGGTGGGAGGACGGGTCGCGGGGCTCGACCTGTTCGACGCCCCGGGCACGCTCGAGAGGCTCTGGGGGAAGCTCGTGGCGAGCTACGCACTCGACGCCGTGGAGGCGGAGCTGGGCCGCGTGGTGGCGCTGCGCCCCGGGGCGCTTGCCGACGAGGCGAAGGCGTTCGTGGCCGCCGTGGCCGCGGCCCGGGCGGAGCCGTTCCCCGCGGTGGGGCTCGGAACCCAGGTGCGCCTGGAGCGGGACGGGGTGGCGGGCGGGGGGCTCGTCCACGAGGGGCAGGTGGTGCACCTGGCGGCGTTTCGGGTGCAGGGACGGACGGGCCGCGGAGGCGGGCGCGGCCCGGGGCGGATGGCGGGAATCTC